>JAFAAX010000160.1 GCA_023426345.1 Actinomycetes bacterium
GGAAAGAGAACCGAAGTCGCGGGGAAAGAGAACCGAAGTCGGCGCCGGCGCCGCCCGGACCGCGCCGCTCCGCCCAGCTCCGCTCCGCCCGGTTTCGCTGCCCGCCGACCCGGGCCCGCGCCTCCTAGAGGCCCAAGCGCCGCACGGCCAGGCGGCCGGCCTCGCGCCCCGCATGCGCGGCGCCGCGCGTGGAGGCGCTCGCCCCGTACCCGACCATCAGCACCCGGGGGTCGCGGGCCACCGCGACACGCCCGTCCAGGCGGATGCCGCCGCCGGCCTCACGCAACTGCAGCGGGGCCAGGTGCCCGATCGCCGGCCGAAACCCCGTGTTCCAGAACAGGACATCCGCATCCACCCAGGTCGCAGTCCCATACGGCTGCCACGACTCCGGCACGGCCGGCCCGCGGTCCGACTCCGCCTTCGACGGCGCCGACGGACCCAGCCCCCCGCGCCGCGGATCGTCCTGCGGGAGGGCCGCCGCAGGGGAGAAGCGGACCCGGCGCTCCCCCACCCGATCGAACATCCCGCGGCTCACCAGCACGCCGTCGGCGACGCCTCGCAGATACTCCGGCTCCATCGGGATGCCCGTGGTCCGCACCACCGAGGCGGGCGGCAGCCCGGCGCCCGTCCGCTGGTCGACGGCCTGCTCGACGTCCGCGCCCCACACGGCGTCGAATCCGACGCGCGTGAAGTTCGGCGGCTGCCGGGTGGCCCACACGGTCGACGCCGCCACCGGCGCGATCTGGAGCAGGAACTGGACGGCGGACAGCCCTCCGCCCACGACCACGACGCGCTCCCCGGCGAAGTCCCGGGCCCGCACGAAGTCGACGGTGTGCAGCTGCCAGCCGCCGAAGGTCTCCGCGCCGGGCACATAGGGGATGAACGGGTGCGACCACGTGCCCGTCGCCGAGATCACCAGCCGCGTGACGTAGGTCCGTCTCTCCCCCGCGACGTCCACGTCCACATCAAGCCACGTTCCGCGCGCGATGGCGTCTCCCGGCCCCGCCGACGAGGGCGACGCCTCGCCGCTCGTCCCGCCCCCCGCGGGCGCGGCGGGGTCCACCGGCGACCCGGACCCGTCCGCGGACGGCGCGGCCTCCGCGAGGGCAGGAGCGTGCGGCGGCGCCGACAGGTCGAGGGGCGGCGCCGCCTCCGGTGAGGAGCGGACGGCCAGCACCGTCGCCGGCCTCACGACGTGCAGATCGAACGTGCTCTCATAGTCCGCGAAGTAGCGCGAGACGACGCGCGAACTCGGCTCGCGGGGATCCGGGGCCGGCAGTGGCAGGCCCGGCAGATCGGCGATGCCGTGGGCGCGGTCGAAGGTCAGCGAGTCCCAGCGCTCGCGCCAGGCGCCGCCCGGCCCCTCGGCGGCGTCTAGGACGACGAAGTCCCGTCCCGGCTCCAGGCCCCGGCGGGCCAGCTCGTGGGCGGCCACCAGACCGGCCTGTCCGGCCCCGATGACGACGGCCTGGACGCGCACCCCCGCGGTGCGGGCGCGTCCCGCGCCCGCACCGGAGGCGCCCTCGTCAGGGGAGACGGCGGCGACCATCGCACTCACCCACGGACCGGGGACGCATCAGTCCGAGAACTTCGCGACGTAGTCGGCGAAGAGGCCCATGACGTTCTCGAAATGGTCCTGCGTGCCCTCAGTGAGCGCGCGGCCGTCGGGCCCGAACTGGTCCTTGCGGATGCGGATGAACATCTCGGGCTGGGCCATGAGATGGACGTTGAACATCGTGAGCATGCCGCGCAGCTGGACGACGGCCACGGAGGCGCCGGTGAGGCCACCGGAGGCCCCCGCCACCATGACGGGCTTGCCTGCCAGGGAGTTCCGGCCCATCGGCCGAGACAGCCACTCCAGGGCGTTCTTGAGGACGGCGGGGATCGACCGGTTGTACTCGGGGGTGATCACGAGGACCGCGTCGGCTCCCTCGATCGTCTCCTTGAGGCGGGCGCCGACCTCGGGGAACGCGCCGTCGTACTCGGGCTTGTAGAAGGGGAGGTCCGCGATCGGGGCCTCGACGAACTCCAGATCCTCCGGCGCGGCCAGGACGAGGGCGTTGGCCAGGCGACGGTTGAGCGAGTCGTCCGAGGCGGAGCCGACGATGTAGGCGACGGTGTGTGTCATGGGGAGGACGGTCCTTTCGAGACGGTGCGAGGGGACCCTCCGCACGGTGACCGGGAGGCCCCGATCGCGGCTGCGGCGCCCCCACCTGTTTGTTGCAATGTCAACAACCAGTATGCACCGGATGCGGGACCGGGGGAACGGCCCCGGGCCCGGCGCCCGCCGCGCGATCCGTCACAGCCGGCGGCGCGGGCGCGCCCTCGGACACGTGCCGGTCGGATGCGGCGGTCAGCCGATCGCGCGCAGGGCGCCCACCAGGGCCGCGTCGAAGGCGGGCAGGTCCCGCGGGCTGCGGCTGGTGATGAGGGGACCGTCGACGACGACCTCCTCGTCCACCCAGTCGGCTCCGGCGTTCTTGAGGTCCGTGGAGATGCGCGTCGTCGAGGTCATCCGCCGCCCCCGCACGGCGTCGGCCTCGATGAGGATCCAGGGACCATGGCAGATCGAGGCGATCGGCTTGCCCGACTCGACGAAAGCGCGGACGAAGGCGATCGCCTGGGGGTTGGTGCGGATCTTGTCGGCGTTGAGCGTGCCTCCCGGCAGGACCAGGGCCGCGTAGTCCGCCGGATCGGCCTGGTCCAGGGTGACGTCGACGGCGAAGTCGTCGCCCCGGTCCCAGTCGTGGATGAGGGCGGTGACGGTCCCCGGCTCCTCGGAGACGAGGACGGGGGTCGCCCCCGCCTCCTGGACGGCCTTCCAGGGCTCGGTGAGCTCGGGCTGCTCGACGCCCCTCTTGAGCAGGAACGCCACCTTCGTCGGTGCGGTCGGTGCGGTCGGTGCCATGATGACTCCTCCTGGTCTGGCGGCCTCTCGGGTTCCACAGCCCAGCCTAGGATCTCGTGGCCGGGTCCCGCAGCGCCGCGCCCGCGTCGTCAGAAGCGGTCGCGCAGAGCCGCCTCCTGCAGCGCGCGCAGCTCGGCCAGGTCGATGACCCAGCCGGCTCCGCCGGACAGCTCGGCCAGCAGATCCGCGCCCGTCACGGCCAGCAGGTCGCCGCCGGTGGTGCCGATGCGCACGGCCGCGACGCCCTCGGCCCGGGCGGCGGCGGACACCGCCGGCAGCGCGCCCTCGGGGACCGCGACGAGCGCGCGCGCCTGGGACTCGGACAGCAGGACCTCGAAGTCGGACAGGCCGCCCTCGAGCGAGACGCCCGCGGACCCGTCCTCGCCCGCGCGCCCGGCGAGTGTCGGGCTCCCCGCGACTGCGGCAGCGTCGCCCTCGTCGATGGTAGTGGAGGAGCCCCGGCGACCCGCGACGCCCGAGATGTCGAAGGACCCCCCGATCCCGAACCGCAACGAGGCGTCGACGAGGGACTGGACCAGTCCCCCGTTCGATAGGTCGTGGGCGGCTCGCACCAGCGGCCGCCCGTCCGGCCCGTCCACGGCGGACAGGGCGCGCACGACGCGGCCCAGCGCCGCCTCGTCGGCCAGCGACACCGACGGCGGCAGCCCGCCCAGGTGCCCGTGCACGACGCGCGCCCACGCGGAGCCGTCCAGCTCGTCGCGAGTGGTCCCCAGCAGGACGACCGCCAGCCCCTCCTCGGTCCAGCCCGACGGGTTCGCCCGCGTGACATCGTCCAGGATCCCCAGCATCCCGACGACCGGCGTCGGGTTGATCGAGGAGTCCGGCTGGCCCTGGGCGCGGCCCGACGAGTTGTACAGCGAGACGTTCCCGCCGGTCACCGGCACGCCCAGCTCGACGCAGCCGTCCGCCAGCCCCTCCATCGCCGTGACCAGCTGCCACATCGCGTCCGGGTCCTCGGGGTTGCCGAAGTTCAGGCAGTCGGTGATCGCGACGGGCTCGGCGCCGACCATGGCGACGTTGCGGTAGGCCTCAGCGAGCGCCTGGCGGGCGCCCTCGCGCGGGGAGAGCTTCGTGTACCAGCCGTTGGCGTCGGTGGACAGGGCGACCCCCAGCCCGGACGCCTCGTCCACGCGGACGACGCCGGCGTCGTCGGGCTGGGCCAGCGCCGTGTTGCCCTGGACGTAGCGATCGTATTGGTCGGTCACCCAGGCGGCCGAGCCCTGGTTGACGTCGCCCAGCACGGCCCGCAGCACGCCCTCAAGCTCGACGCCGCTCGCGGGACGGGCGAGCCCCGCCGCCCGCACGCCCGCGGCCTGCAGCGCGTCCTGCCAGGCGGGGCGGGCATAGGGCCGGTCGTACACCGGCCCGTCGTTGGCCACGGTCCGCGGGTCGACGTCCACGATGCGCGCCCCGTCGTGGTCGATCGTCAGCCGGCCGTCGTCGGTGAGCGTCCCGATGACGGACGCCTCGACGTCCCACCGCGCGAGGATCTCGAAGAACCGCTCGCGGTCCTCCGGCGTCACGATCGCCATCATGCGCTCCTGCGACTCCGACATCAGGATCTCCCCGGCCGTCAGCGTGGGGTCGCGCAGCAGCACGTTCTCCAGGTCGACGTGCATGCCGATGCCCGCCTCGCCGTTGGAGGCGAGCTCCGACGTCGCGCACGAGATCCCCGCCGCGCCCAGGTCCTGGATCCCCTGCACGACGCCCGCCGCGAACAGCTCCAGGCAGCACTCGATGAGGACCTTCTCCATGAACGGGTCGCCGACCTGCACGGACGGACGCTTCGTCGGCATGCCGTCCTCGAAGGTCTCCGACGCCAGGATCGACGCGCCGCCGATCCCGTCGCCACCGGTGCGCGCCCCGAACAGCACGACGAGGTTTCCCGGCCCGGTCGCATTGGCCAGGTGGATGTCCTCATACCTTAGCGTCCCCAGGCACAGGGCGTTGACCAGGGGGTTGCCCTGGTAGGAGGGGTCGAACTCGGTCTCGCCGCCGATGTTGGGCAGGCCCAGGCAGTTCCCGTACCCGCCGACGCCCGCGACCACGCCGTGGACGACGCGCGCGGTGTCGGGATGGTCCACCGCCCCGAAGCGCAGCTGGTCCATGACGGCGACCGGCCGGGCTCCCATCGCGATGATGTCGCGGACGATGCCGCCGACGCCGGTGGCCGCCCCCTGGTAGGGCTCGACGAAGCTCGGGTGGTTGTGGGACTCGACCTTGAACGTCGCGGCCCATCCCTGCCCGATGTCGACGACGCCCGCGTTCTGCCCCATGCCCACCATGAGCCGGGCTCGCATCGCGTCGGTCGTCTTCTGACCGAACTGCTCCCCCAGGTGCTTCTTGGAGGACTTGTACGAGCAGTGCTCACTCCACATCACCGAGTACATCGCCAGCTCGGCGTCCGTGGGCCGCCGCCCCAGGATGCCGCGGATGCGCGCGTACTCGTCGGCCTTCAGCCCCAGCTCCGCCCAGGGCATCTCGCGGTCGGGGGTCGCCGCCGCGTCCTGGATCGTGTCAGGTGTCTCGCGTGGGTGGGTCTGGGTCGTCATGGCTTGCTCCAGTGGGGTGGGTTCGATTCGGATTGACGAGGGCGCCCGCATGGCCGGGTTCCCGGGGTCGCCGGGATCTGCCCTTTTCTCCCCCCCGTCTCGCGAGAACGGTTGCTTTCCCCGCCGAGAACGGTCGCCTTCCTCGCCGAGAAGCGAGGGACCGTTCTCGCGGGGATTGGGGACCGTTCTCGCGGGAGGGGGAGAAGGGGGCAGGAGGGGGCAGGAGGATCAGGCGACCATCGCGTGGAGGACGGACGTGAACAGGGCCAGGCCGTCCGTGCCTCCGTGGGCGGACACGTGTGCCCCGCGTCGCGCGACCGGCCCGAACCCGGGCTCGACGGCGTGCTCGGGATGGGGCATCAGCCCGACGACGTTGCCGCCCGCGTTCGCGATGCCCGCGATGCCGTGCGCGGACCCGTTGGGGTTGCCACCGGGGCCGGCGTAGCGGAAGACCACGCGCCCCTCGTCCTCCAGACGGGCCAGATCGTCGGGGGAGGCCTGGAAGGAGCCCTCCCCGTGCTTGAGCGGGATGGTGATCGCAGTCCCGGCCGTCAGATCCCGCGTCCAGGCGGTGTCCGCGTTCTCGACGAGCAGCTCCTGATCGCGGCAGACGAAGCGCTGCCCCGAGTTGCGGATGAGTGCTCCCTCCAGCAGGTGGGCCTCGCACAGGACCTGGAAGCCGTTGCAGACGCCGAGCACCGGCAGGCCGCGCCAGGCCTCCTCGACGACCGCCCGCATCACGGGCGCGATGGCCGCCAGGGCGCCGGCGCGCAGGTAGTCCCCGTAGGAGAAGCCGCCCGGCAGGACGACGGCCTCGACCCCGCGCAGATCGGGGTCCTTGTGCCACAGGCGCACGGGCTCCGCTCCCGCCAGCCGCACGGCCCGCGCGGCGTCGCGGTCGTCCAGCGTGCCGGGGAACGTCACCACGCCGATGCGCGTCACCGCTGCTCCCCCGCCGTCCCCGCGCCCGGGCCGTCCTGGTCGTCGGGCAGCGCCTCGACGCGCACGACGTCCTCGATGATCGGGTTGGAGAGGACCTCTTCCGCGGCGCGACGCGCGTCCGCCAGCAAGGCGCCCGTCACGGGGCCGTCGACCCCCAGGTGGAAGCACTTGCCTTGGCGCACGGCGGTGAAGCCGGTGATGCCCAGCCTCGGCAGCGCGCTGCCGACCGCCTTGCCCTGCGGGTCCAGGATCTCCGGCTTCGGCATCACTTCGACGATGATTCGTCCCACGGGTCTCTCCTCGGGTCGGGGGTGGGGGCAGGGGTCGATGGACGAGGGCGGCGCCGCGCGGCGCAGGCCCGACGGCGGCGCGTCACAGCTGCGGCTCCGCGCCGGTCAGACGGCGGAAGGCCTCCAGGTAGCGCTCGCGCGTCGCGGCGACGATCTGGGGCGGGAGGGCCGGCGGCTCGGCGTCGCCGCGACGGTCCCAGCCCGAGTCGGGCGAGGTCAGCCAGTCGCGGACGTACTGCTTGTCGAAGCTGGGCGTGACCTCGCCGGGCACCCATTCGTCGGCGGGCCAGAAGCGGGAGGAGTCCGGGGTGAGGACCTCGTCGGCCAGGACCAGCTCGCCGGTGGCGCGGTCCACGCCGAACTCGAACTTCGTGTCCGCGATGATCACGCCGCGCCGCGCCGCGATGTCCGAGGCGCGGCGGTAGAGCGCCAGCGAGGTCTCCCTCAGGCGCTCCGCGAGGTCCTCCCCGACCAGCTCGACGGCGCGGTCGAAGTCGATGTTCTCGTCGTGCTGCCCGAGCTCGGCCTTGGCGGCCGGGGTGAAGATCGGCTCGGGCAGCTTCGAGGACTCGGCGAGCCCGTCCGGCAGGGCGATCCCGCACACGGAGCCCGTGGCCCGGTAGTCCGCCAGGCCCGAGCCCGTGAGGTACCCGCGCACGACGCATTCGAGGGGCGCCATCGCCAGAGCCCGGCACACGACGGCGCGTCCGGCCACGGCGCCGGGAACGGGCGGCATGCCGGCGGCGTCCGCGGACACGACGTGGTTCGGGATGAGGTCCTCGACCTGGCCCATCCACCACAGGGCCAGCTGGTTGAGGATCTTCCCCTTGTCGGGGATCCGCGTGGGCAGGATGTGGTCGTAGGCGCTGATGCGGTCCGAGGTCACCATCAGCAGGACCTCCGGGCGCGCCGCGCCCTTCGCGCCCGGCTGGACGCCCCCGCCGGGCTCCCCGGCGGACGCGGCGAGGCGCGGCGCGCCCGAGGGGCCCGGAGCCGTCTGCTCGATCGGCACGTAGAGGTCGCGGACCTTGCCGGAGGACAGGTGCACCCATCCCGGGAGGTCCAGTGCGTCGGTCATGTCCGTCATGTCGATCGGTCCTTTCCTCTCCGGGTCCCGTCCGGGGGCGGGTCAGACCCGGGGCTCGGGGTGTGCGAGATGCGCGACCAGGTCCGGGTCCCAGGTGGCGATGTCGGTGCGGTACTGGCAGCCGCCGTCCACGCCGATCGCGGCGACGCCCCGGTAGGCGGCCGCGCGGGCCTCCTCCAACGTGCCTCCCCGTCCGACGACGTCCAGGACCCGCCCGCCCGCGGTGAGCAGCGGGGCCCCGCCGCGCGGGTCGCCCCGATCGGGGGACGAGGACGGCCGCGTGCCGGCCTGGAGGACGTGGACGCCGGGCAGCGATCCGGCGGCGCTCAGACCGTGGATCGCGTGGCCGGTGTCGGGGGCGCCGGGATAGCCGGGCGCGGCCACGACCACCGTCACCACCGCGTCCGGGGACCAGCGGGGCGCATCGACCGCGTCGAGGCCGCCGGCCGCCGCCGCGAGCAGCAGGGGCGCCAGCGGGGACTCCAGGCGCTCCAGGACGGCCTGCGTCTCCGGATCCCCGAACCGGACGTTGAACTCGACCACCCGCACGCCGCGGCGGGTGAGGGCCAGCCCGCAGTAGAGGAGGCCGACGAACGGCGCGCCCCGGCGCGCCATCTCGGCCAGCGTCGGGCGGGCGACCGTCTCGACCACCTCGTCCACCACGTCGGCGGGCAGCCAGGGCAGCGGCGAGTAGGCGCCCATCCCGCCCGTGTTCGGGCCCCGGTTCGCGTCGCCGAGGCGTTTGAAGTCCTGGGCGGGGACCAGCGGGACGGCGCGTTGCCCGTCGCACAGGCAGAACAGGGAGACCTCGGGGCCGTCCAGGTAGTCCTCGATGACCACGGCGCCGTCGGCGCGGGACAGGCAGGCGGCGGCGTGGGCGCGGGCCTCCTGGCGGTCGGAGGTGACCACCACGCCCTTGCCGGCGGCCAGGGCGTCGTCCTTGACGACGTGCGGGGCGCCGAAGAGGTCCAGGGCGGCCTCGACCTGGTCCAGGGTGCGGCAGGTGCGCGACGACGCGGTGGGCACTCCGGCGGCGGCCATGACGTCCTTCGCGAAGCTCTTGGAGGACTCCAGCCGCGCGGCCGCCCGCGACGGGCCGAAGCAGGGGATGCCGGCCTCACGGACCGCGTCCGCGACGCCGGCGACCAATGGGGCCTCGGGGCCCACGACCACCAGGTCCGCGCCCACCCGGCGGGCCGTCTCGGCCACGGCCGCGGGATCGGTGGGATCGAATGCCACCGGCGTCACACGGCCGACCCCCAGGGCGTCGATGCCCGGATTGCCGGCCTGGACCGCCAGTTCGACCGGATCCCCCGGAGCCGAGGTGCGCAGCAGCGCTCGGGCCAGCGCATGTTCGCGCCCACCCCTGCCGACCAGGAGGACCTTCACGCGCCCACTCTACAGGGCGGCGGGGACGCGTCCGGGCCGGTGCCCGGATCGTGGTCCCGGGCTCACCAGCCGCCGTTGGCGTGGCCCGGGCGGTTCTGGTCGTAGCGGTCCTGCTGATCGGCGTTCGTAGAGTCCAGCCGGTTCTGGAGCTCCTCGCGGCGCTGCCGTTCGGCGTCCGTCTCACCGGCGTAGGGATCGGGCGTCGGTGTGGCGCCGGAGCCCGCCTGGCCGTCGTCCGAAGGGCCATCGGAGCCCGAGCCCGAGCCGCCGCCCGAGGGCTGCCCCCCGCCGGCGCCGTCCGACCCTCCCTGGGCGCCCGAGCCGCCGCCCGCCGCCTGCGAGGGCTCCTTGCCGGCCGCGCGATCGCGCGCGTCCTGCGCCTTCTGGTCGACGCGGTCCTTGGCCGATCCGGCCTGCTCGCCCGGATCGATCGGTGAGTCGCCTGATTCCCCCGACTGGCCCTGGCCGCCGCCTGAGCCCTCCGAGCCGCCCGACTGGCCCTGGCCCCCCGACTGGCCCTGGCCGCCGGACTGCGTCTGACCGCCGCTCTGACCACCGCTGTGGCCGGACTGCCCCTGCCCGCCGCTCTGCGGCGACGCGGAGGCCGAGCTCTGGCACGGCGCCAGCAGATCGGAGGACTCGACGTAGAGCCCCTCCGCCTCCGTCCAGGACTCGGCGGCGAACCGGAGGTCCCCCTGCGCCTCCAGGCCCAGCGCCAGGTTCGTGCGCACCCGGCACTCATAGGAGTAGGCCTCCAGGGCGCCCCCGCCCAGATCCGTCGCGCGCGGCACGCGCTCCATGGCGCTCCGCAGGCGTTCCACGCCTTGGTCCAGCCATCCCTGGGCGAGCAGCGTGGACCCCAGGTTGTAGTCCGCCACCCACCGCTCGGGACCGTGGGCCGTCAGCGACCTCTGGTCCTCGTACCCCGCCCGGGCCGCGCTGTAGCGCCCGTCCTGATAGTCCAGTCCCGACCGGTAGGACCACACATGCAGCCCGACGAGATCGATCGCGGCCGCCAGCATGACGGCGATGACGGGCAGGGACCACCACAGAGGGCGCAGGGCGCGCCGGGATCGCCGCCTCGGCGGGCGTCCCCCGCCCGGCCCGCCGGCCCCG
>JAFAAX010000002.1 GCA_023426345.1 Actinomycetes bacterium
CCTACCACCGGCGCCGCCGGCAAACCCGCCTCGGACGTTTGACCCCCATCCAGTTCGAGACCATCATGACCCAACAGACGGCACAAGCCGCCTAACCCCACCTGTCACCATTTCCTGCAGCAGACCCAAGAACCCGGGACGGTTCACTGCCGGACGCGGTGGAGGTCATGGACCCGTTCCACGTCATCCAACTCGCCGGCGAGGGCTTGACACCTATACGAGTGTCAGGCTCCTTCGCGCGCAACGTCACTCAGAGGCTGGGCTCAGCGCGTTCCAAGCCGGTCAACGCGGTGATCGCCACGATCTTTGCTCAGACCACCCCCGAGGCCGTCGTCGCCTGCTACCACCAGGTCACCGACTCCCTGAAGACCACGTTCCCCGACATCGCGGGCATGCTCAAAAACGCCGAGCCCGACCTCACCGCGTTCGCCGCCATGCCGCGCGAGCACTGGCACAAGATCTGATCCAACAACCCCATCGAACGGTTGAGCCGGGAGACCAAACGCCGCACCGACGTCGTCCAGGTCTTCCCCGACGAAGGCTCCGTGACCCGCCTGATCGGCGCCGTCCTCCAAGACCAACACGAGGAATGGCAGTACGGGGAACGACGCTACCTGTCCGAGCTGTCCATGCGCCGCCTCATCGACCAGCTCCACAACCACGGCAGCGACGCCGACCCGCCCGCCTGCTCACCGCGTGACAACCCTCAACAAACAATGAACAACCAACACGGACGAAACGAAGGACATCTACACCACACCACGGGACTTGACCACGAGGGCGGATACGGGTAAGGGCGCGGGACGCGTGCCACGCCCGGGCCGACCCCGGTGTCGGAGCCACTGGGATCCACTGTGCCGAGCGCGTCCGACATGCCGGGAACCGCACCCGTGCGTGAGCCCGTTGCGCGGTGGGACGACCGTCTCCTGCGTGAGATCGACACCCTGTTGACCGAGGCCGAGCTGCGTGCGGTGGCCACCGCGCCCCTGGCGGCCGGGGCAGAGGACGTCATCGCCGAATGGGTTGCTGAGGGACGACCATTGGCGGTCGTCACGAACAACTCCCCGGCCTGCGTGGAACGCCTGGCGCGGCGGTGTCTTTCGGCATTGGCGCAGGTGCCCGTCGTGGGTCGGGACCCGCGACATCCCGAACGCGTCAAGCCCGATCCGTGGGGGATCCGACAGGCGCTCGCCGCGCTCGGCCGGGAGGCGCCTGCCGGCGTCCGTTCGGCCGTCATGGTCGGCGACTCCCTGTCCGATGTCAGTGCCGCTCGTGCGGCGGGATGCGGGTTCATCGGCATGGGCTGCACCCCGGCCAAGCGCGCCCGTCTGGAAGCCGTGGTGGGGGTGGGGGACGTGGTCCCCAACTTCCGGCGCCTGCGCGTGCGGCTCGCCTGAGGAACTGTCCGACCGGAGGAATGGGAGGACGGGGAGCCCCGGTCAGTCCCCCAGCACGGCCAGCGCCTCCCGAGCACCCACGAGGAGGATGGACTGGCCACGGGAGCGGTAGTCGGCGGCCTTGCGTTCCTTGCCCGTGCCACGCGCGAGGTCGGCGTCCGAGGGTGTGCCGGGACGCCCGGCGCAGATCAGGAGGCTCGTCGCGTGGGTGATGCCCTTCTGAGGAGTGGCACCACGGGCGGCCAGACGTTGGAACACCTCCCACCGGTCCAGGCCCGGAAGGTCGCCCGTGATGACGACGTGGTGACCGAAGAGGGGGTTCGAGGGGTCGGCGTCGGGGTCAGGCCGGGGCATCTGCGCGCTCGGGGTGGAGTGACCGCGGGAGTGGAACCTCCCGGCTCCGCCCGGGATCGACCCGGACCCGGTGCGGCGCACACTGCGTGGCCACAGTCCGTCGAGGTCCCTCACCCCGTTCAGCCGCGCAATGGAGGTGGCGACGAGAGCACAGGCACGGGCGTCCGCGCAGGCGTCATGGTGGGTGAAGTCCTCGATGCCCAGGTGTCGGGCCACGGTGGTGAGCTTGTGGTCGGGGAGGTCCAAAGTCCGTCTGGACAGGACCAGAGTGTCCTCCCAGCGGTGGGCGGGAACGGGAAGGCACAGATGCCTGGAGGCGGCCTCGTAGACCCCACGATCGAAACGAGCATTGTGCGCGACCAACGTCTGTCCGGCGGCGAAGGATTCGAGGCGCTCCAGAGACTGCTCCCAGTCGATGCCCGAGCTTGCGACGGTGTCAGGCGTGATGTGGTGGATGCGGATGTTCCACGGATCGAAGTCACGGGCGCCTGTCGGTGGGACGACGTACCAGGAATCCTCGGCCGAGACCAAGCCGTCCTCGACGCGGGTGAGGCCGACCTGGCAGACCGAGGCGCGCTCGCGGTTCGCGGTCTCGAAGTCGATGGCCACGAAGTTCAGTCCGGGCACAGCTGTCACCCCTCCCCGGGCGGGCTGGTCTCCCGAACCCCGACGACATGCTAGTGTCGTGCGCCAGTAATTCATTGGATTAGTTGTAGAATGGGGCATGCCGCGCACTGGACGCCCGACGACCCCGCTGGAGCTCACCGGTGAGGAGCGGGAGCAACTTGCACGGTGGGTGCGGCGGGCGAAGTCGTCGCAGGCGCTGGCGTTGCGGTGCCGGATCATCCTGGCGTGCGGCGAGGGGCTGGACAACAAGACCGTCGCGGAGCAGGTCGGCTGTTCGCAGAACACCGTGAGCAAGTGGCGGGCGCGGTTCCTGGAGGCCCGCTTGGACGGACTGACCGATGATCCTCGTCCGGGGCGGCCGGCGACGGTGACGGCGTCACAGGTCGAGGATGTCGTCGTGGCGACGCTGGAGTCGACGCCGGAGAACGCGACGCACTGGTCACGGGCGAAGATGGCTGACCGTACCGGCTTGTCGGCCTCGACGATCGGGCGGATCTGGAAGGCGTTCGGGCTGAAGCCGCACCGCACCGACGGGTTCAAGCTCTCCAACGACCCGTTGTTCGTGGGAGTTGGTCTACGACATCGTCGGCCTCTACCTGGACCCGCCCGAGTCCGCGGTCGTGTTGTCGGTGGACGAGAAGTCGCAGGTGCAGGCGCTGTCCCGCTCGCAGCCGGCGTTCCCGATGATGCCGGGCATGCCCGAGAAGCGCACGCATGATTACTTCCGGCACGGCACGACAAGCCTGTTCGCCGCGATGAACGTCGCCGACGGGACGGTGATCGCGTCCACCCACCGTCGGCACCGGGCGGTGGAGTTCAAGAAGTTCCTGCAGAAGATCGACCAGCAGGTGCCCGAGCACTTGGACGTGCACGTGGTTTGCGATAACTACGGCACGCACAAGTCCCCGACCGTGACCACCTGGCTCGGCAAGCACCCGCGGTTCCACATGCACTTCACCCCGACCTACTCGTCCTGGATCAACCAGGTCGAGCGGCTGTTCGCGGAAGTCACCCGAGAGTTGCTGCAGCGCTCAGACCACCGATCCGTGCAAGCTCTAGAGAAGGACCTCCGCGACTGGGTCAAGGCATGGAACGAGAACCCGAAACCGTTCATCTGGACCAAGACCGCCGACCAGATCCTCGAATCCCTCGGACGACTATTACACCGAATCAACGGCGGAGGACACTAGTCGCGCTGAGGAGGACTCCGGGCTGCGTCTGACATTCGGCGTGTGCCGGCGGCATCCTCAGCGGAACATGGTGACCGTTGCCTTGGCGAGCACCTTCGGGTCCTTCTCGTAGTGGTGCAGCGGGGTCAACGGCAGGTCCAGGCCGAGCAGCGTGTACACGGCGACCTGTGCCGCGCGCACTGAGTACTGCTCGGTGAAGACCATGTCGAAGGGCATCTCGACGAACTGGCTGATGAAGGCCAAGTTCTTCGAGCCCTTCGGCACGACCAGCGGACGGTCGGTGGTGGTGCGCTGGTTGAACAGGGCCGAGGCGTAGGGCATGTGGGCGGGCACGCAGTTGATGACCGTGTCCATCAGTTCTTCGGTGCGTGCCGAGACCGGGTTGGCGGAGTGGTCGATGCGGCCGAGGTGGCCTAGGGTCTCCTCCAGCATCTCGCGCCCGGTCATCTCGATGAAGGGCTTCTTCACGAAGTCCCCGACCTCGCGGGGCTTGAGCGCGTAGCCCCAGAACACACCCTGCTCGGGGGTCTGGGCGTGGTAGTGGGGCTGGTGGTGCACCACGAGAGAGATCAAGCAGGAGGAGTCGACGAAGGTGTTGAGGGCGTTGCCCGGCAACTGCTTAGTCAGGCGCGAGATCTCGTTGATGAACGTGTGGTTGGAGGTCGTCACCGTGAAGCTCGTCCACTCGGACTGGGAGCGGTCCCCGAAGAACTTGTCGGGGTCCCCCAGGTTGTAGAAGTGTCCGGTGGCCTGCTTCCACAGCGCAGCGCTGGGCGCGTAGCGCATGTCCTCCACGATCGCGGTGTCCATGTCACCGATGGAGGTGGAGTCCGTGATCGAGCCGTTGGTGTCGAAGACCAGGTCCTGTGGCCCGATCTCGATGACGCCTTCGGCGCCGTCCTCGTCGACCTTCTCGTACTTCAGGCCACTCACCCGGATCTCGTCGCGCATGGGGGTGTCGGCGAACACGAACTCGGTGACCTTGCGGTTGGTGACAAAGGTGACGCCGTGGTCCTTGAGATAGGTACGCATCGGGAGGATCACCGACTCGTACTGGTTGTAGGGGGTGCGGGTCACGCCCTCCAGGGTGTTGATGCGGGAGAACTCCAGGATCATGCGGTTCATGTAGCGACGCAGCTCCGCCACGGAGGAGGCCTCCTTGAAGGCGAAGGTCGTCTTCCACATCCACCAGAAGTTCGTCGTGAAGAAGTGGGGGGTCTCGGCGAACCACTGCTGGATCGACATGTCGTCGAGTTCGGACTCCCGCGACTCCGGCATCATCATCAGCTTGGTGAGCAGGTAGCGCTCGCGGTTGGTGAACTGCATGTGCTCATAGGAGTTGGGTCCCTTGATGCGCAGGCCCTCGGAGTCGATGAGTCGGCCCACGTCGTGGGTGGGGTGGGCGTGGTCGAAGTCGAGGATCTCCTCGGTCAGGGACTTCCCGGGGTGGTCGAGGGAGGGGACGGTGCCCATGACGTCCCAGAAGTTCTCGTAGGTCTCCTCGTTGAGCATGCGGCCTCCGCGGTTGAGGAAGCCGCGGGAGTTGCCCAGCGGGCTGTGGCCGTACTCGTTCTCGAAGGTGGACAGTGCCGCACCGTCGTTCGCGCCGTGGGTCTCCAGCCCGAGCATGGTGATCTGGGACCCGTCCCACTTGCCGTCCCGGATCAGGTAGATACCGGCGGCGAGGTTCCCGATGCCGGTACCGATCATGTAGGCCTTGCGTGTCATCGCAGTCGTCCTTCCTGGTTGCGCGACCCGGTGGGTCCGGGCACGTCCTCTTAAAACGGAGTGTACTCCATTTGGAGCACGCTCCGCATGTGGAATGATGGGGGCACCCTCCTCCAACCCACCTGCAGGTCCGACCAGAGTGGGCAGGGAGTGAGGGCAATGGCGGAAGGGGCGGGCGAGGAGCACATGGTGGGGACAGGAGCAGGGGCGGCAATGGGCGCAGGTACTGGGTCGCACGTGGACACTGCCGAGGACCCCGGGCACGGCGTCCTGCCCCGCCCGGGCCTGCGTGAGCGCAAGAAGAAGGAGAGGCGCGCACGTGTTCTGGCCGCCGCGTCACGTCTCTTCGCAGAACGCGGGTACGAGGGCGTGACCACCTCGGAGATCGCAGCAGTTGCCGATGTGGGGGTGGGAACGCTCTTCAGGCACACGGGGACCAAGGCGGAGCTGCTCGTGGAGGTCATGAACCAGCGCATCGCTGAGGGGATGGAGGAGGGGCTCGAGCGTGCGAGGCAGGGCCGCACGGTTCAGGAATCGATCCTGGCGATCCTGGAGCCCCTGGCTGAGGAGTCCTTGGCCCACCCGGGCAACATGGTCGCCTACGAGAAGGAGGTGCTCTTCGGCTCGGAGGAGGGACGAACCTCCTCCACGGCGCGCATCTCCCAGGTGGAGGCTGCCATCGTGGAGGTCCTCCGGCTCCACGGCTCCCGTCCCCGCAATGCGCGTATCGCAGTGGAGGACGTCGCCCACACGATCTACGCCACCCTCTTCCTCGACATCATCAAGGCCTTGGTGGGTACTGCGGCGCCCGAGGACCTACCCGAGCGTGTCCGGCGCAGCGTCGACATGCTGGTGGGCGCCCTCCTCCACCCCTGAATCCCGCCGAAGTCTGCTCTGTTCTGGGGTCGAAGTCCGCTCTGTTCTCCCGCCGGAGTGCGGGCTTCTCACCGAGTGGAGGCGGTATACCCCCACGGCTCGGTGAGATGTCCACGCTTCGGCGAGCGTGGCCATGTGCTTCCCGCACCCAGGCGCCGGAGGCTGCTCCGAGCAGAGGGCGAATGGAGTCACGGCGGCATGACCGTGCACAGGAGTGAGACCTCGCACCCGCCCAGACACCGATCCAGACACTTGCCGGGGCTCGGTAGGGTGGGTCCCGTAGTGTGGTGGCAATTCCTGCAGGTCAGGGTGCGCTGGGAGGCGTGTGGTGGCGCCTTCGCCGAGTATGAACGCGCGCTCATCCGGTCGCGGACCCGCGAGGGCATGGCTGCTGTCCGGGCGCGCGGAGCG
This sequence comes from Actinomycetes bacterium, assembly GCA_023426345.1. Taxonomy (GTDB): domain Bacteria; phylum Actinomycetota; class Actinomycetes; order Actinomycetales; family Actinomycetaceae; genus Pauljensenia. The sequence continues at coordinate 6,584 of JAFAAX010000002.1, forward strand.
AGGATCGGGCGCCCTGCGGTCCTCACCGTTGAGCAGGCCGCCGCCGCGCGACGACTCCACGCGGGAGGTGAGTCCGTCTCCTTGATCGCGCGTGTCCTGGGAGTCTCCCGATCGACGATCCAGCGGGCGTGTCGCTGAATGCAAGAGTCAGGTCAGTTCAGCCCGTAGCGTGCGCGTCGGGCGGGAGCAGGGCCGGCCCTTGCCGGGTGGAGCGACGTCGTCCAGCGCATCGGCGAGTCGATTCAGGTTGAGGATTCCCCGGAGCAGCGCGTCTTCACTTATGCGCGCGTGGTGCTCGCCGTCATCGATGCGGCGGTATGGCAGGGCATGGCGCCTGGACCGTAAGGGACACGGTAGGGCACCTGCGATCCCGCGTGGGGTGTGCGCGCACGCTTTACGTGACAGGTGGGGCCATCAGACCGTGGACCTGGGTTCTTGATGGAAGGACGTGGACCATGGCGGATCAGATCACTGACCCGGTTGAGAAGCTGTTGGTGAGGGACGCGGCCAAGGAGGGCATGCTGCGCCAGCTTGGATTGGCCCAGCGCAGTCTGCTGGAAGATGTTCGCGAGTTTCGGGAGGCGTGGAAGGCTGCCACGGGCGTGGGGTGGGCGACTGTGGACCTGAAGAAGGCGGGGTTCTGCGATCCTGTGCGCCTGCCTCGCCAGTCCGTTCCGCGAGAGACGGGGCGTCGGGTCATCTACACGACGAACGCGATTGAGAGCTTGAACTACCAGATGCGCAAGATCACCAAGAACCGGGGACACTTTCCCAGCGACGACGCCGCTGTGAAACTGCTGTGGCTGGGAATCATGAACATCGAGGACAAGAGAACCCGGGAACGCGAGAAGGAACGCGGCAAGCCCGCCGCCACTCGCAAGGCCCCCGGGCGCCTCGCCGAAGGCCACGTCACCACGAACTGGAAACAGGCCCTCGCCCAACTGATGCTGGCCTACCCCGACCGCATCGAACCCTACCTCCACCCCTGACCAACCCCATGTGACCAGGCTCACTTACACAAACTTCTTGACAGGCCCCCGGGTCGTGCCGTCCGGCAGTGCGACGGTGGTCCAGACAGCGTCTCGGATCGCGTCGAGGACGAGCGCGTCGGTGACGGTCCGGCCGCCACCCGCCCTTGCCGCCAGGCCCGGTAGGTGCGCGCGGCGACCTTCACGCCCTGCTCACCCAGGATGCGGATGATCGACTCGACCGCGCGCCCCTCAGCCCTTATCTGGTCGATGAAGCCCATGATCAGCGGTTGCGGGGTCGAGTTCCCCCACGATAGACAAGCCGTCGCCGCTTTCAGGATCGCGACGTCTTCCCGGAGCCGCTTATTCTGCGCCTTCAGCCGGCGGATCTCGGCGGCCTCGACGCTGGTCACACCCTCCCGGTCGCCCGCGTCGATATCGGCTTGCGCGACCCACCGGCGCAGGCTCTCGTGGCCCACACCGACCTGGCGGACAACCGCCGCAATCGCTTTGGCAGTCGAGGGCTACTCGGCCCGGTGCTCGCGCACCAGGCGCACCGCGCGCTCACGCAACGCGATGTCGATCTTCTTCGGCATGACGACATCCAATCAACTCAAAACGACGCGGCATCAAACCCGGGACGGTTCAGTCCAGGGGTCGGTTGGGGTCTCGGTGAGTGTGTTCAGTAGCCAGTCCACGGCCTTCCTCGCGTGCTTTTCGGGCATGCCCCGACGGGTTTGTAGGAGTTCCTTGATGGCCTTGTTCGGTCCGCCCTCGAGAGGCGAGGTCGTCCGCGGCATCGGGCCGGTGGCGTCGGTGGCGAGTTCGAGCCAGGCGAACAGGTTTTGGTGACGGATCAGCCCGCGGAACAGACCCCGCACCGTACGGAGTTCGCGGTGTGTGTACCACCAGGACCGATCCAGGGGCACGGTGGGGGACGCTGCGCACCAGTACGGGCATAGGTCCTCTCGCGGAGGAACTCGTCGAATCGGGACTCCCAGTCCGCGTAGGCGCCGAGCCACGCGGCGCCCTGATCGAGGTCGGAGACCTTCATCAGGGCCTTGGTCAGGGCCAGAATCTCTCGCCCGGCCGGTAGGCGTGGGGTCAGGGTGGTGTGGCGGCGCACGGCCTGGAAGACGTGGAAGTAGCAGCGTTGCACGCGGGTGTCGGGCCACTGCTCGGCGATCGCGGCGTGCAGGCCCCTGCCGCCGTCGATCACGACCATGCGTGGAGCCGGCCAGCGCTTGAGGATCTGGGTCCAGGCGATCTTCTTCTCCTGGTCGCACCACTGCCAGTCGATGACGTGGTGAGCGTCGGTCGCAATCAGCACGCACCAGGACTGGAAGTAGGTGCCGTCGAGCATGACGACGTCGTGGATCTGCCCGGTCGGGGCCGGGGGCGCGACGTCGATCCGCCAGCACCAGGACGTGGAGCGTCGGAACGACCGCTCGCTACCGACCAGGGTGGCCGGCTCGGCATTGTTCAGGAGCCAGGCCAGGAACTGATCGAGCTGAGCTCGACGAGTCACGTCCGGGCGTGCGCGCAGGCTCGAGGATCCACAGGTCAGGCAGCGCCAGCGAGTGCGTCCCGCACTGGTCCTGCCGTTCTTGACCAGGCGCTGATCGCATACACCACACGAGGGTCTGTTTCGAGGAGCTGACACCGAACATGCTCCCAGAGCATGTCCAACCCTCCATCAGCCCAGGTCAGACCCAGAAAACAGGCCGATTCCTACACACATCCTGGCCTATAACCCACGCCGTCCATTCGCCGCTCTCGGTGCCGACCAGGAGGCCCCGGCGAGCCGGGTAGTTTCCCAGGGGGAGCAGAACCGTCGCATGCTCGGCCAGGCCGTTCGGCAGGTCCGTTCGCGACGGATTGAAGTCCTGATGGTCCTGCCAGTCGATCATCGCCTCCGCGGTGACAGCCAGAGGGGCTCGGACCAATGAGATCAGCCGCCCGAACTCCGGTGGCATCCCCGGTACCTCAAGGCCCCGTGCTGCCACCGTATGCCTCTGTCCTCAGGTCTGCCGACGCCACCATCATCACACGGCGGGCGCCTCCCAGTCGCAGTAGACGACCGGCTTGATGAGGTCGCGGGGCTTCTCGTCCATCAGGTGGAAGGCGTCCTCGACCTTGTCGAAGCCGTGGAAGCGGTGCGAGATCAGTTTCGTGGTGTCGACGCGGCCGTACTGGATCATGTTGAGCATGCGCTTGATCCGCCGGGCGCCTCCGGGGCAGAATCCGCCGCGGATCGTCTTGTCCGCCATGCCCAGCCCCCACAGCGCGGCGGGCATCGACAGCGTGTCGTTGACGTCGAAGAAGTTGACGTTGGAGATCCGCCCACCGGCCTTGGTCATGGCGACGGCCTGGCGGAAGGACTCCTGTCCGCCGCCCGCGATGATGACGGCGTCGGCGCCGCCATGGGTGAGCTCCAGGACCTGCTCGACGGTGTCGCCCAGCTTGTAGCTCACGATGTCGGTGGCACCGTACTCCTTGGCCGCCTCCACGCACTTGGGGCGCGTGCCGACGGCGATGATGCGCGCGGCGCCGGACAGCGCGGCGCCGGCGACGGCCATCAGACCGACCGGGCCGATGCCCATGACGACCACGGTGTCGCCGAACTCGATCTCCGCGCCCTCCACGCCGTGGAATCCCGTCGACATCATGTCGACCGTCATCAGCGCGGCCTCGGGCGAGACGCCGTCGGGGAGCGGGACCAGGTTGGCGTCGGCGTGGTTGACGTGGAAGAACTCCGCCATCGTGCCGTCCTTGCAGGATGTGAACTTGAAGCCCGTCATCGCGCCCTCGTCATGCGCGTTGTAGCGGCCCTGGACCTCGGGCGATGTCCAGTCGGGCGTCACGCAGGGCACCACGACCACGTCGCCCACCTTGACGCGCGTGACGTGACGGCCCACATCGACGACCTCGCCGACGGCCTCGTGGCCGAGGATCCTGTTCTCCTTGGGGCCCGCTCCGCCGTGCATCACATGGCAGTCCGACGAGCAAGGGGCCAGGACGATGGGGCGGACCAGGGCGTCGGCGCATCCGAACGTCGGCACGTCCTTCTCGATCCAGCCGGGCTGATCCACCGTGATCATTCCGAATCCGCGCATCTTTCCTGACTCTCCCTCGGGTCTCATCTGCGAGCAGATGCGTGATGGGCGGCCCCTGAGCGGGCGTCCACTTTGTCTGGACATTACAGGCGGCTCAGCGGCGGTGCATGGGCCGAAGGTCACCAAGCCGCCGTGGCGCTGCCGAACTTCGGAAGCTCGCCCCGCCGTCGGAGACGCCTTGGAGACTATGGCAGGGGCATCCCCGTGATCGGGTCGACATCCTGGTCCGTCGCGTCCTCGGCGCCGGCCGTGCGCTGATACTCCTGTTCTTCGACGACATGGTGGTGCGAGGGGTTGAGGACGTCGAAGACCGGGTTGAGGACGGCTCCCTTGCTGTCGGGTGTGCGGCGGCGGTAGAAGATCCATCCTCGCCTTTCGGCCCATAGGAGCGCCCGGTCCGCCGCGAACAGGACGACGGCAACGAGGGCGACGATCAGCGCGACCTTCATGATGATCAACACCACCGTGTCACCCCCGACCGTCCGGTCCGCTCAAGCGATCGGCGTCGGTCGCCGCGGCGCGGTCGTCGCGCCATCCCACGGTCTTCGAGGCGACGGCGATGGCGAGGACCGCGATCGTGGCGACGCCGCTGAGGATGAGGATGGCGGAGCCGGCCGAGGTCGCGGTGGCGAGTGCGCCGCCAACCAGGGACCCGACAGGCAATGCGGCCATGATCAGGGCCTTGGCTGCAGCATTCACCCGGGCGAGGAACGATCCCGAGACGGTTGCCTGCCGGTAGGAGATCATGCGGACGTTGAAGATCTGGTTGGCGCAGTAGTTCGCGCCCAGTACGACACCGAAGACGCTGACCCGCCAGCCGGCTCCGACGTCCGCCAGCGCGAAGACGACGGCGCTCGCGCATGCGGTCAGCAGCGAGATGAGCATGCTCACCCTTGCGCTGGCGATCCGGGCGAGGCGCCCCGCTCCCAGCGCGCTGATGATCGCCATGGCGCCGGCGATGGAGCCGACGATCCCGGTCTGCTCGGGGCTCATCGCGAACTCGTTCTTCAGGTGCAAGAAGGCCAGGGCGTTGAGCGCCCCGTTTGCCAGGTTGCTGACGGCGGCCAGGCAGATCGCCGCGAGGACATCGCGCCTGCCGTTGAGGTAGCGGAATCCATCGCGAGTACTTGTGAGGGACCAGGCGAGTCGGTGTCTTCGCCAGGACTGTGCGGTGTCGCCGATCGCGGTGGGACGGATCGAGAGAACTCCCGCCAATCCCAGCGCGTAGGTGGCGACCAGGACAGCGAGCCCTGGGGCGGGGCCCCCATGGGCCAGCACGGCTCCGGCGATCGCGGGACCCAGGGTGCCTCCCAATGAACGGCCGAGTTCGAAACGGCCGTTGACCATCGTCAGTTCCCGGCGTTCGAAGACGAGCGGCACCAGGCTCTGCACACTCGTGTCGTAGGCCGCCGATCCCAGCGCGATGATGAAGACCGCGATGATCAGCACCTGGACGTTCGCCTGTCCGACCATGAAAGCCACGAGGAGCAGGCAGATCGCTGCCAGACGGACGATGTTCGATGCGATCGAGATCGATTGGGGATCGCTGGCGTCGATGACAGCCCCGAAGAAGACGCCGAAGATGATGAACGGGATGTAGTCGACTGCCGTGAGGACACCGAGCTGGATCGGAGACGCGTCCAGCGCGTACAGCGCGACCAGCGGAAGCATCGTGAACCCGATCTGGGTGCCGAGGATCGATATGGACTCCAGCGTCAGGAAGACCCGGTTCCGCGCCATCTGGATCGATGCCGCCCTCTCCCGCTGAAACCCGGTCCGCGCTGTCGGGTACGCGTGTGAATGGTAGTCCCGATGCTCGCGGCTCATTTTCGGGTTCCCCCCCATGGTCGACGAGGGCGGCCTCAGGCGCGCAACCTGCTGGCTCACACAGACGATGACCGTCCGAGATCGCGCCCACGGCACCGGTCCCTGCCGTCGCCGCAGACCACGGGCAAAGAGTCGCGCACGGGGCCCGCACCTCTCCCGTTCGGATTGTCGTGTGAACCGCCGACTGGCTCCTATCCTGGCAGTGGGGCGCGCCGGCCGATCCGGCGAGCGCGCCCGAGGGACCCGCGACAGGAGGTCGATATGAGGCTGGGACGTGCGCCGACGCGGTGGATCCTCCTCGGCATCGCGGCGGTGTCTCTGGTGGTCGCCGTCGTGGTCATGGTGAGGACCGCATGGGACGGGATCGCTCTCTGGTCGTTCGGTCTGGTCGCGGTCGTCCTCATTCTCGGTCAGTTGTGGAACGCGCGGCGTTGGCTCCCTGAGGAGCACGACGGCAAGACCGCGCAGCAGTTCCTTGAAGGGGATGAGGAATGGCCATCGCGGTGACCTCTGCCGGTCTGGCGGTCATCCTGGCGATCGCCAGTGTGATCCTTGCGGTCATCGGCACGCGGATGGAGCGCGGGGAGCTCCCGCCGAACAGCGCAGCCGGAGTGAGGACCGAGCGGGCCTTCCGTTCACGGGAAGACTGGTACGCCGTGCAGGAGCACGCCGCCCCGATGGTCATCGCGCTCGCGGTCGCGTGGTTCGACACGGCGATCCTCTTCGGTATCCAGTTCGTCTACCACGACGCGATCCCGTTCCTCGTGCCGTTCGGCGTCTTTCTGCTCCAGTCGGTCGTCGGCATCGTGGGGATCTACCGATGGGCGGCGCGGGCCCCGCGCGCGGCGGATCATCCCTCCGGTCCTCGCGCCGATTCCGTATCCTGAGGGTGTGGCTGCGTCGGCGATTCTGACGCCAGCGGTGCCGATCGTCGTCCGTGTCGATCGTCGACAGGGCCGGGATGTCAGGCGTGGGTCAACAGATACTCATGGGTGGCATCGCGCAGGATCTCTGAGACGCTACGGCCCTCACGCTGCGCCTGGGTCTCCAGTTCGTCCCGCATCGCTTCGGGGACGCGGACCTTGACCGACGACGAGGGGACCTGGAGTCCCTATGCGGACCTCCGGTACACGCGACTCGGGGAGCGGGACCACGTCGAGGAGGCCCGCCCACAGGAGCCCTGAAAAGCGGGGAGGCAGCCGGAATCAGGCGACTGACGGTCCGCCGCCCGCGCGCGGCGTTCCGTCGTGGCGATGGCGCGGGAAGGCCGCGGGACGCCCTCGTCAGGGGGAAGGCGGCGGCTGTCGGAGCCGCCGGGCGTCAGCGGGAGGCCTGCCCGGATTGGGCGTCCGAGGAGCGTTCCAGCGTTCCGATCTGCTGGCCGTCCTGATCGATGACGGTGAGGGTGTCCCCGTCGATCGTCGCGGAGTCGATCTGTGAGAGCCAGGTGTCCACGCCCTCGCAGTACATCATCGTCGAGACCATCGGGCCGGTGGTGATGGTCGAGCCGCTCTGGCTCCAGGAGCCGCTGATCCGGTTGCAGCCATCGGAACCGGACACGCTGCCGTCCTGGGAGAATGTCAACGAGGGCGACCCCTGCTGGTCGACGCCCCAGGTGCCCACCGGTGAGGCCGGAGTGCTCGAGGCGCATGCGGAGGCGGAGGAGACCAGGGCCAGGCCGAGGGCCAGGGCGGCAGTGGTGCGGGCGGCCAGGGTGCGAAGTCGTGGTGCGCTCATGGGGGAATCGTCTCATGGAACCGGGCCGCGGGGCAGGGGAGCGCCCGCAGGACAGCGTCGGGGCGCACGAAAGAAGGCAGGTACCTGTTGACAATCGTGCGGTACCTTCATATCCTTCTGTGAAGGCCCCTTCACAAGGTCGGGGCGAACATCCATGAAGGAGACATCATGACTGACGAGATGAACTCGCAGAACACCGATCGCATCGATCCGATCGCGACCCCGGAGGGACAGGCCACCGAGCCCGAGACGCCCACCGAGCCCGAGACGCCCACCGAGCCCACCGACCCCGCCGAGTTCGACCTCGGTCCCCGGCTCCACCACCTGGCGCGCCTCATGCGGCGCACCCACGGAGGGCGCCGAGGTCCCGGCCCCTCGGACGGCACGCGCGGGCAGGGCCGCGTGCTGGCCCTGCTCGCCCTGCACAGCCCCATCGCCCAGCGCGAGCTCGCCTATCTGCTGGGGGTCCGCCCGCAGTCGATGGGGGAGCTGCTCGCGAAGCTCGAGGGCATCGGCCTGATCCGGCGCGTCGCGGACCCCCAGGACGCCCGGGCGCGCCTGGTCGAGCTGACGGACGCCGGCCGCGCGGCTGCCGACGAACTGGCCCAGCGCCCCACGGTGGACCCGCTGGCTCCGCTCTCCGATGAGGAGCGCGCCCAATTTGCCGACATGCTCGAGCGCATCATCGCGGGCCTGGAGGAGACGCTCGGCGAGGACCCGGAGGGCGAATGGGACCGGCGCCGCGGTTTCGGCCCCGGATTCGGGCCCGAGGGCTTCGGCCGGCCCGGATTCGATCCTCGCACGGGGTTCGACCGGTTCGAGGGACGCGGCGGAGGCCACCGCGGAGGCAGGAGGGGCGGCGCGCGCGCCCGCTTCGATCACGAGGGCGGCCACGGCCGCGGCTGCGACGACGGGCCGTCCGAGGGACATCGGCGCATGGCGCCGCGTGACGCCCGGGACTGGCGCGAGTGGTGAGACCGAGGACCGCACGGCAGATGGCCACCCGCCGGTGACCGCATGATCCGCGCGGGCGCGTGACTCGGGGGCCCACCCGCCAACTCGGTGCTGTTCTGCCGCGAGCTCGGTGCCATTCCTCCGCGAGTTCGGGCTCCCACCCGCGACTGCCTCGCGGATCAGTAGCAGTCCTCCGGCCCCGTCTGGGCGGGGACCGGCGTGCCGTCCGACGAGCCCTCCGTGGCATCGGAGGCGTCGGTCCCCGATTGGGCGGACTGATCGGATTGCCCCGACTGCCCGCCGGTCGGGGGCGCGGACGCCGCCGGCGCGGGGTCGGCGGCGAAGTCCGCCCAGAACTGCTCGGCGCCCTCTCCCCAGATCACCTTCGCCGGATTCTCCGGATAGTCGGCGAGCGGCGGCGACCAGCTCTCCACGGCGGCGGGTGTGAGGCCGCGCAGGGAGTACATCAGGCCGACCAGGGTCGAGGTCTGCGCCAGGTTGGCGGTCAGCGTCGTGTTCTGCGCGACGATGCTGGCGACATTGAGCGCGCGCGGCACCTGGGTGAAGACGCCCCCCTGGATGAACTGGGAGGACAGCGTGCGCAGGAAGCACTGCTGGCGCGTGATGCGCTTGAGGTCGGAGCCGTCCTCGCCCATGCCGTAGCGGGCGCGCAGGAACTTCGAGGCCGACAGGCCGTCCAGCGTGTGGCAGCCGGGCTCCAGCACCAGGCCGCCGACGTCCTCGGGCTCGTAGTGGTTCTGCCCGCACAGCTGGACGCCGCCCAACGCGTCCACGACGCCGACGACGGCGTGGAAATCGAGCAGGACGGCCGCATCCGGCGTGATGCCCGTCGTCGAGGCGACGGCGGAGGCCACGCACTGGATGGCTCCGGCGGTGTCCTGGTTCTCCCCGTATCCCGTGGTGAAGGCCGTGTTGAACGGGTCGAACGTGGGGGCGGACGGGTCCTGGCCGGCGCTCGCGCACGTGGGGATCTCCGTCATGAGGTCGCGCGGGATCGACGCCATGCGCACGCTGGAGCGGTCGGCGCTGATGTGGACGAGGACCGTCGTGTCGCCCCGGGCGCCGGGCGTGTACCCCCCGATGTCGGCGTTGTCGCCGGAGCGGTCGTCGGTGCCGATGATGAGGAACGTGACCGGCTGACCGGCCGACAGGTCGGCGGGCGGCGCCGCGTTCTGCCCGGACTGGGCAGGAGCCGCCAGGTCGGGAACGGTGGTGATCGCGCCCAGGGTGGACCGATACAGCCCGACGGCCAGCCCGGCCGCGAACAGCACGATCGTCAGCACGATGGCCCAGACGATGCGTGCGATGTGCCTGCTGCGTCCGGCGCTGTGGGCAGCCGCCGGTCGGTCTCCTCGCGCCATGGAACTCCTGTGCGTCCGATCTCCGTCCGTCGAGCATACGCGGGCGGCGCCTGCGCGCGCGGGGAAGGGCCAGGAGGCGCAGTTCCCCACGCCGACGATCGCTGGCGGCGCCTGCGCGCGCGGGGAAGGGCCCTCCAGATGCCGGCGGTCCGGGGGACAATGGCCGACGTGACGACGAGCAGCGGACGGACCGGAGAGGCGCGAACCTGGGAGGGGTTCTCGCCGGCGACGCGCGCCTGGTTCTCCGAGGCCTTCCCGCAGGGGCCGACGCCGGTGCAGACGCAGGCCTGGGAGGCGATCGCGCGGGGCCGCGACGTCCTGGTGGTCGCTCCGACGGGTTCCGGCAAGACGCTCGCGGCGTTCCTGTGGGCGATCGACCGCCTGGCGGGTGGGCCGGGCGAACATTCCCAGGCCGTCGCCGCGGAGCGGTCCGAGGCCGAGACCGCGGGCACGTCGTCGGGGCCGGCGGCGCCGCCCTCGTCCCGGTCGCAGGAGAAGGGGAAGGGACGGGCCCCTGCGGGGCCGCGCATCCTGTACATCTCCCCGATGAAGGCGCTCGGGGTCGACGTCTCGCGCAACCTCCGTAGCCCCCTGGCGGGGATCGCCCGGCAGCGCGAGGCCCGCGGGGAGCCGGCCGTCGATCTGCGCGTCGGCGTGAGGTCAGGGGACACGGACTCCTCCGAACGAGGGCGGCTCCTGCGCCACCCGCCGGACATCCTCATCACCACGCCCGAGTCGCTGTACCTCATGGAGACCTCCCGGGCGCGCGAGATCCTCCGCGGCGTCGACACCGTCATCGTCGACGAGGTCCATGCCGTGGCCGGCACGAAGCGCGGCTCGCACCTGGCGCTGGGCCTCGAACGCCTCGACGACCTCATCGGCCGGCCCGCCCAGCGCATCGGGCTGTCCGCCACGGTGCGCCCCCGCGAGGAGGTCGCGCGGTTCCTCGGCGGCGCGCGGCCCGTGGAGATCGTCGCGCCCGACGCCCCGGTGCGCCTCGACATCCACATCGTCGCCCCTGTGGAGGACATGACGGACCTGGCGGTGCGCGCCGGGGCGGGAGCCGCCGCCGAGCGCGACGACCCGCAGGCCTCGGCGTCGATCTGGCCGCATCTGGAGGCCGCCGTCCTCGACCAGGTGATGGCCCACCGCTCGACGATCGTGTTCGTCAACTCCCGGGGGCTCGCGGAGAGGCTGACGGCGCGCCTCAACGAGCTCCACGCGGAGCGCCTCGCCCATCCGGAGCTCACGGGCGCCCGGGCACCCGATCCGGATTCGCTGGTCCGCGACTCCCGACTGGGTGGGACCACGATGGAGCTCGCGCGCGGGCGCGGCCGGCGCGCGGACGCGGTCGAGCGGACGGCAGACGCGCAGACGTCCGGATCCGTCGATGGAGGTGTCGCCGACATCGCGCGCGCCCACCACGGGTCCATGTCGAAGGAGCGCCGCGAACTGGTCGAGCACGACCTCAAGTCCGGGGAGCTGCGCTGCGTCGTGGCCACCTCCAGCCTGGAACTCGGCATCGACATGGGGGCCGTGGACCTGGTCATCCAGGTGGCCGCCCCGCCCTCGGTCGCCTCCGGCCTGCAGCGGGCCGGGCGCGCCGGCCACCAGGTGGGCGGCACCAGCCGCGCCCTCGTCTACCCGCGCACGCGGCGCGAGCTCATCGACGCGGCCGTCACCGTGGAGCGCATGCAGGACGGCCTCATCGAGGAGCTCCGCATCCCGGCGAACCCGCTGGACGTCCTCGCCCAGCAGACCGTCGCCGCGGCGGTGGCGGCCACGGACGGGGGCGGGAGCGGCGCTGTCCCCGGCTCGTCGGGGGAGGGGGCCGGACCCGGCCTGGACGTCGACGTCTGGTACGCGGCCGTGCGACGAGCGGCCCCCTACCGCGACCTCCCGCGATCCGCCTACGAGGGCGTCCTCGACATGCTCTCCGGGCGCGCCCCCTCCGACGCGCTCGCGGAGCTGCGCCCCCGACTGGTCTGGGACCGCGTCGCCGGCGTGCTGCGCGCCCGGCCCGGCACGCGCAGGCTGGCCGTGACCAGCGGCGGCACCATCCCGGACCGGGGCGCCTACCGGGTGGTCCTTCCCGACGAGGAGGGCGCGCGCGGCGCCAAGCGCGTCGGCGAGCTCGACGAGGAGATGGTCTACGAGTCCCGCGTCGGCGACGTCATCACGCTGGGCGCCGCCACGTGGCGCATCCAGGAGATCACGACGGACCGCGTCGTCGTTGTCCCCGCCCCGGGGCGCCCCGCGCGCCTGGCCTTCTGGCACGGGGACGGGCCCGGCCGTCCCGCGGAGCTCGGCGCCGCGGTCGGGGCGTTCGTCCGCAGGGCCGAGGCCCTCATCGGGGGCGGCGGGTCCGACGGGAGCGGGGCGGCGGTCCGCGGGCCGATCCCCGA
>JAFAAX010000023.1 GCA_023426345.1 Actinomycetes bacterium
ACGGGTCAGTCTGAACGCTTCCCATTCAAGAAGGCCCCGACCCCTCTCACCACAACCGACACACCCCTCTCAGCGCTTCAAACCACTCAGGCCAGCCTCACCAAACCACGCCGAATGACGAAGAGCCCCTGAACCCGACCCTGTCGCTGGTCATGGTCATCATCGTCTACGTCTGGAAGAACCTGGGCTACTGCGCGGTCGTCTTCCTGTCCGGGCTGCAGTCGGTGCCCGAGGACCTGCTGGAGGCCGCCGAGCTGGACGGCGCCGGGCCGGTGCGCCGCTTCTTCCACGTCGTCATGCCCCTGCTGGGCCCGACCACCTTCTTCCTGACGGTGACGACGATCCTGTCCTCGATGCAGGCGTTTGACATCCTCCGGATCATGACGCCGACGGGCAACGGGACCCACACGATGGTGTTCGAGATGTACCTCCAGACCTTCGGCCCCTACCAGCGCGCCGGCTACGGGGCGGCGATCTCCGTCGTCCTGTTCGTCGTCCTCCTCGTCATCACGGCGGTCCAGATGCGCTATGTCGAGAGGAAGGTGCACTACGCATGAGCGTCATCAACGCACGGACCGGCCACGCGGGCCGCCCCGGTCGATCGGGACAGCGCCGCGCGGAACGGCGTGAGCAGTGGCGGCGCGCGTTCTCACGGGCGCACCTGTTGGACACGCTGCTCGCCGGCTACGTGCCCATGATCCTGGCGGTCCTGCTCATCGCCGCGCCCCTGCTGTGGATGGTGCTCTCCTCGTTCAAGCCTGTCAGTGAGATCGTGACGACGGCGCCGACCCTGTTCCCGCAGGACGCGACGACGGGCAACTACGCGGCCGTCGCCCAGCGGGTCCCGCTGGGCCGGGTCTTCCTCAACTCGGTGATCGTCACAGCGGTGGGTGCGGGGATCAAGGTGGTCCTCGCCATCACGACGGCCTACGCCCTGGTGTTCCTCACTCCGGTGCCGTTGCGCAGCGTCCTCCTCATGGTGGTCCTGGTCGCCCTCATGGTGCCGCCCGAGGCGGCGATGCTGCCGAACTACCTGACGATCTCCGCGCTGGGCGGGCGCAACACCCTGTGGGGCATCATCCTGCCGGGGCTGGGCACGGCGTTCGGGACGTTCCTGCTGCGCCAGCAGTTTCGCACCCTGCCCCCCGAGATGCTCGAGGCCGCCGAAATTGACGGCGCCGGGCACTGGCGGCGCCTGTGGCGCATCGTCGCCCCCGTGATGTCCCCGTCGATCGCCACGGTCGCGCTGGTGATCGTCGTCAACGAGTGGAACGCGTTCATGTGGCCGCTCATCATCACCGACACCCCGGACCGCATGACGTTGCCCGTCGGTCTCAACCTCCTCAACTCCGTCGAGGGCCAGACCGGGTCCTACGGCGTCCTGATGGCCGGATCCGTCCTGGTCATCGCCCCGGTCCTGGTGGTCTTCGCCCTGCTGCAACGCAACATCGTGGCCGGGATGACCCAAGGGGCCGTCAAGTAGCCGCGGAGGCGTCCGCGTCTTCCATCCCCGCACCACCCCACGAAAGGGAGAAACCTCGTGACCATGCGAACCACCCGCCCCGCCCTCCTCGCGAGCCTGGCCGTCTCGGCCCTGGCGCTCGGCGCGTGCGGACCCGCCGTCTCCGGCGGGCCGGCCTCGTCAAGCGGCTCGTCGGGAACGGACCCGGGCACCACCGACACCGCCGCCGTCGACTACTCCGGCATCGAGCCGGCCGATCGGATCACGGTCTGGTCCAACCACCCCGGCGGGTCCATCGACACCGAGAACGCGATCATCGCCGACTTCACGAAGGAGACGGGCATCGCGGTCGATCTGGTGACGGCCGGAGCTAACTACGAGGAGGTCTCCCAGAAGTTCCAGACGGCCCAGACCTCCGGCGACGTCGGCGACGTCGTCGTCCTCTCGGACGCCACCTGGTTCCCCGCCTACCTGGCAGGCTCGATCATCCCGGTCGACGACGTCCTGGAGGCTGCCGGGGCGGACACCTCGACCTACCAGGAGACCCTGTTCAACGACTACGCGTACGACGGGGCGCACTACGCCGTGCCCTACGCGCGCTCGACGCCGATCTTCTACTACAACAAGGACCTCCTCGCGGCAGCTGGGGTGTCCACCGACGCCGCGCCCGCCACCTGGGAGGACGTCAAGGCCGCAGGCGAGGCCGTGCACGGGGCGGATGCGAACGTCGCGGGCTTCGGCTTCCCGCCCGAGGCCGAGTACCCCGCGTGGACCATGGCGAACCTGGTTTGGGGCTACGGGGGCTCCTGGTCGAATGAGTGGGACTTCTCGCCCCTGACCTCCCAGGCCGACATCGACGCGATCGGCTTCGCCCAGTCCGGCGTCACGGACGGCTGGGCCACGGTTCTCTCCGACGATCCGGCGACCGGGTTCTCCGCCGGGTCGGTGTCCATGGTCATCGCGTCCACCGGGTCTCTGACGGACATCCTCGACACGTCGACGTTCGACGTGGGTGTCGGATACCTGCCCGCCGGGCCCGCCAACGACGGGAAGGGCGGCGAGGGCATCGTCCCCACCGGCGGAGCGGGCCTGGCGATCGCCGCGAAGGCGGATCCCGCGCACCGGCTGGCAGCCGCGCAGTTCGTCGACTTCATGACGAACGCGCAGAACACGGCGACCTTCTCCGGCGCCACTGGATACCTGCCGGTGCGCACGGACGCGGACATGTCCGCGGTCTACGCCGAGCAGCCCGCCTTCAAGGTCGCCGTCGAGCAGCTCGCCCGCACCCGGAGCCAGGACTACGCCCGGGCGCTCCTCCCCGGGGGAGACCTGGCGCTGTCGAAGTTCCTCCAGTCCACCCTGACCTCGGGCACGGACCCGACGGCGGCGCTGACGGACCTGCAGGCGCAGCTCCAGGGGCTCTACGACCGCGACAAGGCCGAGCTGGGCGGCTGATCCGAGCGAGATCCTCCGGGGGCACCCTCACAAGCGGGGGTGCCCCCTTTCTCTGCCCGCATGAGCGCGCCGCGACCGGGTGCCCCCGCCACGGGGACCTCGGCGGCTCTCCGCGGTCTCCGGACCATCGAGGGCGTGTCCTCGCCCTGGTCGATTCACGAGGGCGACGCCGTCACGCCCTGGTCCGTCCGCTGAGCGGCGGGCCTCCCGGCGGCGCGCAGTCGGCCGATCGGCTCCTCGTCCCGATCCGGGGCTCTACCGCGCCCGGACCACGACGTCCGCCCGCGCGCTCCCGGCCATCACCAGGTCGATGTTCGCGGCGTCCACGGTGCGCACCCAGTGGGCGGCGTCGGCGCGGTCGCGGCCGAAGGCCTCCTGGCGGGCGACCAGCCGGCGCAGCAGCTCCGTGCGATCCGTGTCGACGAAGACCAAGAGGTCCACCAACCCCGCGACATCGCGCCATCCGGCGTCGGACAGGGTGAGGTAGTTGCCCTCGGTGATGACCAGCCCCCGTGGCGCGATCGCGTTCATCGCGGCGACCGGTTCGTGGAGGTCGCGCCGGTACCCGGGGGCGTAGACGACCCGCCCGGACCCGTCGCCCTGGTCGTCCCACTCGCGCCTGACCCTCTCGAGCAGGGCGACGTACCCCCACGCGTCGAACGTGTCGGGCGCGCCCTTGCGGTCCGCCCGGTCCAGGTCCTCCAGCACCGCATTCGACAGGTGGAATCCGTCCATCGGCGCCTGGCCGGCCACGGCCACCCCGCGCGCCTCCAGCAGGTCCGCGACCAGTCCGGCCACGGTCGACTTGCCCGTCCCGGGCGGTCCGGTCAGCCCCAGGACGCGGATCGGCTCCCCGTCCGCCAGGCGCTCGCCCACCAGGTCCGCGACCTGGCGGGCCACGGACTCCGAGGCGCCGAGGTGCGCCGCCTCGTGGCCGGCGGCCTGCCAGCCCGACCCGTC
>JAFAAX010000100.1 GCA_023426345.1 Actinomycetes bacterium
CTGACGGCCCGGCCGGACGGCCTCAGCCGCGGGCGCCCGGGGCGCCGCCGGCGACGGCCGACGCGCCGACCTCCTCCTGCGCGGGGGCCGCGTCGGCATGGCGCGAGGCCACCACTCCGCCGTCGCAGACGATGTCCGCCCCCGTCAAGTAGCCGTTGCGCGGATCAGCAATCGTCGCAAACAAGTACGCGATCTCCTCCGAACGACCCAAACGCTTCAGAGCCGAACCCTCAATGAAGGCCCGACCATCCTCCAACTCCAGATCCCCCATCGGCGTGTCGAAAACCCCCGGACACACCGACACAACGCGCACACCACGCTCGCCGAAACGCCCCGCATCAGCCTGAGCCAACCAGACCACGAAATGCTTGCTGATCGAGTACGCGACCCCCCTCTGCTGCGCCTTCGGGAACAACCGCACGCGGCGCATCATCGCGCGCATGAACCTCACACGGTTCGTGCGCGCCAACGGATACGCCCGCGACGGCATGATCAGCTCGGGCGCCATATGCGCAGCCATCGACGACACATCGACGACGCACCCACCCGCGGCCATCACCGGCAGAAACGCATCGTTGACGTTGACCGTACCCAACGCGTTGACCGCCATGATCGACTGCGGATCCGCCATGTGGGGCGACAGCCCGGCAGCGTGGATGACGACGTGGACCTCGCCCAACTCCGCCGCCTGCGCCGCCAGGCCCGTGGCCTGCCCACGATCCGCCACATCGCAGCGGCAGGCCCGCGCGGCGATGCCCTGCGCCGTCAGCTCGCGAATCGCGCCGTCCAGCTTCGACACCGTCCGACCCGCCAAGACGACCTCATATCCGCGCCGCCCCATCTCGTGGGCCGCCGCCAGACCCATACCGCTACCGCCCCCGGGATCGCGCAGACCTTGCCCATCGATGCTCCCTCATTCCCCGCTCCGCCGCGTGAGGCGCCCTTCATCGGGTGCTGCCCCCGAGACTAGGGAGACGGAGGCCCGCGCACCCCGGACGGACGGCCCAGATCGGTCTCCCTTCCGGGATCGTCCGGGGGTCGGGGCGCCCAGATCGGGACGATCGTCACAGGGGACGAGGGCGGCGCGCGTGGCGCGCTGGCGGATCCGGATCAGTCTCCGGAGCGCGAGGCCAGCCACACGGCGGCCGAGACGAGCACCAGGCCGACCACCTCCCAGGGGCCGGGCAGCTGGCGGAGCAGGATCGCGCCGACGATCGCCGAGGTCGCCGGCAGCAGGGCGTTGAGCAGGGCGAACGTCGGCGCGCTCACGCGCGAGAGGGCCAGCGCCTCCAAGGACAGCGGGAGGACCGTGGACAGCAGGGCCACGCCGAGGACGCCGGCGGCCACGCCCCACGAGTGCAGCGCCGGCGCGGCGCCGTGGGCCAGCAGCGGGGAGAAGACCAGTGAGCCCGCGATGCATCCCAGGGCCAGGTTCGTGATCCCGGAGCGCTCCTGGGCGATCCTCTGGCCGAGCACGATGTACACGGCCCACAGGGCGGCGGCCGCCAGCACCCAGGCGAGGCCCTCCAGGACTCCGGGAGCGCGCAGATCCAGGCCCAGGCCTCCGATCGAGGCGACGCCCGCCAGGGCCAGCACGGCTGCCACGCGCGAGCCGGCGCCCGTGCCGCGCACCACGGCCACGCCGACGGGCCCCAGGAACTCCAGGGAGACCGCGACTCCCAGGGGGAGGAGGTGGATCGACTCGTAGAACGTGACGTTCATCGCGCACAGGGCGACGCCGAAGATCGCGGAGTTGACCAGGTCGCGCCCCGTGAGGCCCGACCGCCAGGGGCGCCGCCAGGCCAGCAGCACGACGGCCCCGACCGTCACCCGCGCCCAGGCGACCGAGGAGGGCTCGATCACCGTGAACAGGCTGACCGCGATGGCCGCGCCGATGTACTGCGTGAGGCCCGAGCCGATGATGAACAGGGGCGCGGGGACGCGGCTCGCCAGGGCGCGCGGGCCCCTCGCGGACGGCACGGGACGAGGGTCGGGGGAGGACGGCGCAGCCACGGCACTAGCGTGTCACTCCGCGCCGGTCCCGAGCGCGCGCCTCCAGACGCCGGGCAGTCCTCCCGCCGCCCATAAGGGGTACATCGCCGCAGGTCGCAAGGCCTTCGACGCCCCAAAAGGGGCCGGGTTCAGTCCGCGGGGTCGAAGGTGAGTGAGACGGAGTTCATGCAGTAGCGCTGGCCGGTGGGCTGGTCCGGGGCGTCCTCGAAGACATGGCCGAGGTGGGACCCGCACCGGGCGCACCGCACCTCGGTGCGCACCATGCCGTGGGAGGTGTCTGTGGACACGGTGACGGCCGCGTCCTGCGGGTCGTAGAAGCTCGGCCATCCGCAGTGCGAGTCGAACTTCGTCTCCGAGCGGAACAGCTCCGCCCCGCAGGCGCGGCAGCGGTAGACGCCCTCGCGATGCTCGTCGAGCAGCGCCCCCGTCCAGGGGCGTTCCGTGCCGGCCTCGCGCAGCACGTGGTACGCAAGAGGGTCCAGCACCCGGCGCCATTCGATGTCCGTGCGCCGGGCCGGGTCGGCGTGCGGCGTCCGCTCGTCGGAGGCCGCGGGGTCCGCTGTGTCGCTCATGCGGCCATTGTGCGCGCGGCCCCGTCCGCCCGCCACCGCGGGAGCCGCGCGGATCAACGGCCCTCGGAGTCGCCGGGGAGCCGGACCGCCGGCATCGTCCGGGTGCGGTCCAGCGCGTCGTCCCCGGCCCCTCGGGCCTCCGCGGACGGCTTCCCCGTCTCTCGGGCCCCGTCGGCCGCCGTGCCGGTCTCGGGGCCGGGGCCGGGGGACGGGGAGGGCAGCGCGTCCGCGAGCGGGCCCTCCTGCTCGGCGCGTCGGCGCGCGGTCTCCTCCCGCTCGGCCAGCGCGTCCTCGCCCGGACCGGCGTACACGGTCTTGCGCTCCTCCGCGTCCGGGGACCCGGAGAACATCCGCTCGCCCCGGCCTCCCGTCGTGGTCGCGCTCATCGACGAGGGCGCCCCCGCCGGCCGAGCCGCGTACCGATGGGCGATGTCGAGGATCTCCGTCGGAGTGAACACGCGCGTCCTCTGGTCGTCGTCGGCCGCGGCCGGCGTCCCGGACGATGCGGAGGCGGACGCGGAGCCCTCGGCGCTCGCGCGCTGGCGGTCGGCCATCGCCCGGCGCCGGGCCCGCTTCGCGCGGCGGCGGGC
>JAFAAX010000166.1 GCA_023426345.1 Actinomycetes bacterium
ACCCCAACCAACCCAACCACCACACAGCAGCCAGACCAGCCAGAACAATCCCAACCAAAAAACCAAACAAACAAACAAGGCATCAAAAAGCAAACACACTATCGAGTTCACAAACAACACCCACACACGAAGTCTGGACCATCAGGCCTTCCTTCGGGGTGAATCGCCGCCCTTCGAGGCGACCGAACCAGTCTATCGGCGACGGTCACGATGTCAAATCGAGAGCCTATTCGCGATTTCCATTCCGGCGCCTATTCCGGCTTTTCCTTTCGGACCGGCCGGCGGCGACGAATGAAAAGATTACGCAATTCGGCAGTGGGGGTCAACTCCTTGACGGGTGCGGATGGTCACAGGTGATCCGGGAGGTCCGCGCAGGCCTTCGAATAGGCCTCCGACAGGACCTCCGGGCGGACGCGCGCCTCGCTCAGCCGGACGGCCGGAAGTCCCTCATCGCAGGCGACCCCCTCCCGGCGCCACTCCGCGAGCGCCCGTGAGGACAGATGCGCGGGTAGCCGCCCCTGGGCGTTGACCACCCGCCACCACGGGACGGCGGCTCCGGCCGTCGCCATCACCCGGCCGACCTGGCGGGCGCCCGTGCCCACCAGGTCCGCGATCTGGCCATAGGTGGTCACGCAGCCCGGCGGCACGCATTCGGCGGCACGCAGCACTCGCTCCACCATCAGGTCGTCCACGCCCCCAGTATCGCAGTCCGCCGCCGTTCGATGATGGCGGCCACAGAGTCATCGGCGGCAGGAGTCCCTCTGACGCCCTCGCCTCCCCTCGCCGTCCCCGCCCGGGCCGCCCTGGCGGCCGCTCGGCTAGAGGTCGGCGATGACGATCCTCTTCATCGACAGGAGGTTCCGGTAGGCGCCGGGACGCGCCATCAGCCGCTCGATGTCCTCGGGCACCACCTGCCAGCTCACGCCGTAGCGGTCCCGGCACCAGCCGCACGCCTCGGCCTCCGGGTCGCGGGACAGGGCCGCCCAGAGACGGTCGATCTCGGCCTGGCCGGAGCATCTCACCTCCAAGGAGACGCCCTCGGAGAAGGAGAACGCGTGGTCCGCCCCGAAGTCGCTGGCGACCAGCCACTGCTCGCCGACTCGGAACTCGCCGTAGGCGAGCGCGTCGGCGGAAGCCGGGCCCGTCGGCTGCCCATAGGGGAATCGGTGCCCGATCGCTGCGCCGCCGGGCGTGTCCGCGAGCAGGTCGACGTAGAAGTCCGCGGCCTCGGCCGCCTTGTCCTGCGCGCGACCGCCGAACATCAGGGCCGGAACGACGAACGGGCGCGGATCGCCCGCCGGATCTGTGAGCATGAGCTGCCAGTTGACGCCGTAGCGGTCCTCCACCCACCCGTATAGGGCTGAGAACGGGTAGGCGCCCAACTCCATGCGGACCGCGCCGCCGTCCGCGAGCGCCTGCCACGTGACCTCCAGGGCGGCGCGGGCGTGCAGTTCGTCATCCGCGGCGTCGGGCACGGCGGGGCCGCCCTCGTCGGGGGAGCTGAACAACAGCGGGTCGAAGTTGAGCATGAACGACAGGGAGGGCGTCGGCCGGAAGGCGGGGCCGCCGTTGATGAGCCTCAACAGCGTGCCGTGGACCTCGAGGGCGACGGTGAGCGGTTGGCCGGCGAAGTCCTGCTGGAAGTCGGCCAGGCCCTCGTCCGCGCCGGCCGGGTACCAGGACTCGACCGCAGCCCGGGCGAATGGGAGGGCCGACTGGTAGAAGCGGCCGGCGCCCTCGGCGTCGTGGTCGATCCAGATGTTGGGGATGAGGCGCTGCGTCGGGATGTCCATGGGGTCTCCTCGGGCGTCCGGATCGGCGGAACGCCGATCGGGGCTCCAGTGTGGCCGCAGAACACCTCGCGCGCCACGGGAGCGGGCGGAGCGCGGTCCGTCAGGGGCGAGCCGCGTTCCTCCCTCTCACCGTGCGCCTCTCCCTCCCCCGCACGGGACGCCCGGTGCGGGCCTCACCGGCCGCTCCAGACCACCTGGCGGCCCAACGTGCCCGTGAGCTCGGTGACCGGAGCCTCGCGCAGGCGGGCGAGCTCGGCCTCGACGTGCGCCTTGCGCTCGACCAGACCCAGGCGGGCCTGGGCGACCTCGCCGTTCGGCCGGGACATGAAGTCCTCGATCGAGGCCAGGGAACGCTCGGCGAAGGCGATCTGGGAGTCGCGCTCGGACTGGAGGCGCTCCTGGTACCAGTCGGAGGCCAGGACGTCGTCCCGCTCGAACTGGCGGCGGAACGCCGGGTCCTTCAGGGTCAGGCCCTCCGAGCTGGTCCCCGTCGCCATGATCTCCAGGAGCGCGCGGATCGGGGGCACGCCCAGCGCGATCGTGCCGTCGTCGAGGTAGGACTGCGCGACGCGGCGGTGGGTCTCCACGATCGTGGCGACGGACTCCGCATAGACCTGCTCGTCCTGGAGCTCGGGGCGCAGCATTTCCGGGGTGAAGACCAGGTGCGGGTGGAGGAAGATCCGCCCGAAGTACTTGGTCACGAAGCGCCGCGTCATCCGGTAGCCCAGGCGC
This sequence comes from Actinomycetes bacterium, assembly GCA_023426345.1. Taxonomy (GTDB): domain Bacteria; phylum Actinomycetota; class Actinomycetes; order Actinomycetales; family Actinomycetaceae; genus Pauljensenia. Next base: position 2,526 of record JAFAAX010000166.1, read on the forward strand.
GAAGACTGGACCGCCCGGCCGTCGACCGTGAGGTCGGGGACGGGTTCCAGGGCGCCCTCGGCCAGCAGGTTCCTCGCCGAGCGCTCCTCGGGGGTCATCCGAGAGAACAGCTCCGGGATGAGCATCGAGATGTCGTGGTCCACCTGGACGTGGGGCCCCACGAAGCCCGCCGAGGACAGCCAGCCGTCGTAGCCGGTGATCGCGAAGGACAGGAACGCCGCGTTGAGGTCGATGATCGACGGCAACGCGTTGAACGGGCCCTTCGTCATCGCGCCCTCGGAGCCCGCGCCCGTCGTCGATGGGGACTTGCCGGTCATGGAGCTGATGAACTCCATGAACAACTCGGGCAGCTCCATGTAGTGCAGAGGCGCATAGGACGCCAGCGGCGGCACGCCCTCGCTGGCCGGGTTGTTGCGCCGGCCGGCCACGACGATGTCGACGGGCTGCTCGAAGGGCTCCTCCATGGTCTTGCGGGCGTTGATGCGCGAGGCCAGGTCCGCGTTCGCGGTCGCGCGCGGGTGGGCGATGTCGGGGCGGATCTGGAGGTAGCGCGGGTTCTTCGAGCGCTTGCCGTCCACCAGGCGCGGGTGGGCGGAGGACACGACGTAGTCGGGGACGTCCTGGCCCGCGGCCGCGCGACGCAGGACGTCCTGCATCGGCGGGGTGAAGCGGGAGAATCCGACGGCGTCCTCGACCAGAGCGCGGGCCTGCTCGCGCGTCAGCGGCTCGTAGTTGGACAAGAACACGCCCGGGCCGGCGATGTCGCGCTCGGCCTGCTTGTCGTACCCGCGGTGGATCGCCTCGTCGGGACGCTGGAAGAGCAGCTGCTCGCAGTTCTTCACGTACTTGCGCGAGAGCCCTCCGCCCTGGCCGGGCACGACGACGCTCGCCGTGATGTCATCCTCCGTCTGGACCTTCGCCGCCGGATGGAAGTCATGGCGCAGGCCGAACAGGCGCCAGGAGCCGTCCTGCTCGTAGCCGACGCGCAGCATCGAGACGCGGATCTTCTCCCCGTCCAGGCGCAGCGACGTGCCCTTGCGTCCGTTGACGACGCCGGTGGAGAAGTGGCTCAACCAGTCCTCGCCCCACTCCGGCTGGTAGAAGCGCTTGACGATGAAGGTGAGCTCGCGCACGTGATCGGGCACGGTGTCCAGCCAGGCGTTGTAGTCCCCGGAGTAGTCCGGGGACGGTGTCAGCAGCTTGATGACGGAGCCGATCGAGCGCTGGTCGGACAGAATCGGGCGATGGTCCGTGCCGCACCGGGCAGGGTCCGCGAAGCGGTTCGTGTAGTCGTGGGACAGGATCTCACCCACCGCCGCCATGTCCGCGTCGAAGTCCGGCGCGAAGGCGTCGCCGTTGATGACGGCGTCCGAGATCGCCTTGGAGATCTCCGACTTGCCGCCTCCGGAGACGGTGGCCGGCTTGTGGCACGTTGTCGACCAGGACGCGGTGCCGATGAGCGTCCACTGCGAGGGATCGTTCTCCAGCTGGACCAGCTCCACCTGGTAACCGTCCGGGGAGGTGTAGAGATTCCCCTTGCGCAGCGGGATCGAGTGCTCGACGCCGTCGGCCTCCCAGGTGACCGTGGAGGTGCGCAGGCTGTAGGTCGCGCCGGCGGGGACCAGCACATCGTGCTCGTCGCAGCTGTCCACGACGTGTCCGTCGGGCTGCTCGATGAAGCGCCGCGGGTCGCGGACCACGATGTCGTGGAGCGTGTAGCCGGGCTGGAAGTGCTTGTCCTGGTAGTGCTGGCCCAGGTTGTAGCGCGGGTAGACGCGGGCGCCGCCGGAGTGCTCCTCCTCGACAAGGCCCAGGAGGTTCGCGGAGTAGCTGATCTGCGCCTTGACCTCCTTCTTGCAGTACCCGAAGTAGTTGTCGGCGATGACGGTCGTGATGACGCCGCGCTCGTCGCGGGCGCAGCACTTGAAGGCGCCGCCGTTGTTGTAGAGCTCGTCGGCGTCCTTCCAGCACTGCCCGTCGCGGCGCTGGCGCTCGGTCGCCTCGTCCCAGTGGGGCAGGCCCAGCTCCTTCTTGGTGAGTTTCGTGAGGTGCGGGGCCAGGACGACGAGGCCCGTGTGCCCCGTCCACGTGTCGGGGTCCAGCGAGGCGTCGAAGTCGGGCAGGTAGGGATCGCCGCCGTTGCCGAAGATCCCCTCGACGAAGTCGAGGTTGGCCACCAGGGTGCCCGGGGCGAAGAAGCGGGTCTCCATGGTCCGCGGGCCGCTGAAGCCGGGCACGCCCGGAACCACGGTCGGGCGCAGCAGCAGGGACACCCAGCAGCCGACGGGGTTCTCCGTGCCGGAGGAGTACGGAAGTCGGAGGGCCTCCTCCGGCTGGTCGAAGGCATGCTCGAGCAGCCGGCCGAACACGGCGCGCGGCACCTCGATCTTGTCGTCCTGCACCGGCAGGCCGCCGTCCGCGATGTGGAAGACGCCCTTGGTCGTGCGCCGGTCGCTCGCCGGATTGTGCAGCACACCGTTGACCACGCGGTAGCTCGTCAGGGTCTCGGACGCGAAGCTGTCGCCGCGCAGCGGCAGCGACAGTGTGCGGGCCAGGCCCGGCTGGTCGAGCACGAAGGTCTCGCGGGGCAGCTGCGGGGCGGTCCCGGTGCCCTCGAGGTAGGAGTCGAGGAAGGACTGGATGCGCGCGTCCGCCGCGGGAAGGCGGTAGGACAGGCGCCGGTCGAGTTCGCGCTGACGGGCGATGATGGGCTCGACGAGCCGCGATTCGTCGGTGTCCTCCGTGTCATCGGGCACGGGCAGGCCGAGGAGGTCCAGGCGGAGGTTGACAGCGACGATGTCCAAGTTGTTCTCCATGACCTCAACGCTAGGGCCTGAGCATCGAGAACGCCCGAGACGTTCGTCCACGGGACGGCCTGGCGCGGCGTCTGACCGATCACCCCGTTGTCCTGGCAGTGGGCTCCTTGACGAGGACGGCGCCGGCTGCGCCGGCGCTCCCCTGGCGGGTCAGCCGGTCGACGTCCATCCTCAGGATGCTCGCCCCGACCTGTGCGGCCGCGGACGCTGGTGAGCGTCGGTCTGGGCGCTCTGATCGGGCGGGTGATGCGCGAACAGTGCGTCGCAATGCGAGATCGACCGTTGCGACCTTAAGTTCTTGGGCTCTTGTGACTCATGTGTGGGTGGGTTTCCAGCCGGTGAGCGTTGGTGGGTATCCGCCGAGGGCGAGCATGGCGAGGGCGATGAGCGCTTGGGGGGATTTGAAGCCGCAGGCGAGAGTGCCCGTCGGGCGGGGATCTGCCCGTGGGGCGGTCCTCCTCGTGTCCGAGCGCCCGCGCCGGCGCAGCCGGCGCCGCCCTCGTCAACAGCCAAGGACCGAACTCGCCAGGAAAGAGCACCGAAGTCGCGGGGGACGACCACCCCCGCTGTATCGCGCGCGGCCCCATGTCGGCTGTCTGCCCCACGTTTGCCCCAGGTGGGGCCCGAAGATAAAGGAGAGGCAGGCCAGAAACCTTCTCTGACCTGCCTCAACACCGTGGAGCTAGGGGGATTCGAACCCCCGACCTCTTCATTGCGAACGAAGCGCGCTACCAACTGCGCCATAGCCCCAACTGCCCGTACAGGCTACCACGCTGCTCGCGGACCCTGCATCTCTGCAGGCCGCGACGTGTTCAGCCTCACGCGGCCCGTTTCGTCTCGGTCGGTTGAGCCTCCCGGTCCGGAGGGTCACTCGGCGCGGCGCGCGTCGAGCACGGCCTCCAAGTCGAAGGCGAGCGGCTGGGCCGCGACGATCTGCTCCGTCGAGCGGGCGCCCGCCGCGCTGCCGGAACCTGCGACGGGCCGGGCCGGCACCGCGGCCTGGACCTGGGGGATCCCCCGGAGGTCCGTGTCGGCGTGCACCTCGCGCCCGCTGACCCGCTCGCGGACCGCATACGACGGAGCCGGCACGCGGGGGACGGCCCACGAGCGCGCCGCGCGCGCCGGGCCCTCGGCCGGAGGAGTCCGCCGGTCCGCCGGTCCGGCGAGCGTCGCCTCCGCATCCCGATCGGGCCCAGGGTCGGCATCGGCGCCAGTCGCGGGGCAGGAGCCCATGCCCGAGGGACTCGACGAGACGACCGGCGCCGCCGTGCCCGCCTCGCGGGGCTCCGACACGGGCGCCCCGTCGGCGACGAGGTCAGCGACCACCGTCGCGCCAGCCGCCCCCTCCGGGGCCGCATGGGCTGCGGCCGGCGCATCCGCCGATGCCACGGCGGGCACGCCCTGGTCACCCGGCATGCCTTCGCCGTCCCGCACGCCTCTGCCCTGTGCGGCCTCACCGCGCGGTCCACCCGCGCCGTTCGCGGCGCCCGCACCGAGACGGTCGCCGCCCTGATCGCGCAGTCTCCGACGCAGGACGCGCATCTGCTCGTTCTCGGCCTGACGGGCACGCTCGGAGCGGACCGCCGCGGTGCGGGACAGGATCAGCGAGGCCGCCAGCGGCACCGCGGGCAGCGCCACCCAACCGGCCCCCACCGCCGAGACGACGGCCAGGACCGCGACGATCACGGTGGCCGCGCCAAGAGCCGCGGCGCCCAGCATCCGCCGCCGCCCGGCAGCCTGCTCGCGGGACAGTCGAGCCGCCCGCCGCGCGCGCAGCCTCGCCACCTCGCGCAGCGTCTGCGACGGCGCATCAGCGGCGGCGCCGCGCCTGTTCGGTCGGCGCGGGGAGTCCACCTGAGGCGTCATGGTCCCTCCTGGAAGCTGAGGATTCTGGCGGTCGTCGGGAGCCAGGGAGAGGAGCGGCCGCGAGCGGCGCCCCCCGGCATGGGCCTCCAGAGCGGCCCGGGTGGAGGAGGACGGCCGCCCCCCGCCGAGCAGCCGCATCCGGGGAGAGAAGCGGTCGAACTCGCGCGACTGCGCGACGGCCGTCTCCTTGTCCGCCGCGTAGGGCAGGACGAGCAGGAGCAGCACGCCCAGCACGGCGGCGACCACGACTCCTCCGAATCCCATGCGCCCACGCTAGGGTCTGTCGGCGCGCCGCCGCCGCGGTCCTGCCGGTGTGTTGGGGATTGGGCGTGGCCTGCGCAAACACGGTCGCCACAGCTGTCACACTGTTCACATCAGCCACAGGCGGCGCCGTCGAGACGACCGCCGGGGCACCCTCGTCACAGGATCGACTGCCCCCAGATCGACCGCACGAGCCCCCCCTCGGGCCACGACTCCGCGTCGATCGCGAATGCCACATGATCCGCCCACTTCCCCGCGATGTTCATGTACCGCACGCGCAGCCCCTCCCGACGCAGCCCGAGCTTGCGGCACAGGCCGAGTGACCGGTCGTTCTCCGGGCGGACGTTGACCTCGACGCGGTGCAGCCCGCACTCGCCGATGACCAGGTCGATGACCATCGCGACCGACACGGAGCCCACGCCCCGGCCCGCCGACTCCTGGGTCATCCAGTACCCGAGCATCCCCTGCGACATCGCTCCGCGCTGGACGCCGGACAAGGAGACCAGGCCCGCGACGGCCCCGTCCAGCTCGACGACCATCATCAGCGCGCTCCCCTCGCGCTGCTGGCGGTCCGACGTGCGCCGATAGCTCCCGAGATCGGGCAGCGACTCCTCCGACCCCGGCGGCAGCGTGGCCTCCCAGGGGCTCAGCCACAGGCGGTTCGCCCGCCGGACGTCGTCCACCCGATCATGGTCCCGCCCCAGGCAGGGGCGGACCGCCAGACGATCCGGATCCGGCGCCCACGCGACGGGCCGCACCAGGCCGCGGCCGACGGGGTCCTCCACCACCAGGGTGAGCTCGGAGGGGGAACGCCCCCACACGCTGCGGAACACCGCGTCCCCTCAGTCCAGGACCAGGCACTGCAACGCGTCGCCCGCGCGCACGTTCGTCACGTCCTCGGGGACCACCGCCAGCGCATTCGACTCGGCCAGCGCCGACAGCAGCAACGAGGCCGGCGCCCCCATCACCCGCGCCTGGTACCCGGCGCGCGGATCGCCCGCCAACCGCACGCGCACGAACTCGCGGCGCCCGCGCGGAGAGTACCAGGAGCGGTCCACGCGGGCCTGCACGGACGGCCGGTTGAGGACGGACCATCCCTGCATGTGCCGCAGGGCGGGCCGGACGTAGACCTCGAAGCAGACCTGGGCGGACACCGGGTCGCCGGGCAGGCAGAAGATCGGGGTGGCCTCCGCGTCATGCGGAGCGCGCACGGCCGCCCCCGCACCCGCGGAGGCGTCCCGGCGGGGGGGCGCGCCGCCGGAGGCGGCGCCGTCCTCGTCGATGGTCGACGAGGACGGCCCGCCCGCCCCCACCGTTCCCACGCCGAGGATGTGTCCGGGCCAGGCGGCCACGTTGTCGAAGCGGACCGTTCCCAGCGCGCCGAGGACCTCCCGGACAGTGTCGCCCGATCCGTAGGAGATCCCGCCGGTGGTGACGATGAGGTCCGCGCGCACCAGCTGGTCCTCGATGGTCTGGCGCAGGACCTGACGCTCGTCGGGCACCGCGGCGACGCGGAACGTCTGGGCCCCCGCATCGGCGACCGCCGTGGACAGGGCGTGCCCATTGGCGTCGAACACGGTGCCGGGGCGGGCGCGACGGCCGGGCTCGACGATCTCGTCCCCGATGGAGATGATGACGACCCGCGGACGCGGATGGACCATCACCCGCGAGCGCCCGACGCCGGCGAGCAGCGCCACCTGGCGGGCCCCCACGCGCGTGCCGCGGCGCAGGACCACGCGGCCCTCCTCGACGTCCTCCGCCCGGCGGCGGATATTCTCCCCCACGGCGGGCTGCGTGCGGACCCCCACGCGGGCCTGCCCGTGGTCGGTGAAGTCCAGGGCGATGACCGCGTCGGCGCCCGCGGGCATCGGGGCGCCCGAGGCGATCCGGATGGCGCAGCCCGGCACCAGGGCCGCCGGATCGACGTCGCCGGCGCGGACCTCCTCGGTGACCGGGAGCTCGACGGGCGCCTCCGGGCGCGCGCCGTTCAGGTCGCCGGCGCGCACCGCGTAGCCGTCGCAGGCGGCCAGATCGGCCACCGGCAGGTCGAAGGGAGCCTCGACGTCCTCGGCAAGCACGCAGCCGACGGCGTCGGCCAACTGGACGTCCAACTCCGGCTGCTGGCCGACGACGGCCAGGCAGTCCTTGTAGAAATCGGCGACGGAGCGCATCCGGGTCCTCTCAGTCCTCCGCCGGGGCGTCCGGCCGCGCGGCGAGCTCGCGCCGGATGTAGTCGAGCAGCTGCGGGCCCAGCTCGGGGTCCTCCAGCGCCAGCGACACGTTCGCCTCGAGGTAGCCCAACTTGTCGCCCGTGTCGAAGCGGCGATCCGTCACGACGACGCCGTGCACGCCGCCGCCGAGGGCCGGATCCTCGTCGATGAGCTCCGCGTAGGCGTCGGTGAGCTGGTATTCGCCGCCGCGCCCGGGCCGCAGATCGGCCAGTTTGTCGAAGATCAGGGGATCGAAGACGTAGCGGCCGATGCCGGCGTACTGCGAGAGGACGCCGTCCGGGGACGGCTTCTCGACCACCTTGTCGACGCGCAGCAGCTCGCCGGGCGCCAGATCGACGCCGTCGGGCACGTCGACGGGGGTCACCGCGGCCGACGCGTAGGCGGTGGCCTGCTCGGGCGTGACCTCCATGAGGGCCACCACGGATCCGCCGAGCGCTTGCCTGACTTGGATCATCTTCTGCAGTAGCGTCGACGAGGGGTGCATGAGGTCGTCGGGCAGCATGACGGCGAACGGGGCGTCGCCGACGTGGAGACGCGCCTGGAGGACGGCGTGCCCCAGGCCCAGGGGATGCCCCTGGCGCACGGTGTGCATGCGCGCCAGGTCCCGGTACTCCTCGGCGACCGCGAGGAGGTCCGTCTTGCCCGCCTTGCGCAACGCGTGCTCCAGGGCGGGATCGGCGTCGAAGTACTCCTCGATGGGGTCCTTGCCGGTGCGCGTGACGATGAGCATGTCCTCGATGCCCGCCTCGGTGGCCTCCCGCGCGATGAACTCGATGGAGGGGCGGTCGACGATCGGCAGCATCTCCTTGGGCACGGACTTCGTGACGGGGAGGAAGCGGGTGCCCCGTCCGGCGGCTGGGATGACGGCGTGACGGACGGGAGCGGTGCGTTCTGCCATGATGGCCACAGTAGTCGAGCCGGGGAGCCGGGTCATAGACGTCGCCGCCGCGTCGTCGGCATCCTCCCGCGCGCGGGCGCCCGGGTGCCCGCCGCCCCGACCGTCCACAGGCGCCCTGCGTCCCCAGGTCCGGGAGGGGACCGCCGGGCATCCACAGTCCCGGGGTGCGCCCCTGGCGTCACGAGGGCGTCCCTGGTGGGCTGAGACCATGACGACGCCTCGACGCCACGGACGCGGACCGGTCGACCGGTGGCCGGCCGTCCGCGCGCTCCTCCTCGCCACGGCCCTCGCCGCGGTGGCGGTGGGAGCCCTCATCGCGATGCGGCCGGCCCCCGACGGCGTGGCGGTGCTGGTGGCGCGCCGCGATTTCGCCACGGGGGAGCGGCTCTCCCCGGGCGATGTGGCCCAGGTGCGGGTTCCGGTCCCCGCCCGGCCCGCCGACGCCCTGGACTCCGTGGACGACCTGCCGCCGACGTGGCCGTCCGCGCCGATCCGGCAGGGGACCGTGCTCACCGAGACGAACGTGGTCGGCTCCCCCGAGTCCCGTGCGCTCGGACCCGACGAGGCCCGCCTCGTCCTGTCGGTCGGCACCGATCAGGCCGTCGGCCTGGCGGCCGGGGACGCCGTCGACCTGTGGTCGACGCCCCTGTTGTGCGACGCCGAGCCGTGCGCGGCCTCTTTACTCGCCGCAAGTGTCCGCATAACCTCTGTCCAGGAGCCGGAGGAAGCGTCCTGGTCCTCCTCGGACACCGCCCGGGTCGGCGTGGTCGTGAGGAGCCGGGACATCGACGCCGTCCTCGGGCACGCGGCGACCGGCTCCCTCAGTCTCGTCCTGCGCGCGCCCGCCGCGCCCTCACCGACAGGAGCCCCGTGATGATCCAGGGATTCAAGAATTTCATCTCCCGCGGCAACGCGATCGATTTGGCCGTCGGCGTCATCATCGGCGGCGCCTTCGCGATGGTCGTCGACGCACTGGTCGACAAGGTCATCAATCCGCTCATCGCGGGGCTCGTCGGAAAGCCGGACTTCGACGACCTCTGGGCGTTCCCGGTCGGCAGCGCCACGGTCCAGCCGGGCGCCATCCTCACCGCGCTCATCAACTTCCTCCTGGTCGCCCTGGCCCTCTACTTCTTCCTGGTCGTCCCCATGAACAAGCTGGCCGAGCGCCGCTCGTCCGGCGCGGCGGAGGACGCCCCGGCGTCGTCGGAAGAGGTCCAGCTCCTCACCGAGATCCGCGATCTGCTGGCCTCGCCCGCCGGCGGGACCGAGGGCGTGCCCCGGCACTGAGGACCGGCTCCTCCCGCTCCGGCGCGGCCGACGGGCGAGCGGCCCCCAGCAGGCGAGCCGTCGGCGCAAGATCAGATCCGCGGCTGCCAGTGCGGGGGGACGTCGCCGAGCAGGCGCGCATCGTTCGCGCCGTCGCCGCGATCCGGCGCGCCGCCCGCAGGGCCGTCCTCGTCGATGCCGTTGTGGCCGAATCCCCCGCGCGCCAGGTCGTCGCCGCTCACGCGGTCCTCCCACGAGGGCGGCAGGCCCTCCGCCAGCAGACGGCGATCGACGTCGGAGACGATGACCGCGCGGCGGCGGCGCCTCGTCATGCGCGCGGCGCGGTGCGGCGCACGACGTGGGCGAGCACCGCGTCCGTCTGGGCGCCGCGGCGGGTGAGCCCGAGCGTCTCGCGCAATTCCTCGACCAGGCGTTCCGGCGCACGGTCGACCCCGTCGGAGCGCAGCCACTGGGCCAACTCATCGAGCTGGTCGTCGCCGTAGGCCGCCAGCGGAAGCCCACGCGCGATCGCCGGCCGAGGCCCGCGCTCGGGCGCCTCGGCCGCCGTCTCCGCCGCCGAGGCCTCGGCGGCCTCAGCGGAGCGCGCATCGATCCGGGTCCGCGCCTGGTCCGATTCGGCGAGCGCCGCATCCAGGTGCGGATCCTCGACGGGCTCGTCGACGACCTCCACCTGCTCGGCCGCATCCGCGGGCACCGCGACGACGGCGTCCGCGGGGCCGTTGACCGCGTCCACGGCATCAAGGACCAGCTGGACGATCTCCTGGGCCTCGCGCTCGGGATCGGTGAACACGGCCATCGACAGCTCCGTGCGGACCTTCCACCCCTGCGCCTCCAGCATCGCGGGCCACACGCGGTCGCGGACCCGCAGCGACGGCTCGTCCGTGTACGTCTGGTCGTCGGTGAGCACGGCGACCAGCAGCCGTCCCGGCGCCTCCGGATGGCCGATCGCCAGGGGGACGCGCATGCCGCCGGGCACACCGACGTTGGGCACGACCTCCAGGCCCATCCCGTACAGGCGGTCCGCCAGGTCGACGAGCAGACGATCGGGCGCCGCCTCCAGGGTGGGCCACGGCGACCCGGCGTCGGCGCGGGGGCCGCCCTCGTCGCCGGCGGCCTCCGCCGTCTCGAGCAGGTCGACGAGCATCTGGGCGCCCTCCGAGGACAGGCGCCCGCGATCCACCTCCTCCGCGCGGATCGAGGAGACCACGGTGAGGTCGCCGCGCACGGCGCGCAGCGCGTCGCCCAGCACCGCGGCCCCCTCCGGCGTGGAGACCACGCCGAAATCGTGGAGGACCCGGCCGTGCGGCGTCTTCGCGAACCCGATGGTCAGCAGGATGCGGTCGCGGCTGAGGCCGCGCGCTTCCCGAGCGTCGACGACGACGAACGGCTCGACGGCGTCCGCGGCGAAGAACGAGGCGGCGCCCGGGGCGCCCTCGACGGCGCGGGCCACGGCCTGGCGGATGCGGTCGGCGTGGCGGGCGTTGAGCGCGATGACCGCCAGCGACTGGTCGGGGCGCTCGACGGCGTGGGCGATCACCGCGTCGACGACGTCGCGGACCTCCGCGGTGGAGGACTCCACCGAGACGGCGCCCGGCGCGGGCATCCCCGATCCGGTCGACCAGATGACACCCACGGGGGCGGAGTTCGTGGTCCACGGGACCAGCACGCCGGTCTGGTCGGAGCGGTAGCGCTGCAGCAGCTGGGCGACCTGGGCGTTGAGACGGCCCGGCGCCACCTCCAGCCGGGCGACGGGCAGGACATCCGCCAGCTGGTGCGCCGCGCCGTCCTCGGTCTGCGCGCCCAGGTCGGCGACCACCACGACCTGCCGGGCGCGCGCGAGGATGGGGACCAGCTCCGCCATCGGCAACGAGTCGACGTCGTCGAGGACCACCAGGTCGACCCGGTGCCCCTCGGGGACCAGCCGCGGCACGAGCGTCGGCACCGTGAGCACGACGGGCACCAAGTGGGACGTCAGCGGATGGCGCGCGTAGAGGTCCGCCGCGGGGGTCCGCGCCTGCATGGCGGCGAGGAGGTCCGCCTGCTGCTCGGGGCGCGTGGCCAACGCCTGCTGGCGCACCCGTCGCAGGCTCTGCAGGGACTGGGGCGCCAGGGACGCCACCTGCTCCTCGTCGAGTGCCCTCTCCTCCTCGAGCATGCCCTCCAGCCGCGTCGGGTCGAATCCCCCCAGCCGGGGCTCCTGGGCGAGCATCAGCCCCAGGATCGACGCCCACCACGCGAGATCGAGCTCCGCGTCGAGCATGTCGTCGCGGACGTGGCGGCCGCGCAGATCGGCGACCAGGTCCTCCAGGCCGGCCCCACTGAGGTCCTTGAGGACGGCCACCCGCTGAGGCAGCTGGCGCGCCCCCTCCGCGTCGGCGTTGAGGCGCTCGAGAAGCCGCGCGAGCTCCGTGATGCCCATGGTCCCCAGGTCCGGATGGGCTGTGGAGAACATGGGGGCGAGGTGGTCCAGATCGCCGCGCACGGACGCCGCCAACGCGGTCGCGTCATCGAGGTGTTCGGGTAGGACGGGCCATCCGTCCGTGTCGCAGTGGCGGCGCCAGACCTCGCGGCGCTCCTGGACCAGGAGCAGCTCGCGGTGGAGGTCCTCGACGTGGACGCCGGGGCGCACCAGGTCGCGCGCCTGCTTGACCAGGCGGGTGCGCTGGGAGCGCCGCATCGCGATGCCGTGGTCGCGGCGCCACTGGCGCGGGGCCGTCGCGATCACCATGTCCGCCGCGGACCGCTCGAAGATCGACGGATGGAAGACGTCGAGGACGTCGCGCACGCCCTCGAGCATCTGGAGCTGTTCCTCCCACTGCGCGACGGTGGTGGCCGGGACGATCCCCGTCTCTCCCGCGACGGCGCTCATCTGCACGCGCATGCGGGGCAGCGACTCATCGGCCAGACGCAGGATCCGCACCAAGACGTCGGTGACCTGCTCGGGAGCGTTGATGACGACGCCCTTCCAGGCGGCGTGCGCGGTGGTGGGCGAGAACAGCCCCAGCGCCGCGGCCCGATGGAGCAGCGTCCGCTCGCGCTCCCCCTGGTCGCGCGCCACCTCGACGAGCACGTCCTCCGGCAGACGCACCCGCGTGCGCGGGCTCGGATGCGCGCCGGTGAGATCCGTGAGCACCTGGAGCGCGTCGTAGGCGGAGACGCCGAACCTCTTGAAGGGGCGGTGGAGGTACGTGGTGTGCAGGGACAGCGACTCGCGAACGCGACGCAGGCGCGTGCGCATCGTCTCCACCTCGGCGACATCCACGACGGCCGAGGTGTCCGACATGGCCTCGGTGAGGCGTTCGCGCAGCAGGTCCCCCGACTCCGGGGTCCCGTCGATGCGCAGGGACATCTCGTCGACGCCCAGAGCCCGCAGACGCGCCTCCAGACGGGCCGCCCTGGACGGCGACCCGGCGATGTGCAGCGTCGAGCGCCCGCGCGCCCCCGATTCCGCCACCGCCGAGGCGAGCACGGACAGGTCGTCGGCCCCCTGCGGCGCGTCGATGACCAGGGACCGGCCCGCGGCGACGGCCTCGACGACGTCCTGCTGGCGCGGGGTGAGGTCCCCGACGCCGATCTCCTGCCAGGGGTCGCGGTCGACCGGATCCGGATCCGGCAGCGCCACCAGGGTGCGCGTCCGGGCGTCGCCGTCGCCGCTCAGGGCCCGCACGATGTCGGAGGAGATCAGGGGAGACGGACGGTCGTACTCGCGCAGCAGGATCGCCGCCGGATGCTCGAAGATGCCCAGGACCGTCTCGTCGCGCAGCTCGAAGCCCGGGAGCGCCGTGCCGATCTCGCGCAGGGCGGCGAGCGCCCGCGACGGCGCGAAGCCGTGGACCGTTCGGGCGCCGGCCAGCACGGCCTCGACGTCGACGACGACCCGCTGGTCCGCCAGGGCCCGGGCGAAGGCCTCCCCCACCGCCGCTCCGGGGCGCAGCGTGACCAGGACGTCGCCTTCGGCGTCCTCCTCCAGCTCCACCGGGCGGAGCATCGCGGGCGAGGAGACGCGCTGCCCGTCAACGGCCCATTGCGCCAGCCCGATCTCCAGGTGGACGGGGCCGATGCCGTGGACGGCCGTGATCTCGCGCGAGCGCTGGACGACGGCGCGCGCCCGCTCGAGGGCGCGCGCATGAGCGCCCGGTTCGCGCACCAGGGTGGACAGGCGCGTCGTGTGCTCGGCGTACAACTGAGCCAGGCCGCCCGGATGGGCGTGGGTGAGGACCAGGCGAGGGGGGGCCTGGTCCCCTCGCTCGAAGGAGGCCACTTCCGCCAGCTCGCGCCGCCACCGGGCGATCTGGGCGTCGGTCGGCGCCGGAATGGGCGCGACGCGGCTGGCCGGTTGCTGCGAGCGGGCGCTCGCGGCCGCTGACGCTCGGGAGAAGATGCTCGCTGCCACGGTCCCACCGTAGTGGCGAAAGCCCCGATTTCCGCGCAGGAGAGCCGCAGTGGCGCATTTTCGGCGCGCTTGGCGCGGTCGCGATCGGGTCCCGCGCAGTGGCGCGGCTCCGCCACCCGGCGCCCCCTCCCCGCCGACAGCTGGTCAGGGCCGCTCCGGCATGGTCGTCGCGAGGGCGCTGCGTCCCCGATCCAGCACGTCCAAGGTCATCAGGCTCATCCCCCACGGGTGCCTGGAGGATTCGGTGCGCCCCGCCGCGACATCGGCGGCCATGGCCGTGACCTGGTAGGCCAGCCCCTCGCGCCAGCGCAGACCAGAGGGGTCCTCGAAGGACAGGCGCGTCCGCTCGTCAGTCGAGGTCAGAGTGAATCCCGCCGGAGCGCAGAACGGGGCGGCCACGTCGATGCGGCCCTCGGAGCCGGCCACCATGGCCCGCGCCTCGAGCGGCGCCCGCCAGGTGGCCCGCGCTCGGCTGACCGCGCCCGCAGGGCCGCGCGCTCCCCTGTGCGTCCAGGTCAGCGCGGCGTCGTCATCGACGCCGCTCGGCGCGCAGGCGCCCACGGCATGGATCGCCGGGAGGAGGTCCGGCGACGCCGGGCCGCCGACCGCGAAGAGGTCCCACCACACGCAGTACACCCCGATGTCCAGAAGCACTCCCCCGCCCGCATCGGGATCGAACAGGCGGGAGGCCGGGTCGAAGGGCACGACTCCACCGAAGTCCGCCGACGCGCCCGCGACCCCGCCGAGCGCGCCGTCCGCGAGGAGCCGATCGACGACGGTGGTCTGGGGCAGGAAGCGCGTCCACATCGCCTCTTGGACGAACACGCCGGCCTCGCGGGCGGCGTGGACGATCCGCAGCGCCTCGGCCGCGCTGGTCGCCAACGGCTTCTCGACCAGGACGGGCGTACCGGCCTCGATCGCCGCCAGCGCGTCGGCGACGTGGCCCGAGTTGACCGTCGCCACATAGACCGCGTCCACCTCCGGGTCCTCCAGCAGAGCGCGGTGGCTGCTGTGGACGCGCTCGATGCCGAAGCCGCAGGCGAAGGCCTCGGCGCGGCCCGGGGTGTTCGAACCGACCGCGACGATCCGCTGATCGGTGTGGGCGAGGACCGCACGGGCCCAGTCACGGGCGATCCGCCCCGGGCCGATGATCCCCCACCGCAGGACGGGTCCCCCGCGCAGCGGCGCGTGAGTGGGCGGCGGCAGCGTCGTCGGGAACGTCATAGGCACAGGGTAGGGCCCGAGCGCAGGAGGCGCCTCGGCGCTCGAGGGCGCGCCCTGGCGGATCCCTGCGCCGCCTGGCGGATTCTGGCCGATCCCGGCGCGGCCGGGGAGAACGCCGCTCGGCCTCCCCCACTGCCTGTGCCCCCGGCGCGATTCGAACGCGCGACACCCGCGACCCCTGTCCGTCGCCCATCTCCGTGGGTACTCTGGCATCGGAAAGGGGAGGACACGATGAACGCCACGACGACGACCCGCATCCGGTACCGCAACGTCAAGCCCTATGACGCACCCACCTCCCTCGACGAACTCCACGGCCCCTACGACGGCCGCATCGACCTCCCCCACGCCGTGCGCTGGCAGGCCGACCGTCTCGGCGTCGACATCGCTGTGCTCGGCTGGCGCCGCATGGCCTACCAGGCGTTGCTCGCCGAAGGAACCCTCGACGAGCAACAGCGCCTCCTCAACGCCGAACGCCTCGTCGAGACGTGGCCTGTCCTCAACATGGACCTGCGGGTCCGAGACCTCTGGGAAGGACGATTCCCCGAACTCCGGACCCACTCGTGAACGACGGCCGCGCGCAGCAGCGTCAGATCACGCGGCTGGCGTTGGACGCCGCTGGAGCTGATGCGGGATTCGCCTTGGCGGGCTCCGGTGCGATCCGCGAACACGGCCTGATCGATCGACCCACCGAGGATATCGACCTCTTCACCGTTCAGGCGGAGCTCCCCGCGTTCCCGGCCGCCGTCGACCGTGTTCTCACAGCACTCCGAGAAGTCGGCTACACCGTGGAGACGAGGAGGCACACCGACACGTTCGCCCAGTTGAATGTCACCGACGCCGAGGGTCACACCCTGGGCATCGACATGGGAGTCGACTGGAGGGAACATCCACCGGTGGGTCTGGAGGTCGGACCCGTCCTCGACATCAACGACGCCGTGGGCAACAAGATCGCGGCCTTGTTCTCCCGCGCCGAGACACGCGACTATCTCGATGTCGACGCCATCCGCCGCACCGGCCGCTACACGGACACCGAACTCCTCGAACTCGCGCGCAACGCCGACCCTGGTTTCGATCCCCCATCGTTTGCGCAATGCCTGGACCGGGTGGATCGCATCCAGCCCGAAGAGGTCCGCGTATACCGGGTTTCGGCCGAAGACCTCGACGCCGTGAAGAGGCGCCTGACGTCCTGGGCCCGCGGACTTCGTCGGGACACAATGCGCTCCTGACGACGACGCGCGGGAGCGTGTCTCAATCCGCGATGTCCATCATCTGACGAGACACGCTCATGGTGACACGAGTCACCTCGCATTCACGATCGTCGTGGGAGGTGTCGCGCCGCGAGCACACTGATAGCGCTCCACGGGAGGTGATGGCGGACGATAGCAGGGCGACGCCTCCGGTTCGGCTCGGCCAGCGCTGCATCGACAGCGGCTTGGACGCGGTTGGAGTCTGCTCCGAGCGCTTCGGCGATCCACACGAGGCCCTCGGCGTGCCCGAGGCGCTGATACGTCCGCCGAGCGGAACGATTGCCCTGGTTTCGCGTGAACGAGCCCTCGCCGGTCGTCGCCTGCACCGCAAACCACTCACTCATATGTTCACGCTGCGACGTCCACCAATGCCCTTGCTTCTGGGGGTCGGCAACCTCGAAGGCGTCCGAGATCGGCAGGTGCTTCGGTAGCGTCCTCAAGAGGTCGGAGAAATCCTGAACGTCGAAGTCTGGCTCATCCGTGGTCATCAGATTCCCCTTCACGGTCATTCGTCGACCGAGAGTTCGGGAAGCGTCGGGACGATCTGGACGGTGCGCACGCTGCGCGCACCACACAGGTCTACATGCACTCCTCGGCTCCCCCGATGACGCCCATGGGATCGGTGCCTACAACCGCTCAGCGTCCACAACAGAACATCCACCCCACCGATCCGGAGGCACGCGCACATGCATGACGCCACATTTTCGGCACTATCATGCCGACCCGCAACTTGTGCCCCCGGCGCGATTCGAACGCGCGACACCCGCTTTAGGAGAGCGGTGCTCTATCCCCTGAGCTACGAGGGCAGGTCCCGGGTCAGCTCGACCACGACGACCGATGCGACCCCGCGGAACGCAGGGATCAGCCTAGCACCCGGGCGCGTGGCGTCCCGAGGAGGCCGGACGACCGGGCACCGCGCGACCCCGGGACGGCACGCATCGGCGCCCACCCGGCCCCCGGGGCCGCCCTCGTCCATGGAGACTCAGCGGCGCTCCCACCGGGCGCCGGGGTCGGGCGTCCGATCCGTGTGGGTCGAGGGGACGATCATCACGGGGCACGTCGAATGGCCGAGCACCATCTGCGACGTCGAGCCCAGGAGGACACCGGCGAAGCCCCCGCGTCCGCGCGTGCCGACGACCAGCAGATCGACGGCGGTGGAGAACTCGATGAGCAGCGACGCCGCGTTGCCGTCGAGTGCATGGCGCGCGACCTTGAGGTCGCGCCCATCCAACGCGGAGGCGATGGCATTGTCCAGGCCCTGGCGGACCTCCTTGAACAGCGCGTCGCGGTCGACAGAGGTCGGCAGCCACGACATCATGCCGCCGCCGGAGGCGATGGGGATCGCCGACACGGCCGTGAGATTCGCCCCCCACACCTGGGCCTCGTCGATCGCGGTGCGCAGCGCGGAGGACGCGACGTCGGAGCCGTCCGTGCCGACGACGATCCGCTCGACGGGCGTGAATGCCTTCCCGGAGGTACGCCGGGGCACCACGACGACCGGGCACTTCGCGTGCGCCGGCAACGCCGAGGACACCGTGCCGAGGAGGCGGTCGGCGAACCCTCCTCCCCCGCGGGAGCCGACGACGACCAACGAGACCTCGCGCGACATCTCGACGAGGACGGCCGCGGGGTCGCCCGGTTCGACCGAGCCGCTGACGCGCACGTCCCCGCGCTGGCGGGCGTGGGTGACGGCCTCGTCGACGACCTGTTGGGCGCCCTGGCGCAGCGCCTCATCATCGAGCACGGCGTACCCGCCGTCCAGGGCCGCCGCTGAGTACGAGGCCAACGCGTACGTGCAGATGATGTGCAGACGGGCCCCGGTGCGCAACGCCCGATCGGCCGCCCAGGCGACGGCGGCCAGGCTCTCCGTCGAGCCGTCCGCTCCGACCAGGATCACATCGGTGGAAGCCATGATCTCCTCCTTCGACGAGGTTGTGACTCCATTGTGCCCTGCCGACCGGATATCGCGCAGGTCACCCCGCCTCTCTTCGCCCGGGAATGCGGAAGGCGGGCCGGGCCCGTTGGCCCGACCCGCCCCGACAGAGACAAAACCGAGGGGTCCCCGTTCAGTACCGCACGTAGACCGGCGAGCCCCAGATCGCCCGCACCGAGGTGTAGGTGCCGGGAGTGGAGGAGTCGATCATCATGCCGTCGCCGATGTAGATCGCGACGTGGTAGCCCCACGAGAGCAGATCGCCGGGAACGGCCTCCGAGGCGGGGATGATGGTCCCCCCCGCCTCCTGGGCGTACGACGTCCGCGGGATCGAGATCCCCGCCGCCGCATAGACCATCTGGGTGAAGCCGGAGCAGTCGGCTCCTGCCGTGGAGGCGCCGCCGTAGGCGTAGGGGATGCCGAGCAGCGAGTAGGCGATGCCGACGATCGAGCCGCCGGCGACATTGGTCGGAATGGACACCGCCGCCGTGGCGGTGGACTCCGTGGCGGCCGCCACCTCGGCACCGGTGGTGGTGGCGGTCTCAGTGACGACGGGCTCCGGCTCGGGAGCCGGGGCCTCCGCGGTGACCTCCAGGCCGTCGGTGTCGACGTCCTCGGAAGCCCAGGAGATGTCCGGGACGGACACCGTGGTGGGCAGGGTCGTCAGATGCGCGGCGGGGGTGAGGACGGCGGGATCCGTCGACGCTGTCGGCGCCGCCTGCGCCACGCCGGCGACGGCGGCGGTGATCGCGAGCCCCGTCACCGACATGACGGCCGTCCCCCGGGCGGGAGTGAGGTTGAGAGTGCTGGTCAGATCGGACAGGGGCGCCATGGGACGGCGGGCCTTGCGGTGCCGCGGCGCAGTTTTCGCAGTTGCCACCTGTGTTGTGAACTCCTTGTTGAACCTGCGAGGTCAGCTGTCGGATTCGGGCAGGAGAGCCCGGTCCGGTTTCCCGGACTTCACCCCAAGACCAGTGATGGTCGACTTGACTTGGTTCCCCCGCGCCGGACAATGTTGAACCGTCACCACCGTGGTCCGGCTTCGGTGCCGGTGGTCGGCTGGCTGCGATGCAACCGAGGAACACATTAGCGGGACGGACGTCGAAATGTCACGTCTCGATAACGGCATGCCGCACGGCCGGTGTCCAGAAGGTGTCAGTCCAGTGGCTCGACGAAGAGGTGCGCCCGCAGCGACCCGGGCATTTCCACCCTCGACGACTCGACGGACCGGCCCTCTCCATCCAGAAGAGTGATCCACATCTCATCCGGCGCATCGACGAGGCGCACCCTGCTCCCCGGACGAATTCCGGCAGCCTCGAATTCCCGAATCAACGGCGGATCGGCCTGGATGGGTTCGCCGATCCGCACGACCCGCACGTCGACGTGGTCCGCGGCGCGGCCGACGACCTCGGCGGACTGGCCGGCGAAGGGGGCGCCCGAGCCCGGGACCGGGTTGCCGAAGGGGTCCAGCGTCGGATCCTCCAAGAGCGTGAGCAGGCTCTTCTCGACCTGATCGGACATCACGTGCTCCCACCGGCAGGCCTCGTCGTGGATCTCCCCCCAGCTCAAGCCGATGACGTCGAGCAGAAGGCGCTCCGCCAACCGGTGCTTGCGCATCACCTCCACGGCTCGGGCGCGCCCCTCGGCCGTGAGCTCCAGGCGGCGGTCTCCCAGCACGTGCAGCAGCCCGTCGCGCTCCATGCGGGCCACCGTCTGGGACACGGTGGGCCCCGAGTGGCCCAGCCGGTCCACGATCCGGGCACGCAGGGGCGTCACGCCGTCCTCTTCCAACTCATAGACGGACTTGAGGTACATCTCGGTGGTGTCGATGAGGTCGCCCACGACTCCCCCCTCTCCGCGCATGCGCGCTGCCTGGTCCTCGTCCAAGGATAGGGCCCCGCCCCGTCGGGGACCGCCCGTCGCCTCGGACGGCCCGGCGACGGCGGACGCGACGCGTCTAGATTGCCGTCATGGCCGATGTCCTGCCTCTCGTCCCCGAGTCCCTGCGCCCCCGCGACGGACGGTTCGGGTGCGGTCCCTCGCGCATCCGCGACGCCCAGATCCAGGCCTTGTCCCGGCCTCTGCTCATGGGGACCTCCCACCGCCAGGCGCCGGTGCGCGGGGTCGTCGCCGACATCCGGCGCGGGCTCGCCGAGTTCTTCACCCTCCCCGAGGGCTGGACCGTGGCGCTGGGAGACGGAGGGACCACCGCGTTCTGGGCCGTCGCCACCGCCTCACTGGTGCGCCGCCGCGCCGCCCACGCCGTCTTCGGGGAGTTCGGCCAGAAGTTCGCCGACGAGACCTCCGCCGCGCCGTTCCTCGCCCCCTCCGGTGTCGTCTCGGCGCCCGCGGGGTCCGTGGCCCGCCTGGACGAGGGCGCTCCCGCATCCGACGGGCTGCCCCCAGCCGACGTGTGGGCGTATCCCCATCACGAGACCTCGACGGGAGCCCTGTCGCCGGTCTATCGGGCGGAGGAGGCGGAGGCCCTCACCGTGGTCGACGCCACGTCGATCGCCGGCGGGGTCGACGTCGACGTGTCGATGACAGACGCCTACTACTTCGCCCCGCAGAAGTGCTTCGCCTCCGACGGCGGGCTCTGGCTCGCGTTGCTGTCTCCCGCCGCCCAGGCGCGCGCGCGGGAGCTCCACGACGCGGCCGACCGGTGGATCCCCCAGATCCTCGATCTCCAGCTGGCCATCGAGAACTCGCAGAAGGATCAGACGCTCAACACGCCGGCGATCGCCACTCTGGTGATGTTGCGCGAGCAGATCGCCTGGATGCTCGACCAGGGAGGACTGGCAGCGATGGAGGCGCGCTCGCGCGCCTGCTCCGGCCTCGTGTACGACTGGGCCGAGCGCTGCGAGGCGGCGACGCCCTTCGTCGACGTCCCGCAGTGGCGCTCGCCGGTGGTCGTCACCGTCGACTTCGTCCCCGAGGTCGATGCCGCACGGCTGGCCGCCACGCTGCGCGCCTCGGGGATCGTCGACGTCGAGCCCTACCGCAAGCTCGGGCGCAACCAGCTGCGCATCGCGACGTTCCCCGCCACTGAGGTCGCCGACGTGGAAGCGCTGCTGTCCTCGATCGACTGGCTGCTCCCCCGCCTCTGATACGCCTCCGCCCGCGACTTCGGTGCTCTTCTCCCGCGACTTCGGTGCTCTTTCCCAGCGAGTTCGGTGCTCTTTCCCGGCGAGTTCGGTCTCCGCGTCGATTGACGAGGGCGGCGCCGGCGCGGGCGCGGGTGCTCGGACACGAGGGGGACCGCCCCGCGCGGGGAAGCGATCTCTCATGCGCCCACCATCGCGGACAGCCCCCTCGCTCCCACCCACACGGGAGGCCACCCCGCGGACCAACGCGCCACAAGCACCGAAGTCACGGGAGAAGAGCACCGAAGTCACGGGCAAAGAGAACCGAAGTCGCGGAAGAGGGAGAGGGAGGGAGCGGACGAAAGAGGGAGCGGATGTGAAGGGGCCCCGTGGGGGCGGGACGGCTGTCGACGAGAAGTCACTTCGGTGCTCTATCAAAGAAGGGGCCCCGGGGGGGGGGGGCGGCGCCCCCCCCCCCCGGGGCGGCGCCAGGGGGCCCCCGGGGCGCAGGGCCCCCCCCCCGG
>JAFAAX010000024.1 GCA_023426345.1 Actinomycetes bacterium
CCCCGCATGGTCGACGATCCCCTCGATGTCCGCGTCGGACAACGGCGCGCCGTCGCCCGGCCGGGCGACGCCCACGGCCGCGGCCAGGTCGCCGACCGCCGTCACGACGTCCCGCGGCGTGCCCGCCGGCCCGCACAGGTCACGGGCCAACCGGTCGGCCGCCTCGGGCAGCGCCGCGAAGGTGTACTCCAACACGTAGGGCAGGAGCATCCCGACGGCCCGCCCGTGCGCCAGATGCGTGCGGGATCCCAGCGGGTGGCCGATCGCGTGGCCCATCCCCACTCCGGCCGACCCCAATGACAGCCCCGCCAGCGTCTGCGCGTGGATCAGCGCCTCCCGGCGCCCGATGTCCGTGGGCGTGGCGAGGGCGGCCGGCAGGTTGTCCAGGACCAGACGCGCCGCCTGGACGGCGAACACGCGGCTCAGTCCCCAGGACTTCCTGCCGAGGTACCCCTCCAGGGAATGGGCCAGGGCGTCCATCCCGCCCGCGGCCGTCACCGACGCGGGAAGGCCGGTCATCAGCTGCGCGTCGCATGCCGTCGCCGCCGCCAGCGCCCGATCGTCCTTGAACACCAGCTTCTCGCCGACCGAGTCGTCGGTGATGAGGAACGCCCGCGACAGCTCCGCCGCCGTTCCCGCCGCCGTGCTCACCAGGAAGAACGGAACGGGATCGACCTCATGCCGGTTGTAGCCCACCCGCCGGCGCAGGTCGGGGCCGTTCGTCGCCGTCAGCGCCGCCGCCTTGGTCAGGTCCATGACAGAGCCTCCGCCGACACCGATCAGGGCCTCGGCGCCGCTGGACGCCACCAGCTCGGACACGCGGAGGACCTCGCTCACCGTCGGCTCGCCGGAGAGCCCGGCGTCGGTGGAGAGCGCGATGCCGGCCTCGGTGAAGGGGGCGGCGATGCGGTCGAGGAGGCCGCTCGAGCCCACGCCACGATCCGAGACCAGGAGCGCCGTGCGGATGCCGCTCCGGACGAGTTCGCCGGCGATCCTGCCGACGGCGCCCTCGCCGAAGAAGTTCTTCTGCGGAAGAACCAGTTCACTCACTGCCATCGATCCTCACCCCGCTCACTCGGGCAGGTTGTAGCGGGCGCGCAGCGCGGCCATCGCGTCGTCGGGGAGCAGCTGCGGATCGCCCACCTGCAGCGCGAAGTGGTAGATCTTCGCCGCGTCCTCGACGTAGACGGCGCGCGTGTAGGCCTGGTCGATGTTCGTGCCGACCGCGACGACGCCGTGGTTCTCCATCAGGCACGCATTGCGCCGCACCAGGGCCTTGACGACCTCGTCGGCGAGCTCCTGGGTCCCCATGAGCGCGAACTTCGCCAGGGGGATGTCGCCCCCGATGTAGGGCATCATCTCGACGAGGATCACGGGGATCGGCCGGTGGACGACGGCGAAGGCCGTCGCGCGCGGCGAGTGCGTGTGCACCGAGCAGGTGAGGTCCTCGCGCGCCGTGAAGATCGCGGCGTGCATCCGCCATTCGGAAGTCGGCCGGCGCTCCCCCTCCACGGCGTTCCCGTCGAGGTCGATGACGACGATGTCGTCCTCCGTCATGAGGCCGTAGTCCAGGCTCGACGGCGTCACCACCATGACGCCGTCCTCCGGGACGAACATCGCGACGTTCCCCGACGTGCCCGCCATCAGCTTCTCCGAATACGCCTTCTTGGCGATCCGGCAGACCTCTGACTTCTCTTCCGCATACTTGCTCATTGCTTCCTGTTCCTCTCAACGAATGATGGCGCTGCGCGCCGACTGCACCCGGTCGCCGTGTGGTTCAGTACCCGATGACCACCGCGATCCCCAAGAAGATCCACGACAGGAGGAACATCACGCCGACGAGCTTGAGTCCGAACCGCAGCCACCGGTCGAACGGAACGCGGGCGATGCCGATCATCGCCATGGTCGCCCCGACCGTGGGGTAGATCCAGTTCGGCACCGTCGCCCCGATCTGGAAGGCCAGGACGGTGGCCTGCTGGCTGAGTCCCGACAGGTGTCCGAGGGGACCGAGGATCGGCATGACGGCCACGGCCAAACCGGAGCCGGACGGGATGAAGAAGTGGATGATCGCGGTGATGATCGAGATGAGGATCGCGGCGACGACGGAGTTCTGATCGCCCACCAGGCCGGAGAGCGCATGGATGATCGTGTCCATGATGTTGCC
The DNA here is from genome assembly GCA_023426345.1 of Actinomycetes bacterium. Classification (GTDB taxonomy): domain Bacteria; phylum Actinomycetota; class Actinomycetes; order Actinomycetales; family Actinomycetaceae; genus Pauljensenia. The sequence goes on from JAFAAX010000024.1 coordinate 2,165, forward strand.
GTTCTCCAGGATGACCTGGGTGGCGCGCGCCAGACCGAGGATGATAGCGATGGGGGCCGCCTGGGAGACGCCGCGGACCTCCGCGTCGATGATCTGGCGGGTCGACAGGCCCGAGGCGTACCCGGCTGCCAGACCGCCGATGACGAACACCGCCGACATCTCGGTGAGGTACCAGCTGAACTTGCTCGCTCCGACGATGATCGCGGCGAACATCAGCAGGAGGACGACCAGTGTCAGGTAGTGGCGCCCGGTCAGCTTGACGCCCCGCGCGCCGGCCGTCAGGTCCAGGCCCTTGGGGTCGACGTCCTTGACCAGGCTCTTGGAGGGGTTCCGCGTGATCTTGCGTGCGTAGAGCGACGTCATGATCGCCATGACGATGGTGGCGGCCAGCCACAGGAGCCACCGCAGGCCCTGCCCGGAGAAGATCGGCAGGCCGACCACGGACTGCGCCGTCCCCAGGATCGAGGCGTTGATCGGCCCGAAGGCGAAGCCGACGTATCCGCCGCCCAGGATCATGGCCAGGCCGACGATCAGGTCGTATCCCAGGCCCAGGGCGATCGTGATGCCGAAGATCGTGAAGGGGATCTGGATCTCCGGTCCGACGATCACCCCGAGGCCGGAGAACAGGAAGGTCACGATCCAGATGACGAGGACCTTGGGCACGTTCGCATGTTCGATCTTGCTCAGGAGCACGGCGATCCCGCCGCTCAGCGCGCCGGTCTCGTTGATGACGGTGAACGCCGCCGTCGACAGCAGGATCAAGAAGATGATGGACGCCGCCCCGACCATGCCATCCGGGATCGCGGTGAACAGCCCGAAGAAGCTGGTGTGCGCGGCGTCGACGGCGTGGAAGCTGTTCGGATCGATCGCGGGCTTCGACAGCCCCTCGACCTCGACGCGGTCGTAGGCGCCGGCCGGGATGATGTACGTCATGATGGCCGCCAGGACCATCATCACGAAGAGGATGACGTAGGTATGGGGGATTCGCTCCCACCACCGCCGCTTCACCGGGGACGGCTGCTCGCCCGCCGCCAGGGCGCTGGCATCAGGACCGCTCGCGGTCGATGACGCCGCTCCACCACTCGCCATGTTCACTCCTTTGTCGACATGTCGGCACCTCTGCCGCCACAGTTCACAACAGGCGACCACACCTTTCGTCTCCGATGTGGACGCATCCCAATTTATTCCACAATTTCACACAGGTCAAGGTCCAGATCGTCGCGTAGGTCGCGCAGGGAGCGAGTAAATCAACCATCGACCGGCATCTTTCAGCCAGATCCGAGAATATCAAGCGGCTCCAGTTCGCCACAATATGGCACACAGATGCCTCACCTCACACCCGCGGAGCCGTTTCGGAGCTGCGGAGACGAAGACCGCGCCGCCAAGCCGGCGCCGCCCTCGTCGATCGGCGTCACTCCCCGCGGGGATCCGCCTCCGGCGTGGACGGGGGCGCGAAACGCGCGGTGTCATCGGATCGAGGCCGCTCCTCGCGGTCGGCGTCAGCGTCCACATCGACGGAGGCATCGCCGGCTCCCCCACGCGGCACCTCGACCCCGTTCGTCGCCCACCACCCCGTCGGCACCTCGTCCGCGGTCTGGCAGCTCACGACGACCTGGGGGATGAGCACCGTGCCGTCGACCTCGGCGCGCACGACCGCGAGCCACCCGCTCGCCTCGACCGCCTGGACCAGGGGCAACATGTTCCTCGACTGGATGTCGTTGAGGACGCCGATGCGGCGCCCGTCGACCTCCACACCGACGATCCGGGCCCGCGAGCGCGGGCGGACGTCGACGGCCGAGCGCAGGGCCGCCACCACCGGATTCCTCCACCCCCGCTGGACGACCGGGGCCAGGGCCTCGGAGTGGTCCTCCTCGCGCACCACCTGGCGCCAACGGCCGTCGGGGATCCGGAGGTACGGCTCGTCGGGCCACTCGTTGACAGGCTCGAACGCGCCCCTCCTGCGGCGCTTGCGGGAGCGGTCGGCCGCTCCCCGCCGTCCCTGCGGAGTCATCATCCAGCCGGTCCGCAGCAGGACCGCCAGGCCGGAGCACATTGGAAATGTGGGTCGCAACGCGCCGGCGAGCATTGCGACCTCAAGTTCCCGCACCGGCTTCGCCACTCGCACCGCCCGGCTGCAGGAAATGCGGGTCGCAACGCGCCGACGAGCGTCGCGACCTCAAGTTCCCGCACGACCACGCTACCGGTCCGGCGCGCCGCAGTGACGAGGCCGTCCTGGTCGCCCGCCACGATGCCGACGAGTGGTCCACGCACAGACCACGAGATACCATCACTGGTATGGAGACGGCAGCCGGAGTCCTCGTCCGCGAGGCCAGGACGGACAGCGCGATGACCCAGCGCGCGCTGGCCGAGGCGGTCGGCCTGCGGCAGTCGAACATCGCCGCGATCGAGGCCGGGACACGTCCGATCTCCGCCGAGAAGCTGGAGCGGCTGCTCAGCGCCGCCGACTACCGACCCTCACTCGCACTGGCCCGCCACGCGGACGAACTCATCGATCTGGGAATGCGATACGGGGTGAGGGACCTCCGGGTCTTCGGATCGGTGGCACGCGGGGATGACCACCACTCCTCGGACATCGACCTGCTCGTCGACGTCGATGCGGACCGGAGCTACCTCGACATCGGGGCCTTCGCCTCACATGCCCAGGAACTCCTCGGGTTCCCCGTCGACGTCGTCATCGACAGTGGCGGTCGGCCGGGGATGGAGCACATCCGGGCAACGGCGGTGGCCCTGTGAGCGAGGACCGCGATACGAGGGCCCCCCGGGCAGGACAACGATTCACTCCCAGGCCGCGGCTCAGCCCTTCGCGGCGGCACCCGCCATCCGTTCCGGCGCCCCCGTCTGCACGCGAGCTCTTCGACCAGGAGTTGGACCGCATCGACGCGCGCGTGACCGCCATCAGAGGCGCTGGACGTGCCGGGTTCCACGACGGGGCCGCGCACTACGACCAGGCCTCGATGGTCGTCATCCGCCTGGCCGCGCTTTTCGAGGACGACGACCACGCAGAACTCCTGTCCCGCGTGACCGACGATGAACGGCGCGGCGTCTCCGCCATGCGGAACTTCGCCGCACATCACGGATACCGGGCCATGAACGACGATTGGCTGTGGGAGACGGTCACCGTCCAGGTCCCCCAGTTGCTCGACCGCCTGCGCCCCGATGGCGGAGGCCCACCGGAGTAGGTGTCATCAGCATGTCTCCGATCGCCGCGACCTGCGTATCCGCTCCGTCCGCGCGTGGAGGGCCGCGAGCCCCTCGACCTCACTCCCGGCGCCCCGCGGCAGCGGGGCCGCCCTGGTCAGAGTCTCCCCCGAACCGCCATTCACGAGGGCGGCCCGCGTGGCCGGCGCCGTCCTCGGCGATCGTCGTCATCGGCGCCGGGACGGAACAGACCCGGCCGCTCGCCCCGTCCGGCTGACCCTTCGGTTCCCGCTGTCCTGGGAAGAGATCCGCACGCTCGTCGACCGAATGCGAACAGCGCGTGAGGCTTGCGCCCACGTTCGACGAGTCGTCCAGATCAAGTCCCGTGGCGAACCTCACGGGTTGAACTGCGCATGTCTCGCAGAGGGCCAGAAAGCGGCATGACCTGCCCATACGCCTTCTTCTTCATGACGTCCCCAAAGTTCGCACGCATCATGAGCTCGACTTCGCCGCCGGCCCGGATCGTCCCATGGTCAATCGCCATCGAGTTCGCGCTCGAAGGTGGCAACGTCGGCTCGGGTCGGCATGCCCGTCTGCGCCCCTCTCCGCGTCGTCGACAACGTACCCGCGGCCATCGCATGGCGGACGGATGTCGGCAGGTCGCCGCCCTCGGCTAGACAGGCGGCCAGAACACCGACGAAGGTATCGCCAGCGCCCGTCGTATCGAGAACCCGGGCCGCAGGGGCAGGCGCGTCTATGTCGATGCCCCTGCCGACCGCCACGCACCCCTCGGCGCCCAACGTCACCACGACCGCCGTGTCGTGGGAGTGAGAGAGCGCGGCGATGCGGCCCTGCAGCTCATGGCGGTCGGCGAAATCCCCGCCGATGTTGGGCTGGATCTCCGTCTCGTTGACGACCAGCACGTCGACCTCGGCCAGGAGGTTCCGGACGTCTTCGCCAGGAGCGGCGTTGAGGACTGTCGTCATCCCCGCTCGGTGACCTGTCGTCAGGGCAGCGGACACGGCAGCGCGTGGGATCTCCAACTGGCATACCAGGATGTCGCCCGCGCCGAAGGCCCTCTCCGCGAGGATCCGCGCGTCTACCGGGCTGACCTCCTCGTTGGCGCCCGGGACGACCACGATCGAGTTGCCACCTGCCGTCTCCACGGTGATGAGCGCCGTCCCGGTCGCAACACCGGGCGCCACCCGCACGCCCGTCCGATCTATCCCCGCCTCGTCCAAGGTGCGCAGCATGAGTGCTCCCGCACCGTCGGCTCCCACACAGCCCACGAAAGTGACAGGCGCGCCGTAGCGCGCGGCCGCGACCGCCTGGTTCGAGCCCTTCCCCCCAGGAAAGTAGTCGAGCGAGGTCCCGTGCACCGTCTCCCCGATCAGTGGCGCCCGCGGGCACCCGACCACGACGTCCTGATTGATCGAGCCGACAACGACCACCCTGGCCATGGCTCCTCCCTCCGCCGACCCTCGTCGACACGATGCGCACCTATAACGGTCCTAGAAGACGACGCCCTTGGTGAGCATGACGCACCCGTAGGGCCGGTCCTCCGTGGTGGTGAGGACCGCGAAGCAGCCTTTCGTGCGCTCGTAGAAGTCAAAGCGCTCAATGCCCTCGACGCCGAGGGCCCGCCCCTCAGCCTTCTCCATCAGCGCGATCGCCTCCACCTGAACTTCGGGGCGAATGCCAGGAAGATCGACGTCGAGCATGACGCCCACCGGCTCCGGCACAAAGTGGTCGATCGGGAAGACCGAGAGCACCACCTCCAACGCTGTGCACAGGTCGAGTCCGTCCAGTCTGACGACTTCCCGTCCCAATGACTCCGCTGGGAAGTTCCGGTCGACGATTGCCAGCCGGTCCCCGTGCCCCATCCGTGCCAGCACGTACAACAGCTCCGCGTGGAGCCGGGGGTCGATTCCCTTCAACATGATGCCTCCTCCTGGTGTGACCCTCTCTGGCCACACCTGTCCACAACTCAGCCGGGCCTCACCGACCCGCGCACGCGCGCCGCGTCAGCGGCGCCGCCCTCATCCATCGCGACGGAAAGGGCACTGCCCACGAGGCCGACCCACTAGATGCGTCCACTGTCTTCCTGGCCGTCGACGGCGCCCAGCCGCCTACTCGTCGGCCAGTCGCTCCGCCGTCTCCGCGTCGGTGATGAGGGACGTCGCCCACCCTCCCAACAGGCACCCCCGAATCGCGTCGTACTTCTTCTCGCCTCCGGCTACGGCCAGTCTGCGCGGAACGCGCAGGAGTTGCTCACGAGTGATCGACATCGCGCAATCATCGAAGTCGCCGACAACCGGTGTCCCCTGAGCGTCGAAGTACCGCAGGCACACGTCCCCCACAGCACCCGCTTCCGCCAGGCGCTCCCGATCCCCCTCTCGGAAGCTGTTGCCCGAGCGGGCCAGCAACGCCGAAGGGGTGATGGCCCCGACGCCAAACACTGCAACCGTGACGGTGTCCCAGATATCGGAGACCTTGACGAACGTCGGGTCCTCCCGCAGGGTCTGCGCTGCGAAAGGCGAGCCCATGACAGCGGGAGTCAGCATGAACACCGGCTCCGCCTTCAACCTAGTCGACAGCAGCTGCATGATCTGCGTCGCCAGGACTTGGACTTCGGTGTTCCCCATACCACCGACCAACTGCACGATCGAAGTCGCAGAGACGTTCGCCGTGGACCCCATGGCGCGCGCTGCCCTGAGCAGCGACTCGCTCCATGAGGACACCCCGATGACGTCACGGGCCCGCACTGTGGACTCCAGACAACGCGCTGCCGCATTCCCCAAGCGTCCATACATCAGGTCCGCATCCGATTCGGTCGCCACCAGCACCACCTGGTCCAGGCCGTATCTCTCCTCCAGGCGTTCCTCGAGTTCGGGATGGACCTCCGGGGGGACGCTCACGACCGTGCGGACTAGCCCCAGGTCCTGCGCTTGCTTGAGCAGGCGGGACACACCGGCCTGGGAGAGGCCCCGGCGCGAAGCGATCTCCTGTTGCTTCATGCCCTTCTCGTGATACATCTGAGCGACTCGGACGATGGTCCTCAGCTGGTCTGGCGATATGCCAGCGGTCGAGTCCAGGGAAGAAGCGATGGTGCCTGACGTGGTCGTTTCCTTCCTCCCCAAAGATGCGCGAATCTCCGCCGTGCTTGCCAACGTCGGCGCAGCCCGTTCCTGACAGGGCCGTCACCTTGCACATCGTACTGGACGGGAGTGGCGGGGGCTGCGGGCCGTCCGAAGCCCGCGGCCCCCGCCATGCGCCTCGTCAGTCCCCGACCTCGAACAGCGTGTACTTGTCGGCGTTCGAGGAATCGATGAGGACGCAGTCGACCAGCTGCTTCTCCTCCTGGCCGGTCGACCCAGTCTTGAAGTACTGGTCGGCCTGTTCGACCGCCATCTTCGCGATCTGCACCGCAGGTTGCATAGCCGTGGCGACCATGCCTCCGGACTTGATCTGGTCGACCGCGTCGGGCGAACCGTCCAGGCCCACGATCTTCACGTCGCCGGCTCGGCCCGCTGCGGCCACGGCGGCCGCCGCACCCACAGCCATTGTGTCATTGCCGGAGATGATGCCATTGAGGTCCGGGTACTGCTGCAAGATCGTCTCGACCTTCTGGAAGGCCTCCTGCTGATCCCAGTTCGCCGTCTCCTGGGCGACCATCTTCATGTCCGGGTATTGGTCGATGATGCCGTGGTAAGCGTCCGAACGAACCTGCGCATTCGTGTCCGTCTCCAGCCCGAGCAACTCGGCGTAGGTGCCCTTGCCGTCGAGCGCCTCGGCGAAAGCCGCACCGGCCAGCTCCGCGCCCTGGGCGTTGTTGGCGACGATTTGCGAGGTCGCGATGCCGGCCTCGTTGATCTCACGATCGATGAGGAACACCGGGACACCCGCGTCCACGGCCTTCTGAACGGCTCCGATGGTGACGTCGGCGCCGGCGTTGTCCAAGATGATCGCGACCGCTCCCTGGGAGACGGCCGTGTCGATGAGTTCGGACTGCTTGTTGGCGTCATCGTCGTGGGAGTTCGATGAGGTCTTGTATCCGAGCGACTCCGCCTCCGCCACAGCGGCATCCGCCTCGGCTTTGAAGAACGGGTTGTCGTGGGACGGCGTGATGACCGCGATGAGGCCACCCGCGGCGTCAGGATTGCCCGTCGAGGTCGTTGACCCGCTTTGACCCGCACTCGACTGCCCAGTGGACTCGGCGGCATCCCCGCCACTCGAGCACCCGATCAGGGACAGCGCGGCTGCAGCGACAACTGCGGTGAACGCGAACTTCTTACTTCTCATGGCACCTCTCCTTGGTGTTCTGTGTGGATCGTCTGGCATCGGATGGTGGACGTTCACTGTCGGATGCCGGCTCATACATGTGGACGGCGGTCGACCTGCGCCCGCCACCGCACCTGTCTATTTGGCGGCGGGCGCCTGCTCCAGAGCGCCCCTATCCCGGTCCTCCTTCACGCTCGCTGCAGCGGCCGCCGCCGCCCTGGACTGCTTGAGTCGTTCCTGCGCCTGGTCCAACATGACGGCCAGCACGATGACGAGGCCCTTGATGAAGGTCTGCCAGAAGGAGGAGATTCCCACCAGGACCAGGCCGTCGGACAAGAATCCGATGACGAAGGCGCCGATCAGTGCGCCCTTGACGCTGCCGCGTCCACCCGCCAAGGACGCCCCGCCGATCACGACGGCGGCGATCGCGTTCATCTCAAAGGCGTTGCCCAGCTGGGGCCCGCCCGACGTCAGCTCTGACGCCACCACCAGACCCGCGAGCGCGGCGAGCATGCCGGAGATGATGTAGACGCGGCTAGTCACCGTCTTGACGGGAACACCCGACAGGCTTGCAGCCCTTGCGTTGCCGCCAGTCGCATACAGCCAAGAGCCGAACGGCGACTTGTTGATGATGAACCAGATGACGATCGCGACAATGACCATCAACCAGATTTGGGTCGGGATCCCGAGCACACGGTCGCGTCCCACGAAGTCGAAACCGGTATTGCCCAAGGCGGGATCGCCTTCCAAGTGCGGATAGGTCGCTCCGTTGGAGATCAGCAGCGCCGCACCCCGAGCCATGTACATCATGCCGAGTGTCGCGATGAATGGGGCGATGTTGAACCTCGTGATCAGCACTCCGTTGAGCCATCCGACGAAGGCCCCGACGAGGACGCACACCAGGATCACCACTGGGACCGACGGGTAGGCTGTCTTATCGATGAAGGGGATCTTCACCCCTCCCAACAGCTCACCGGCCACGACCGAGGACAGCGCCAGAGTCGCCCCGACGGACAGATCGATCCCTCCTGTGATGATGACGAGCAGCATGCCCAGGGCCAGCAGCGCGTTGTAGGCGACATGGCGGGTCATCGTCATGAGATTCGAGCCCGTCAAGAAGTTCTCGGAGAGCACGGCGAAGATGATGATCAGGACGATGAGGGCGATGAATGCTCTCTGGTCCATGAGGAACTCGCCCATCGTCCGGTCCGACAGGATGGACACGGATCTCTTCTTCTCCGACTTCGGCGAGGTCTGCGACTTCTGCGGCGTTGTCATTGCTCTGCACCAACCTGGGTCTCGAGGATTTCGTGGGAGTCGTCGGCGGCGGCGAGGATCTTCTCCCGCGTCGCCTCCTCCGGAGTGAATTGCGCGGCGATCCTGCCGCGCGAGAGGACCATCACCTTGGAGCACGACGTCAGGACCTCTGAGATATCCGACGTGGAGAAGACCACGGCGACGCCCTGTTCGGCGAGTTCGGCCATGAAACGGAAGATCTCCGCCTTTGCGCCGATGTCGATGCCCCGTGTCGGTTCGTCCAGAAGCACCAGTTCGGGACCTGTCATGAGGGCCTTGCCCACGACGACCTTCTGCTGGTTGCCACCCGACAAGGAGCCGATGACGGCCTTCGGGGACGAGGCCTTGACACGGACCTGGCCCATGATGTCCGCGACGCGGGATTTCTCGAGCTTCTTCGATACCCAGGGCCCCTTGAGGAAGTCCAGGACGGAGGCGATCGACAGATTGAATCCCACGGACTGGCCTTGGACCAGCCCGTCCTGCTGGCGGTCCTCGGGTACCAGGAAGATGCCCTTGCCGATGCGGGACGCGATCGAGGTCTTCGTGACCTCCTCACCCTCGAACAGAATTCGACCGCTCTGCGGGGCGATCCGTCCGGCGAGTGTCTCCAGCAGTTCGGACCGTCCGGAGCCCATGAGGCCGTATATCCCGATGACCTCCCCGCGGTGGACATCCATCGACACATCGGCGACCGCCGTGCGCGACCGGTTCTGAGGATCGGCCACGATCAGGTGGTCGACCTTGAGGATCTCCTCCCCTGGCTTCGTGCCGATGGTGACGTAGAGCTGGTCCTCGTCACGACCCACCATGTTGCGCACCATCCAGGCCATATCGATGTCCCGCATCCGACCGTGGTTGACCACGGAGCCATCGCGCAGGACGACAGCCTCATCGCCGATCTCCAGACACTCGTCCAAGTGGTGCGAGATGTAGACGACTGACACGCCATGCGCGGTGAGATCCCGGATCACCTTGAACAGGATGCGAACCTCGCCCACGGACAGAGCGGACGTCGGCTCGTCCATGATGAGGATCTCGGCATTCTGTTCCAGAGCCCTCGCGATCTCGACCAGCTGTTGCTGGCCCATGCGGAGATTGCCGACCAGCGTGGTCGCGGGGATGTCCTCCTCCAGCCGCGACAGCGCAATCTTCGCCCGCTCATTTTGCTGCTTCCTATCGACGATCCCGCGGGACGTCACCTCGCGGCCCAGGAAGATGTTCTGGGCGATCGAGAGGTTCATGCACAGGTTCATCTCCTGGTGGATGATCGCGACTCCCCTGTCCACGGCGCCGGTGGGCGAATCGAAAGCGATCTCCTGCCCCTTGAGGACCAGGCTCCCCGCAGTCGGACTCTCCACACCGGACATGATCTTCATGAGGGTCGACTTGCCGGCGCCGTTCTCCCCCAAGAGCACCGTCACCTCACCGCGGTACACATCGAAGTCCACATTGCGCAGCGCGTGAGTCCCTCCGTACACCTTCGAGACGTTGCGGGCGCTCATGATGATCTCCCCGGCGCTCGCGCTCGCGCGGCTCGTGTCGGTCGTCTGACCGTCCCCGCCGGTCCGGGCCATCGTCACTTCACCTCCACTCTCACCGGGGTGATCAGGATGTGAGAGGGATCGTCGTAGCTGAAGGCTCCGAGGATCGTGACCTCCTGGCCTTGCATGGAAGCCAAGTCGTACTCCGAGAACACCGTTGCCTTGACCTGGTTGTTAAGCTCGGTCGCGACCTGCGAGAAAGCCGTCTGGTTCTGGAACATGCCGAAAGTGATGGTGCCCACCGCATCCCGCACGGCCGTTCCCTTGATCGCGGGACCCGTCTGGACGCCGATCTCCACGCCCGAGACACCGTCCACGGAGAGGGCGACCTCGCCGAAGGAGGCCTCGCCGATCGTGCCCGTCGCCGAGACCGGGAAGGACCAGGGGGAGTCCCCGGACCGGTGGCCATACTTGTCGCCCGCCGCGTCCGCGCCCGCTGCCAGGGCCTCGACCAGCGTCGGCAGGTCCTGGGCGTTCTGCTCGATCGTGGGCACGATCGAGGCGGAGAACTCCTGCTCGGCATATCCGGCGACGTCGGTGACGATGTCCTGTTCGCCCGACGTCGAACTCGGTTCCGTCCCCGGAGTGTAGAACCGCGTCCCCACGACTGCGATGACGGTGATGACCACCCACACCAGCACCCAGCCGACCGCGGGGCGCCGCCACCACGGCTTCGTCCTCTTCGAATCGCTCACCGGTGATCTCCCTCCCGCGACACCGCGAACCCGCGTGACCGCATGACTGATGTCTTCCATGTGGAGCGCATCGCCGCGCGGCGCGACTCCGTGATCTGGGGGTCGAGGCGGGCGCGTGCCACCTCGCCCGAGTCGAACCGGTTGAGCTCTCCGAGCCCGAAGGCGCACATCCTCGCCGCTCCGTAGGCGGAGATGTCGCTCTGGTCCGACGTCTCGATCGAGACATCGAGGATGTCGGCCATGGTCTGCACGAAGGAGGCGGAGCGCGTGAGACCCCCGTCAGCCCTCAAGACAGTGAGTTCGGTGCCCTCGCTGCGCACCACATCCACGATGTCGGCGATCTGGTGGCCGACGGACTCCACGACGGCCCGCGCCACCTCGGCAGCGGTCGTGTGACGTTCCAGTCCGACCAGGATCCCTACAGCGTCACGGTCCCACCATGGAGCGGCCAGTCCGGAGAATGCCGGCACATAGGCCACACGCGTACGGTCCGCGCCTTCGGCCGCACGCACCAGGTCTATGCCAGTGCCGAATCCGAAGAACCGGGCAGCCGCGTCGACGCCCGCGCCCGCAGCCAGGACGTTCCCCTCCCGCGCATAGGTGACCGCATCATCGTGAACGAAGCCGATGGTCGTGTCCACCGGTGAGGGATCGTCCGGCGCGCGGCGTGTGGGGATCATGATCGAGGAGCCGGTCCCGAAGGTCACCTTGCCCGTGCCTGGCTCGCAGCGCTGGCCGAACAGTGCCGCGTGGGAGTCGCCCATGACACCGCGGATCGGGACGCCGACAAGGGCGCCGATCCGCCCTGCATAGCGTCCGAACGGTGCGGAAGAGCGGCGGACCTCAGGAAGACTGTGGATGTCGACTTCGGCGGCCTCGCAGAGCGCAGGGTCCCAGGACCCCGTATGGATGTCGTAGAGCAGAGTGCGGCACGCATTGGTCGGGTCTGTCGCATACACCGCCCCGCCCGTGAGGTGGAGGACGAGCAGGGAGTCAAGAGTGCAGATCGCGGCGTCCCCCGCCGCGTCCGTTCCGGGATCGCTCCCGTTCCCGGCCGCTTGTCTGGACGCGGCCGTGCGGGTCAGCAGTCCCATCTTCGTCGCCGAGTACATCGGATCCAGATGAAGCCCCGTGGCGCGGCGGAATCGATCCGACCATCCGGCCTCCGACAGGGACCTGCACTCCTCGACTGTGCGCGAGTCCTGCCATCCGATGACTGGTGTCAGGGGGACGCCCGTCCTTCGGTCGCAGGCCACCACGGATTCGCGTTGGTTCGAGATCGCCAGTCCACGAACGTCGAGGCCCTTCAGGTCCCCCATCACGGCGGCCAGGACCTCGTCTGTTGCGGAGAGGATCTCCTCCCCATCCTGTTCGAAACACCTCGCAGCGGGATTGCGCAGGCCCAGAGGGCGCCCAGCTGAGGCCAGCACGTGACCGTCGAGCGAGTACCCCAGCGCTCTCACGCTGGTGGTGCCCTCATCGATGGCGACGTAGCACTGCTTCACCGCAGCCTCCAGAATATTCATTCGTCCTTGAATCTCTATGTACTATGCCCGAGCGTGTAACCTCTGTCAAGCTCCCGGAGGTCCTCCCCGCTTCGCTGCGGCCCCACGTCGCAACGCATCGCCCCGGTCCCCCCGGATCAGGGCCGGGACGACACGGCTGCCGTCACTTCACGACGGTGTCGATGTCGCCGCGGAGGTACGCCTGCACGTCGTCCTCGATGGGATCGAAGAAGTCGGGAGTGACGCCGATGTACTTGCAGGCCTCGTACAAGACAGGCACGACATCGTCGGCCACGGCTGCCAGGTGGTGGATGTAGGGTCCATAGACCAGCTTGGTCTCGAAGCGGTTGAGGTTGTCGAACTCCAACCAGATATAGGTCCCCTGCTCATAGGGGCCTTCCACGGCCTTCGCGTTGCCCAGAAGCATCGAGTACTCGCCCCCGTCCCCGTCAAAACGGCACAGCGTGTAGTTCCCACGCTCAGCCTCGAAGCCGACCGAGCCCGGGTAGTCGAAGACGAAATGCGACGAGGGCAGCACCGGCTTGTTGCGCGCCGTCGAGTACGGGAACACGCCCAGATGCTGGAGCAACTCACCATTGTCGTTCTCCGGATGACGGCAGTTCACGTCGGCGAAGATCGCTTTATGCTCCCCCATCGTCGCGGCCTCAACGAGGAGCTCAGAGATCACCCCGTGAATATCGACCTCGCAGGTCACCGGCATGCCCTCGTCCTGAAGGAGGGACTCAGAGGCATACGGCAGGATCCCGATCTGATCCTGGAGATCCGTCCAGCACTGGATCGCGCCTCCATTGCACCCGTACTGGAGCATCTTCCTCTTGAGCGCCACCTTCAAGGTGGCGACCTTGGCGAGATCCTCGTCAGCGATCTGGATCGTCGCAATATCGCGCAGATAGGCCTCCGTCTGCGCGATCTCCGGATCGCGGTTCGCCGTGAGAGCGTTCATCTCCGCCACCAACTCCCCCAAAGGGATCGGCGACAAGGAGATGTTGAACCTCTCCAACAACTCGCCCTCGTTGACCATGACAGACCAGAAGTCGAACGGGCGGGGACCCACCTGCAGGATACGAGTCTCCTTGAACGTCTTGACGACGTTGCACACCTTGATGAATTCCAACACTCCTCGGGCGAAGACCGGATCATCGATGTCGACATTGGGAATGTATGTGAATGGCACCTTGAAACGGCGCAAGACCTTTCCGATCGCGAAGATCCCGCACTGGGTGTCCCTCTGACGCGACCCGTCGGCAGCCGGCGGTTCATCCTTCGGACCCCACAACAGCACGGGTACACCGCACCGCTTCGCCAGGCGCGCGCACTCGTACTCCGTGCCGAAGTTCTCCGCCGCCAGGAACAGCCCATCGATCCCCGCGGCCGCGAACTTCTCCGCGATGGCATCCAGACTCGCATCGTCGTACAAGAGCCCGTCCTCATTGACATCTGCGATGTCCACATAGTTGACACCCAGTTCATCGAGCTTGGCACGGGTATACCCCGCATACTCAATCGCGGCAGGCGCCGAGAACAAATTGCGCCTCGTCGGCGCGAACCCCAACTTGATGTCGGATAGTTTTGCGTTCATTGCACAAGACCTCTCTCAAGAATCCCAACCAGCCGTTGTCGACATGGACCGCAGGCACTTCTCCGAACACTTGCCGTCGACCGCCATGAACATTCACTCACCGATGACTGGACTGTTGATACTCAGTATGTCAACTGATCGGGAGCACTTTGAACCCTCCCAGACCACCGGACCCCGACCGCCCGCGCTTCACTGCACCAATCTGAGCGACTGCTCCGCGATCGCCTCGGGCGTGATTCCGAAGTGTTCGAAGAGCTCGTCGATGCTGCCCGTCGGCGAGAACTCGTCGCCCGCCCCGATCATTGCCATCGGCAGAGGATGGCTCCGCACGACCACCTCCGCCACGGCCCCTCCCAGACCACTGGTGACAGCCTCCTCGATAGTGACGATGCCGCGCGTTTCCGCCGACGCGCGCTTGATGGCCGCGATGTCCAGGGGCTTGATCGACGGCATCGACAGCACGCGCGCCTCGACGCCGTCTCCAGCCAACAGGTCGGCCGCCTTCACGGCACGCTCGACGGTCGTCCCCGTGGCGATGAGGGTGATGTCCTCACCATCTCGCAGCTGTGTGGCACGGCCGGGGTGGAACTCATAGTCACCCCTATGGATCTCCGGAATCGGCATCCGCGCGATGCGGATGTAGACGGGGCCGTCATATCCGGCGGCCCACCTGATCGCAGCGGCCGTCTCCTTCGGGCCCGACGGGCACAACACCGCAAGTCCCGCAATCGTCCGCATCCACGCCAGGTCCTCCAGAGAGTGGTGGGTGGCTCCCAACTCCCCGTAGGCCACACCCGGAGACTGGGCGACCAGTTTGATGTTCGAATGCGAGTAAGCGGCGTCGATCTTGATCTGTTCGATCGCGCGTGCCGACAGGAACGAGCCCGCCGACGACGCGAAGGGGATGAGGCCCGCGTTGGCCAGCCCCGCACTGATCCCCACCATGTCCTGCTCAGCGATCCCGACGTTGACGAGTCGATCAGGGAACCGCTCCTGGAAACCATTGAGCTTGGAGGAGCCCACCGAGTCGTTGACGACGGCCACGATCCTCGGGTCTTCGGCCGCGATCTCGCAGAGGGTCTCGCTCCATGCCCCGCGACAATCGAATCTCTGATCCATCTCAGGCATCCTTTCCCAGCCTCGAATCCAACTCGGCCACCGCCTGGGCGACTTGGTCCACCGAGGGGATCTTGTGGTGCCAGGCCACCTGATCCTCCATGAACGAGATCGGATACCCCTTGTGCGTGTGGGCGATCACCGCAGTCGGCCGGCCGCTGTCGGCCGGCACCGCGTCGAAGACGTCAAGGAGGGCGCCGTGGTCATGCCCATCGGCCTCGGCCACCTCCCAGTTGAAGGCCCTCAGTTTGTCCGCCAACGGCTCCAAATCGTTCGTGTCCGCCACCGTCGCCCCCTGCTGGAGCAGATTGCGGTCAATGACGGCACACAGGCCGGACAACCTGCGGTTCCCTGCGGTCATCAGAGCCTCCCAGTTCGAGCCCTCTTGCATCTCGCCGTCACCCAGGAGCACGAAGGTTCGGCGAGTCGAGCCCTGCAGCGCCGCCCCGATCGCCATCCCGACCGCGATCGGAAGGCCATGCCCCAAAGGCCCGGTGCTCGCCTCGACGGCCTTGACCTTCGCGTGGGCGGGATGCCCATTGAGCATCGACCCGTAGCGGGCGAACGTCCTCAGCACCGCCGGATCCAGATAGCCCGCCAGCGCGAGCGTCGTGTACAGCGCGTTGGCCGTGTGGCCCTTCGACAGGACCATGCGATCCCTCTCCGGGTCCCCCGCCTCGACCTGTTCCGGGCTGATGTTCATCGTGCGGAGATAGAGAGTCACCAGAACGTCGGTGATCGAGTACTCCCCCCCGACGTGGCCCAGGTTCGCATCGTGAACCGTCTGGATGCCCCTCCGGCGCACCTCATCAGCTGCGCACTGGAGAAACTCAATCGTCGCTTGCCGCGATGCGCCCGCGGGAACGCGCCCCATCACGCGCACTTCCCGGTCAGGTGGTGGCAACAGATCCACGTCACCTGGGTCGCGCACCAGGCCCTTGTTCAGGGGGTTCATTGAGCCCCGCCTCCTTCCACGCCAGAGCGCACCCGGCGCGTCAACATCGCCGTCGCACTGGGAGAACACTCAGAGCTGAATAGCGATTCATCTATGAATACGCAATCACGCTAGCATCGAGATCCCCGGCGGTCAACAGAGATCGGGAGACGAGCATCCGACCCCAGGCACGTTGGGTCCCCAGACTCAGCGCGCAGTTGATCCCGAGTACGCAACGGCCCAGGAGGCCAACCATCATCTTCGCCAGTCAGAGCCATGATCGCGCCAACGCGGCACCGACTCTCCGAAGATCGACCAGACAGCTCCCCCGACATCCCGCGATGCTGGCTGGCCAAGGCCCACCACGCGTTCAGTCGGCCGGTGCGCGCCCCGCGGCAGCGGGGCCGCCCTGGTCAGGGTCTCCCCCCGAACCGCCCTTCACGAGGGCGGCCCGCGCGGCCGGGCCGTCCCCCTCCCCGTCCGCATGTCCGACAACAGTTGCCGTCAAGCCCCGCGACCGATACCGTCGCCAGGGACAGCGCACGGCCCGGCGGCGCTGCATCCGCGGGAAGGACAGCCGATGGAGCGCCTCGAGATCGAGATCGTCGATGGCGATTTCGCCGCGCTCTCCCGGGCCGTGGAGGACGTCGCCGACACCGCTTCCGGCACAGACATCGCCGGCGCGATGTCCTGCGGTCAGGGCGCCGCGCGGGGGTCGACCTCGTCGACGCTGATGGGACCCGCCGGGGAGGCCGTCGACGACCGGGCCAGCACGGTGGCGGAGGCGCTGCGCGCGTACTCCTCGGACGCCATGCGGGCGCAGAGCTCCTTCACGCAGACGGATGACGACCTGGCAGGCCGGGCGCGCGTCCTCAACGGCTCCCTGACGTCCGGGGCGCTCTCTTCCGAGCAGGCCGCCGGCGTCGCCCACATGGCGCAGGTCCTGGGCTGAGAGCGGGGTGAGGACCGGGCATGGCGACGTGGGCTGACATCCAGACGTGGACTCCCGACCCCCTGCTGGAGACCGGGCGCGCGCTCACCGACCAGCGCACGCGGCTGGTCCGGGCCGCCAAGGACGCGGACGCGGCCCGGAGCAGGATCCAGTCGACCGGCGAGACCGCCGACTCGATGCGCGCGTCCCTGGACGCCCGCATCGCAGAGCTCGACCGCACGGTCAACGACGTCTCCGAGCTGATCATGGCCACCGCCGAGTTCCAGGACGAGGTCGCCGACATCCGCACGTTGGTGCAGGACTGCCACGACCAGGCCGCGGAGGCGACGCCGCCCCTGGTCATCGCGTCCGACGGGGGCGTGACGTGGAAGCCGTCGGGGACGCCCCCGCAGTACGGTCCGTACCAGCCGGCCACCGACCCGAACCGGTTCAAGGCGATGGACCTGGCGCAGGACATCACCGCCGCCGTCGAATCGGCCACCCGGGCCGACACCGCGTACTCCAAGCGGCTCACCGCCGTGCGCAACGGCACATACCGTTCCACCGAGGACCACGACTCCGCCAGCCCGGGGCTGCCGAACCTCCCCCAGAAGGGATGGTCGCCGGCCGAGGTGTCGGCCTGGTGGAACGCCCTCTCCCCTCAGGAGCGCGAGAAGATCATCCACGATCACCCCGACGCCGTCGGAAACCTGGACGGCATCGACATGGCGAGCCGCGATCAGGCCAACCGGCTGCGCCTGCCGGCGATGCTCGACCAGGCGCAGGACGACTATGACAAGGCCGCCGCCGATGCCCTGGCGGCCGCCAGGAGCGGGGACGACGCGAAGCTCGCCGCGGCCTCTGCCGCCATGGCCGCCGCCCGGAAGCGTCTCACCGATCTCACAGCCGTGAAGGACGCTCTGGCCAACGGCTCCGACCGCCATCTGTTGCTCCTCGACCAGTCGGGTGAGCGCCTCAAGGCGGCGGTCGCCTCCGGGGACGTCGACCACGCCGCGCACGTCGCCACGTTCGTGCCCGGGATGACGACGACAGTGGGCACGAACCTGGACGGCTACACGCGCGACATGGAGGCGCTGCGGGACCAGACCATGCACACGACGGGCGCCAGCCGCTCCGACGTCGCCACGATCGCATGGCTCGGGTACGACGCCCCCGGCTGGGACCTCGGCGTCGCAGGCACCGGCAAGGCGCAGGCGGGAGCCGACCGCCTGGCCCCGTTCCTCGAGGGCATCCAGTCCTCCCGGGAAGCCTCCGGCGCGGGCGATCCCCACCAGACGCTCCTCGGGCACTCGTACGGGTCGACCACCTCCGGCCTGGCGATGAAGCAGGTTCAGGGAGACACCGTGGACGACTTCGTGATGTTCGGCTCCCCCGGGTCCGGTGCCCAGGACCTCCGCGAGTACAACATCGATCCCCACCATGTGTACGTCTCCGCGGTGCCGCAGGGCGACGCCGTCCAGGGGATCGGGCCCGACGCCTGGTTCGGAAAGAACCCGGCCAAGCTGGACGGGATCCAGCACCTCTCGGGGGACGCCACCGCCTCCGCCAGGTACGACGACACGCCGACGTGGCAGCGGTCCCTCGAGCACGCGGTGTTCCCCTGGACGAACGTCACCGATCCCTCCAACCCGTTCGTCAACCACAGCACCTACCTCGATGACGGGACCGAGACCCAGAAGGACTTCGCCCGAGTGGTCGGAGGGGCGAAATGAGGGCGACGCCGCGGGCTCCACGCAGGAGGCTCTCACGGCGGGCCGGGCCGGCCGGCCCAGTTGCGCTGCTTCTGACCATGACGACGCTGCTGAGCGGCTGTACAGGAGGACACGACGTGGGCGAGACATTCTGGGACGGCGAGCGTCCTCTCGCAGAGCGCCAGACCATCGAGGACTACCAGGCCGGCACCGAGCCCGTGATCGCCGATCTGCTGGGCGGGCTGGAGGGCATCGGCCTGGGAGACACGGTGCTGCAGGGCGAGTCCTCCCTCATCGGTTGCGGCACCGGCGACCGCACCGGATTCGAAGTGGCGGGCTCCGGTGTCAAGGGCGCTCCGGTCGACCCCGACCAGGCCGCCGCCGCCGGCGACCGTGTGTTGGGACCTCGCGGCCTCTCGCACCAGTCAGATCTGCGCGACGAGGACGGCATGGTGACCCTCACCTGGTCCGACATCGACGACGGCGGCTACGTCACCGTCGTCGTCGTCCCCGGCAGCCATACGTCGGTGGGCTATCGGTCCGGTTGCCGCCCCACGGACGGCTCCACCACCGGCCCCGGCCGCGAGCGTCCGGCATGGGAGCAGGCCATCGCGCCCATGGAAGGCGACTCGCCCTCCCCCTCGGAGACACCCGGTCCCGCGGCCGGCACCGGGAGCTGATCCCGGAGGCGGTTCCGGGGCCACCGAGCCGCCGGGTCGCCGGGTCGCCCCGATGGGCGAACCTCGACGTCCCCGATGGGCGAGCCTCGCGGTCAGAAGGCGCGGCTGAACTGCGCCTGCGCCTCCTCCCTCGTGATCTCCCCGGAGTTCGCGCGCATCATGAGCTCCACGTCGTGGTCGCGCAGCTTGTAGAAGACCAGCACCAGGATCAGCGCGGGCGTGGCGGCCACCAACGGCATCCACGTGTACATGTTCCAGATCCAGCCGATCGTGCCGGCCGACTGCTCGGCGCCCGATCCGGAGACGAACCCGACCGCCCCCAGCAGGAACATGCCGATGGCGCTGGGCAGCCCGCCCGTGATCTTCGAGGTCAGTGTCTGGATCGAGAACGCCATGCCCTGGGCGCGCTCGCCGGTGGTGAAGTGGCCGTACTCGGCGCAGTCGGCGGTGAACATGACGAGCATGATCGAGGTGGCTCCGCCGAACACCGCGCGCAGCATCGTGACGGACAGGAACGCCCCGAGGTTCTCGTACCCGACCATGTACATCACCCAGCACAGCAGCCCGGAGCCCAGCTGGCTGACGACGAACACGGTGAACTTGTCGTACTTCTTGATGAGGCCGTTGACGATCGGCACGCACAGCAACGTCGGGATGGCCGTGACCAGGGACAGGATCGCGATCCACTTCGCGTCGCCCAGGCAGTAGATGGCGACGTAGTTGCCGACGACCCCCACCGTGTTGGACAGGCAGGCCAGGATCAGCGTGCCGTTGAAGATCAGCAGGTACTTGTTCTTCCCGATGTAGCGGATGAGGGCGCCGATGCCCGCCTCGGATCCGGCTTCCTTCTCCGCGTGCTCGAAATAGCGCTCCTTCGCCTTGAAGCCCAGAGGCACCATCGTCACCATCGCCAGCAGCGACACGATGACGGCGGTGGCCGACCACTCGATGGACGGATACATCAACGGCACGATGACGCCCACCGCGATGACGCCGACCAGCATGAACAGCCGGTTGAGCAGGTACAGCCAGTTGCGTTCCTTGGGCTCGTCCGTCATCGAGGTCGCGAGCGCCAGCGCCGGCACGTCGCAGATCGTGTACGCCGCGTCCCACAGGACGTAGCCGACGGTCGCCCAGATCGCCTTGACCTGGATGCTGGCATCCAGCGGCGCCGAGAACAGGAAGATCGTCGCCACCGGGATGAGGAAGCTCGA
Source organism: Actinomycetes bacterium (assembly GCA_023426345.1). Taxonomy (GTDB): domain Bacteria; phylum Actinomycetota; class Actinomycetes; order Actinomycetales; family Actinomycetaceae; genus Pauljensenia. The sequence continues at coordinate 22,832 of JAFAAX010000024.1, forward strand.
GACCTCACCCACGGGATGAATTTCCCGGACTTCAGGTGCGCCTTGTCCACGATCACCCCGAACAGCGGATCGTTGATCGCGTCCCAGATCTTCACGACGATGAAGATGCCGCCGACCACCGTCGCCGAGATCCCGATCTCCGTCATGTACAGCTGCTGGAACCCGGTGACCAGCCCGTAGAACACGAGCTGCCCGAAGAAGTAGATCCCGTAGGTGATCCGCTCCGGCTTCGTCGTCCGGAAGGGGATCCTCGATCTCGTGCCTCTCGTCGCCTCCTCCGTCATGGACGAGGGCGACGCTGCCGCAGTCCCCGGGTCCCCGCCCGGCTCCGTTGTCTCCTGCACCGACATTGGTGTTCTCCTTGTCAGAATTCCCTGATCGTGATGGGCCTGCGTGTTCTGAGCCGTCCCCGCGCTCAGGACTTCAGGACGTACTTGTAGATGAGGTAGGAGACCCAGTTCTTGCTCCCCATCATCATCCGGACCCGTGTCCAGCGGTCCGTGAGCCGGCCGTTCCTCGGCCGCACGTCGGCGAGCGTCTTCACCTGCAGCCTGTCCCGCAGATCATCGGCGCCCATGCCCGAGGGGATGTCGACGGTGAGCGTCACGGGCCGCCCGGGAAGGACGTCCATGAAATTGTCCGACCACGGCGCCGTGACCCCCTGAGCCTGCACGAACACGTCGCGGGCGTACTGCGCGCTGGTGAGCGTCACCGTGGCGACGCCCGACTCCACCGCGCACGACGCGTCGACGCGGGCGCGCGGCAGGGCGGCGTCGCGGTCGGGCACCAGCAGCCAGTCCTTCGTGTCGCGCACGACCTCGCCCGCCTCGGCTGACGTGTCGCCCCCACCCGACGTGCGGGAGACGGCGAGGGGGGCGGCCTCGTCAATGACATCGCGCGCGGGGCCGACGAGGCGCGCGACCAGGACCGCACTGTCGGCCGCGCGCCCGCGCAGGATGTCCGCGTGGCGCAGGACGACGACGCGTTCGGACGCGACGGGGCCGACGCGCACGGGTGCCGTGCCCGCCGAGATCGGCGATCCGTCGAAGGCCTGGAGCTCCCACTCCAGGGTGCCGTTGAAGGGGGTCGGGTACTCGTTGACGACGTGGAGCTCCGCCCGGTCCTCGAAGTAGTCGTTGGACAGGCACAGCATCCGGTTGAAATGGCGCGCCTTGTAGGTGACGGCCTTGAGCTGCCTCCCGTAGTCGACGCCGGCCCAGGAGGCCACCGGCCAGCAGTCGTTCATCTGCCAGTGCAGCGCCCCGTTCTGGCGCCCGATGTTGCGCCGCCAGCAGTCGGTGGCGAACCCGACCGTGTCGGCCTGGACCAACTGGGACAGGTAGACGAAGTCCTCGAAGGACGCCGGGTTGCGGTACTTCGCCAGCAGGTAGTACAGCATCTTCGCGTTGCCGGAGTCGCACTTCTGGTGGACCGTCATGACGGGATCGAACAGGCCCGGCTGCTCCTCGTCGGTGAAGCTGCGGATCGTGGCCATCGAGGGCATCGACTCCATCCCGTACTCCGAGCAGAAGCGCGTCGGGTACTCACGGAACGCCTCGATGGGGCGCATCCCGTGCCAGATGTTCCACAGGTGCGTGTCGCCCCAGGTCTTTCCGGGCGCCATGCTGTGGAGCCGCTTGTCGCGCGAGCCCGACGAGGGCGACCCCGGCCAGTACGGGGTGACCCCGTCGAGCTCGTCGACCCAGGCGCGCAGGGTCTCGTGGTAGAACGCGGGGTTGGTGGCCTTCTCGCGCTCCCCGTTCTTCCACAGGCCGACGAAGACCTCGTTCTCGTTGTTCCCCCACCACAGCGCCAGGCTGGCGCGGTGGCGCAGACGACGGACGTTGTCCTCGACCTCGGCGCGGACGTTGGCGACGAAGCCGGGATCGTGGAACGGGTAGGCGTTGGACGCGAACAGGAAGTCCTGCCACACCAGGAGGCCGTAGCGGTCGCAGGCGTCGTAGAACGCCTCGCTCTCGAACATGCCGCCGCCCCAGATGCGCAGCATGTTCATGTTCGCGCGCTGCGCGGTGCGCACGTAGAAGTCCACCGTCTCCGCGTCCGCGCGCGTGGGGAAGGAGTCCGCCGGGATCCAGTTCGCGCCCTTGGCGAAGATCGGGACGCCGTTGATGACGAAGCGGAACTGGTCGCCCCACTGGTCGGAGGCGGTGTCCAGTTCGATCGTGCGCAGGCCGATCCGCCGGTGGACATGATCGAGCGCCGCGGCGCCAGCCGCGGGCGCGGCCGCAGCGTGGGTCACCACGACGTCCACGTCGTACAGGGGCTGGGCGCCGAGCCCATTGCACCACCACAGCTGCGGGTCTTCGATGCCAAGATCCCAGGTCAGTGCGCCTGGGGCGCCGTCGACATCGCTCGGCGTCGCGACGTGGTCCGACGTCCGACCGTCCGGATCGGTGAGCGTGAGGACGACGCGGACGCCCTCGTCGAGGATGCTCGTCGGGGAGCCCGCCTCTGCCCCGGGATCGCCAGCGGGGACCGGCCCCGCGTGCGGGCCGCCGGAGGCGGACCCCGGGGTCACGCCCGTGAGCACGGCCGAGACCGACAGGCGAACGGCGCCGTCGTGGTGGACCTGGCGGATGCGGAGGTCCTCGAGGCGCACGTCCCAGGCCTCCAGCCCGATCGAGCGCGTGACGCCGGCCGGGGGCAGCTTCGGGCCCCAGTCCCACCCGAAGTGGCACACCGTCTTGCGCAGGTGGCCGACGCCGGGGATCGGTGTCATCGGCGCGGGCAGCGGATCGGCGGCCTGGCGGGCCTCGATGTAGGGGTAGGGGTCCGCGAAGTCCAGGGTGAGCGTGTTGCCGGTGGCGGAGCACAGGCCCGTGACGTCCAGGCGCCACGTGCGGTTGACATTGTCGGTGCGGGCGACCTCGTGCCCGTTGACGGTGACCGTGCACAGGGTGTCCAGGCCGTCGACGACCAGGTCCAGGTGCGCGGCCGCCAGGAGGTCCGGATCGAGGTCGAAAGTCCGAGCGTAGCGGTAGGCGTGGTGGGCCCACTCGTTGGCCGCCGTCTCTCGGTCGCCCCAGAACGGGTCCTCGGCCCCGTTCGCGACGAGGTCCAGGTACGTCGATCCGGGCAGGCGGCCGGGGAGCGTGGCGGGCGCCGGGGAGCCGCCCACGGGCCACGCGGTGCCGTCGGTGCGGCTGAGAGCCCACTCCCCCAACCAGGTCCAGACGTCTCATCACCGCGCTCCTTCCGATCGTGCCGACGCGGGCGGAGCCCCGCCCTCGTCCTTCTTCTCCCCGGCGGCCAGCAGTGCCTTCATGAGCAGGGCGCACCCGCCCACCAGGACGCCCCCGCCGAACAGCAGCATGGCCGCCCAGCCCAGCAGGTGCTCACCCATCGTCGCGATGCTGATGGTCGCCACGGTCAGGTAGGCGAACGTGACGTTGTTGAGGGCCATCGGCGCCCAGGCGCCGCCCACGATGATGAGGGTCAGCACCACGGCGAAGCAGGCCGCCAACGCGGGACCGACCCCGATCGCAGGGACCAGCGCCCCCAGACCCAGACCGAACAGCGCCGCCAGGACCAACCCGGTCGCCCCGCCGACGAAGATCTGAGGGATTCGCGCCGGATCGTTGCCCAGCAGGAAGAAGACGACGGCACTCAACAGGGCCGGCCAGGCCTGAGCGGTCGGAAAGACGAGCAGGAGGACCAGCGTCACCACCAGCACCCACACCAACAGCGCTCCCCGGACGATCATCTCGCCCTTCACCGGTCGTGCCATGGCCTCGCTCCCCCGTCGGCGCGTCCCGGCCGTCGGCGGCCGGGCCCGGGGCGCACCTCGGCGCTCCAGCGAGACGGAGCGTAAGTCGGTCGCCTCCACCGGAGTTGTCTGTTTGTAAGATTCCTTGCATGGATGAGTGGGCACTTTTCCGAGCGCGATCCGAGCGTGCGGCCCGTCAGATGGTCGCCAGCGGCTACCGCCACCACACCTACGAGGAGGAACGCCGGTTCAACTACCTGTTGTTCTCCATGGAGCGCGACGACCTGCTGGAGGCCCTGGGCAGTCCCCGCTCCCGTGAGCTGCTGCTGCGCTACACCGACGTGCTGGGACCCACGCGCCTGCGCGCGCTCAAGAATTCCCTGATCTGCCTGATCTCTCCCCTGTGCCGCGATGCCATCGACTTCGGGGTCAATGTCGAGCTCAGCTTCGCCCTGTCCGACCACTACATCACCGTGGTCGAGTCCCTGGACCGGGAGGACGATCTGCTGGCCCTGGCCGCCAAGATCGAGCTCCACTACTTCGACCTGGTCCACGAAGCCCAGGAGAAGAGGTACTCACGCCCCATCGCCACGGCCGTGCGCCACATCGGGCGAACCCTGCACGGGGTGTGCCGCGTCGCGGACGCGGCCGCAGCCGCCGGGCTGGAGCCCCACTACTTCTCCACCGTGTTCCGGACCGAGGTCGGGGAGAGTCCCTCCCGCTACATCCTCCGGCGCAAGATGGACGAGGCCCGGCGCATGCTCGGCCAGCCCGGCACCACCGTCACCGACGTCGCCCAGTCGCTGGGCTTCTCCGATGTCGCCCACTTCTCCCGCCGCTTCAAGGCCGTCTACGGCGTCCCGCCCTCGCGAATCGCGCGCCTGGACATGCCGCTCAAGATCTCCGAGCTCCCCTCCTGATCCCCTCGCGAGGTTCGCCCAACGGTGACCCGCGACGGGCGCGCGGCCAGACCCGGGGTCAGCCGACCCCCAACGCCGCCGCCAACTCCACCAGCGTCTCCGACACCCCGGCGTCGATCTTCACCGTCGCGAACGGGTCCCCGCGCGTCGCCCCGCGGTTGACGATGACGATCGGCAGCCCGTCGGCCACGGCTCGGCGCACCAGGCGCAGGCCGCTCTGGACCACCAGCGAGGAACCCGCCACCAGCAGGGCCTCCGATTCGTCGATGAGCGCCAGCGCCCGATCCGCCCGGTGCCGCGGCACGGTCTCCCCGAAGTAGACGATCTGCGGCTTGAGGACGCCCCCGCAGTGCTGGCACGTCGGCGGCGTGAACCCCGCGACCAGAGCCTCCGACACGTCGGCGTCCGCGTCGGGAGCCGCCTCGATGCCGTCGGCGGCCTCGGCGAACCCGGGGTTGAGGGCCTCCAGGCGCTCGGCCAGGTGGGAGCGCGACTCGGTCCGCCCGCAGTCCAGGCACACGACCTCGTCGTAGCGTCCGTGCAGGTCGATGACGGTGCGCGACCCGGCCTCCTCGTGGAGCAGGTCGACGTTCTGCGTGATGACGCCCGTGACCAGCCCCGCCGCCTCCATGCGCGCGAGCGCCAGGTGCCCCGCGTTGGGTCGCGTGTCGTGGACATGGCGCCACCCGACGTGGTTGCGCGCCCAGTAGCGCCGGCGGAAGGCCGGGTCGTCGCGGAACTGCTGATAGGTCATGGGCGTGCGCGCCGGCGAGTCCTCGCCCCGGTAGTCCGGGATCCCCGAGTCCGTCGAGATCCCCGCTCCCGTCGCCACCGCGATCCGGCGCCCGCGCAGGACCGCCGCGGCGTCGCGGACCGTGCCCGTCGCCACCGTCGTCGGACCGATGCTGCGGAACGGGCGGGTCAGGGGCATCGGGGCGGGTGCGGTCATGCCGCCATGGTAGAAGCCCGGCGACGAGGGCGCCCCCGCGTGGATCCCTCTCCCCTCCCCTCCCTGCACAGACGGCAGACCGACACGGCGATGGCCCCGTGGGCTGCTGGGGCCGCGGCCGGTGTCGTGGGGTTCCGCGGGGCCGATGCGCGGGCCACACTGGTGGCGTGCGCATCGCGGAACTCGCGGACCTGGTCGGGACGACGCCTCGGACGGTCCGGGCGTCGGTTTCATCCGCTACATCGGGACGATCGTCGGCATCATCGCCGTGGTGCAGGCCGTCGCGCTGAGCGGGCGCGCGGGGTCCGCCGAGGCCGGCGGGCTCCTGGAGACCCTCCGGGGAACCGGGATGTCGTCGGCCCGCGTGCTCGCGACGTGGTGGGCGACCGCCTCGGCGGGGGCGCTCGCGAGCCTGGGGACGGCCGCTGCTCTGATGGCGGTCGTCGGCGACCGGGTCCTGGACGTCTCCCCCGCCGACACGGTGCGCCTGGTGCTGGGGCAGTGGCCGGCGGCGGCCGCCGCCGCCGGGCTGTGCGTCCTGTGCGCGGGGCTGGCGCCCGCCGCACGGCATCTGGCCTGGGCGCCCGTCCTGGCCAGTGCCCTCATCGCCGAGCTGGGGGGCGTGCTGGACCTGCCGCAGGCCGTCCGCGACGAGGCGCCCTTCGCCCAGGCCGGCCGGTGGACCAGTCTGTGGCTGCTGGTCGTCGCCCTGGCCGGTCTGGCGGGCGGGGCGCTGCTGATCCGTTCCCGCGATCTCCGCCCGCGCTGACCCGCCCCGCGACTTCGGTTCTCTTCTCCGGCGAGTTCGGTGCTGTTCGGCGCCGAGTTCGGTCCGCGCGGCGCTGGCGGCGGCGATGGGCGCCAGATCGGCGGCGCGTTCCTCCCGCAGGCGGATCCCCGCGTGCTCCGCCTGTCCGTGCTCGACACCCTCCGTCAAGCCCAACTCGACGCCGCCCACCACGCCCACTGAACCGCACCGCGCCTCACGCGGCATCGGGCGAGGGCCGCCGACCCGCCCCGCCTCGGTGCCGGTGCGCCGCGGCAGCCCGGCCTCAGCTCTCCGCGAGGTCATCCAGGGCGTCGGCGTCCAGGATCTCCACCGTGTCGACGCCCGATCCGACGGCGATGACACCGCGTCGGCGCAAGGCGGCGAGCGCCCGGCTGAAGGACTCCGGCGTCATTCCCAGGTAGGAGGCGACATCCTTCTTCCGCAGCGGCAGCCTCACGAGGGAAGCCCCCGACGCCGCCTCGCGCCCCGGCAGGCCCGAGAGATAGGCCGCCACGCGGGCGGGGCCGGGCCGGTCGGTCAGCGAGAGCCGCTCCTCGGCGCGGCCCAGCCGCTCCGACAGGGAGCGCAGCATCGCCTCGGCGATGGCGGGATGGGCGGCGATCAGGGGAGACAGATCCTCGTGGGAGAACGTGCACAGCCGCGAGCGTTCCAACGCCTCGACGGCGTGATCGGGATCCGACCCGGTGAGGAAGGCCTGCTCGCCGACGAAGTCCCCCGGCTCCGCCACGCGCACGACTCGTTCGTGCCCACCGGCAGTGGTGTGGACGATCTTGACCCGGCCCGCATGCACGACAGCCAGGCGGGTCGTTCGACGCCCCGCGTCCAGGCGCCCGCCCCGCTCCAGTTCGACGGGACGCGCCAAGGCCCCCACCGCGTCCTGCTGATCGACCGTCAGCCCCATGAACAGGGGCACACGCCTCACGCACGTGGCATGTCCGCCGGCATTGGTCAGTGGCAACAGATCCATGTCTCCATTCTTGACATCGGTCAAGGCCCGCCGCCACCGCGTTCCCTATCTTCACGGATGTGGCCCGATGAGAGGCACCGGACCGGAAGGGACACCAACCATGAGCACCACGACCAGCTCCACCCCGGAGGCCGCCACCTCCATCCGCACACTCCTGCGGGCCGACGGATTGAGCTGCCCGTCCTGCGTCGCGAAGATCGAGAAATCGGTCGGCGCCCTGCCCGGGGTGCGCGACGTGCGCGTGCACTTCTCCTCCGGACGCATCGAGGTCGACCACGACCCCGCCACCACGACCGTCGACCAGCTGGTCGGCGCGGTCGCCGCGGCCGGTTACACGGCCCGCCCCTCGGTGCTGTGAGGATGCGCGCCGTGAGTTCCCTTTCCAGCCGGCGGCGGCGATTGTGGCGAGGTCCCGCGATGGCGGGCCTCCTGATCGTCGCGTCCTTCCTGGTCGCCCGCATCGGGGACGAGGGCGCCGCCCCCGTCGCGGCGGATGCCCTCATGCTGGCGGCCGCCGTCGTGTCCGGGTGGAAGATCCTGCGCACGGCGTGGACGGCCCTGCGGGCGCGCATCATCGGCATCGACCTCCTGGTGTCGATTGCGACGATCGGCGCGGTCGCGCTGGGCGAGTACTGGGAAGCGGCCGCGGTGACCTTCCTGTTCTCCGTGGGGCATGCACTTGAGCAGGGGGCCATGGCGCGTACGCGGGCGGCGCTGACGGATCTGATCGACTCGGCGCCGGAGGAGGCGATCGTCCTGGACACCGCCCAGGACGGCGCCCTCGGCGAGCCACACATCGTCCCGGTCGGACAGGTCCGCGTCGGCGACACCGTCCTGGTGCGCACCGGCACGCCCGTGCCCGTCGACGGCACCGTCTCCGACGGCAGGGGCGCTGTCGACGAGGCCACCGTGACCGGCGAGCCCCTGCCCGCCGAGAAGACGGCCGGCTCGACCGTCCACGCCGGCACCGTCCTGGTCGAGGGGCTCCTGCAGGTCCGGGCCGATCAGGTGGGTGCAGACACCCTGCTGGCCCGGATCGTCCGCCGCGTCGAGGACGCCCAGGACGCCCGCGGTCGCGCGGAGACATTCATCGAGCGCTTCTCCCGCTGGTACACCCCCGCTATCGTCGTGCTCGCGGTGCTGGTCGGGGCCCTGACCCGCGACCTCACGCTCGCGCTGACGCTGCTGGTCATCGGGTGCCCGGGTGCGCTGGTCGTCTCGATCCCGGTCGCGACTGTCGCCGGCATCGGGCGTGGAGCCCGCGACGGCATCCTGATCCGCGGCGGCGAGCACCTGGAGACGGCGGCCCGCGTCGACACGGTCGTGCTCGACAAGACGGGCACGCTCACCCTCGGCGTCCCCGCGCTCACCGACATCCGGACCGTGGGGACGGCCTCGTCGATGGAGGTGCTCGAGACGGCAGCACTGGCCGAGGTCGGGGCGCACCACCCCCTGGGGGCGCCCATCCTGGACGCAGCACGCGCCCGTGTGGGTGGCGACGCTGAATTCCCCGCCCCTCGCTCCATCGACGTCATCCCCGGACGCGGACTGCGCGCCGTCCTGCGGGACGGGTCCCGCGTCGCCGTCGGCACCGTGGCACTGGCCCACCAGGCCGCGCCGAGCGACCCCATCGGGATCGACGAGGCCGCCCGCCTGGCCGACGGCCTGGCTCGCCGGGGGCGGACCCCCGTCGTGGTCGTGCGGGAGGGGGCGGTGCTCGGAGTGCTCGGCGTGGCAGACCGGGCCCGTCCCGATGCCGGGCAGGCGATCCGTGGTCTGCGCGCGGCCGGGATCTCCCAGGTGATCATGCTGAGCGGGGACCGGCCAGAGGTCGCGAGCGCCGTCGGGGACGAACTCGGGATCGAGGACGCTCGCGGCGGATTGCTCCCCGAGGACAAGCTCGCGGCCGTCACTCGCCTCCAGGAGGCCGGGCGGACCGTCGCCATGGTCGGGGACGGCGTCAACGACGCCCCGGCCCTCGCCCGCGCCGACGTCGGGGTCGCGATGGGCGCGGCGGGGAGCTCACTGGCCCTCGAGGTCTCCGACATCGCGTTGATGTCCGACCGCCTGGACCGCCTGCCCCGGGCTCTCCGTCTGGCGCGCCAGACGCGGGCCGTCATGCGCGAGAACGTCGTGCTCGCCGTCGCCACCGTCGCGCTGCTGCTCCTGGGCGTGCTGGCGGGCGGGGTCACCATGGCGGTCGGCATGCTCTTGCATGAGGCCTCCGTGCTCATCGTGGTCCTCAACGCGACCCGATTGCTGGCGCGGCCGCGTGCCCCGCGGCCGGTACCGGAGGGCGCGGGGAGGCGGCCGGCGGAGTCGCATTCTCCTGGTGTCCGTTGAGTGACATTACCCCCTCACTGTGTCACTCAACGGGCGGTTCACAGAGACAACTCACTCGTAATGTCAGTGATCGTCCCGTAGAGTGACATTGTGGATGTCGCGATGTTTGGCTCAGCCGCCCCGGGCACACTTGTTCCCATACACGGGACAGATCCCGTGCTCGGGGAATGGACCCACCGCGCCTTCGTTCCCGACCCGCTCCCCGAGATCATGCCTGCTCTGTCACCCGAGACGTTCATGGCTGTAGCTGAGGCTCGCGCGTCGCTGGCGGCACTGGACGCGACGGCTCGCCAGCTGCCCAATCCGGGACTCCTCCGGCTTCCGGCGCTTCGTCGAGAGGCGCAGAGCACGTCCGCTCTGGAGGGAACCTACGCCCCACTGGCGGAGGTCCTCACTGCCGACGACGAACGGCCGCCCAGTGAGGAACTCGTGGAGATCCTCAACTACGTGCGGATGGCGAACACCGGCTTCGCTCGACTTGCCGATGGTTGGCCATTGACGCCCACGTTCCTCGCGGACCTGCAGGGCACCCTCATGCAGGGGACCCCGTTGGAGTCCGAGTCCGGAAGACTTCGCGGGTCCCAAGTCGTCATCGGTCGAACACCCGGAGCGAACCCCGCCCAGTTTCCCGTCCTGAACGCCCGTTTCGTCCCGGTACCGCCCGGGCAGGCGCTGGAGACCGGAGTCCATGACCTCGTCGACTGGCTGCGTGACAACCACCACGCGAATATCGATCCGGTCGTCGCCGCCGGCATGTCCCACTACCAGTTCGAGACGCTCCATCCCTTCCGGGATGGCAATGGGCGCGTCGGGCGGTTTCTCATCGTTCTTCATCTCCAGATCCAAGGAATTCTGAGTGAACCGACCTTGACCGTTTCCCCCTGGTTCGAGTCGAGACGAAGTGAGTACTACGACCACCTCCTGCGAGTGAGCACGTCGGGCGACTGGAATGGCTTCCTGCGCTTCTTCGCGGACGGACTTCGACAGTCGGCAGATGCGACCCGTCAGGAGATGATTGACCTGGTCGCGGTTCAGGCCGCGCTTCATGAGAGCGTTCGCGCTTCGGCTCTGCGGGCGGACAGCGCACACTCTCTGGTCGATCTCGCCGTCGCGAACCCGTCTTTCACTGTGCGGAAGGTCGAGGCTGAGCTCGACATCTCCTATGGTCGGGCGAATGCCCTCGTCGGCCAACTGGTCGACCTCGGTGTCCTGGGCGTCGTTGACCCGAATGCCCGCAACAGGAGATTCTTCGCCCCCGACGTCCTCACCGTTCTGTCGCGGGAGCGGGTTCGCGCCCCTGAGTTGTGACGGTGGGACGACCCCATCCGCCACTGTCCGTTGAGTGACATAGTGGGACCGCTATGTCACTCAGCGGGTACTTCACGGAAATAGGAAGGTGGCGACGGGCGCCGGAACGTTCGGCGCGCCCGCCCCGGCGGAGCCGGGGCCGTCCTCGTCCAGCATGCGCGGACACGGTCGAGGCCGACGACAACCCAGCCCGGGTCAGCGGTCGCCGGTGACGGCGACGATGGGCAGAGGCGTCCGCTCACCGCGCTCGGGGACGCCGCCTGCGCCGCCCAGGCCGCCGCCGTGGACGGACCCCAGCGCCAGCTCGGTGAGCGGGCATGACCCGGCGGCCGCGCAGCCGGCGCCGGAGGCCAGCAGCTCCTCGACCTGATCGTCGTCGTCGGCGTTCCAGATGATGCGCGTCGCGCCCTCGCCGCCGGCCCCGGCGCCCTCCGACGCCCCGTCCGCCCCGGACGGCTCCCCGACGTGCATGACCGCGGTGGACAGCATGAGCTTGATGCGGTTGAGCTGGTTGACCTCGGAGGCCCCGGGGTCGTAGTCGACGGCCACGATGTTCGCCTGCGGATACCGGTTGCGCAGCGCCCGGAACATGCCCTTGCCGACGATGTGGTTGGGCAGGCACGCGAAGGGCTGGGCGCAGATGATGTTCGGGCAGCCGTGCTCGATCATGTCGACCATCTCGGACGTGAGGTACCAGCCCTCGCCGGCCTGGTTGCCCATCTGCGCGATGTCAGTGGAGCGCGACGCCATCTCGTGGATGGACCGGTGCGCCTCGAACTTCCCGTGCGTGGCCTCGAAGGCCGCGCGCACGGGGGCGTCGTACTTCTCCATGGCCCACAGCGCGACGGGCTTGAGGCGCGAGCCCCACCCGTCGATCCCCAGGTTCTCCTTGTTCCAGTGCGCGTTCGCCATCGCGTTGTGGAAGAACTGCATCATGCCGGGCAGTTCGGCCTCGCAGCCCTCCGCCTCGATGACGTCGACGGCGTGGTTGTTGGCGTCGGGGTGGAACTTCACCAGGATCTCCCCGACCAGTCCGACGCGCGGCTTGCGCGCGACATCCTGCAGCGGCAGCGCGTCGAAGGCCGCCACGGCCGCGCGCACCATCTTCGCGAAGGACATCCTCCTCCCGGACACCCGCCCGGTGGTCAGCCACTCGGTGCACAGCCCGTTCCACTGGTCGTAGAGCGCGCCCGCCGCGCCCGGCGCGACCTCGTAGGGCCGCACGCGCAGCAGCATGGTCTGGAGCATGTCGCCGACGACGATCGACTGGATCGCCTTGTGCATGAGCGGCAGCGTGAGCTCGAACCCGGGGTTGTCCTCCAGGCCCTGCAGGGACGCGGCGATGACGGGCACCTGCTCGAACCCGGCGTCGCGCAGGCCCTTCCGGAGCAGCGAGGCGTAGTTCGTCGCGCGGCACATCCCGCCGGTCTGCGTGATGACGACCGCCGAACGGTCCGGGTCGGCGCGGCCGGCGCGGAACTCCTCCAGCAGCTGGCCGATGACGACGATCGCGGGGTAGCAGGCGTCGTTGTTGACGTACTTCAGCCCCGTCTCGTTGGATTCGCGACTGGTGTGCTCCAGGACGTGGACGTTGTACCCGGCCTTCTGCAGGACGGGTTCCAGCAGACGGAAGTGGATGGGCGACATCTGGGGCGCCAGGATCGTCCAGCCCTCCCGCTTCATCTCCTTCGTGAACTGCGCGCGCGGGTGGATGTGCCCGGCGCGCACACCCTCGGCCTCCTCCGTCGCCGCCCGCTCGGCCGGATCGGCGTCCGGCCTCGTGTCGACCACCGCGGACCCGCGCGCGTGCTGGGCGTTCTCGTGGGAGAGAGGGACCGAACTCGCGGGAGAAAGGGACCGAACTCGCGGGAGAAGGGGACCGAAGTCGGCGGAGTCAGGCTCACCGGCCCCGGCCCCGGCCCCGGTCCGGCGTTCGCCGATGGCGGCGTCCAGGGAGCGCAGACGGATCTTCGCGGCGCCCAGGTTGGAGACCTCGTCGATCTTGAGAACGGTGTGGACGTCGCCGCGTCCCTCGAGGATCTCCTGGACCTGGTCGGCGGTGATGGCGTCGACGCCGCATCCGAAGGAATTGAGCTGCACCAGCTCGAGGTCGGGCTCGTCGCCGACGCGGGCGGCGGCCTCGTACAGGCGCGAGTGGTAGGACCACTGGTCGCGCACGCGCAGCGGCCGCTCCAGGCGCCCGTCGCAGACCGAGTCCTCGGTGAGCACGCCCATGCCGAGCCCCACGATGACCTCGGGGATGCCGTGGTTGATCTCCGGATCCAGGTGGTAGGGGCGCCCGGCCAGGACGATGCCGCGCACGCCGTGGGCGCGCATCCAGGCCAGGGACTCCTCGCCCTTCTCGCGGATCTCGCGCTTGACGGCGGCGTCCTCGTCCCACGCGGCGTCCAGGGCCGCCGTCATCTCCTCGACCGGGATGTCGATGCCGTGCTCGGCGAAGGCCTCGGACAGGCGGGCGGGCAGGTACTCGCGATTGCCCAGGTTGAGGAAGGGGCTGATGAACTGGACGCCCGACCCGGCGCCGACGCCCTCCATGTTGTTGCGGATGACCTCGGGATAGGTGGCCACGACCGGGCAGTTGAAGTGGTTGTCCTGGCCGTCGTCGAAGGTCTGCTCGTAGCTCACGCACGGGTAGAAGATCCGCGTGATGCCCTTGGCCAGCAGGGCCTCGATGTGCCCGTGGACCAGTTTCGCCGGATAGCAGACGTTCTCCGAGGGAATGGACTCCATCCCCGACTCGAACAGGTCGTGGTTGGAGCGCGGGGACAGCATGACGCGGAAGCCCAGCTGGGTGAACAGCGTGAACCAGAACGGGTAGTTCTCGTACATGTTGAGCACGCGGGGCAGCCCGATGTCGCCGCGGAAGGCCTTGGCCTCGGTGAGGCGGCGGTAGCCGAACATCCGCTTGTACTTCCAGTCGTACATGTTCGGCAGTTCGGACTTCTTCGGGATGCGCTCCAGGGACGCGCCGCGGTCGCACCGGTTGCCCGACACGTGGCGCTCCCCGTTGGAGAACGTCGAGATCGTCATCTGGCAATGGTTCTGGCACAGGCGGCACGTCTTGCGCGTGGTCTCCACCTGGAAGTCCTCGAGGTCCCCCAGGTGCGCGAGGCTGGACTCGCCCGCCCCGGAGTCGTGCATCCGCGCGGTCAGCGCCGCCCCGTAGGCGCCCATGAGGCCCGCGATGTCGGGGCGGACCACCTGGCGCCCGGTGAGCAGCTCGAAGGCCCGCAGCACGGAGTCATTGAGGAAGGTCCCGCCCTGGACGACGACGCGCTCGCCCAGGTCCGAGGGGTCCTTGAGCTTGATGACCTTGTACAGCGCGTTACGCACGACGGAGTAGGACAGGCCCGCGGAGATGTCGCGCGTGTCCGCGCCCTCCTTCTGGGCCTGCTTGACCGAGGAGTTCATGAACACGGTGCAGCGCGTGCCCAGGTCCACGGGATCCGTGGACTCCATGGCCGCGCGGGCGAACGCCCGCACGTCGGTGCCCATCGTGGCGGCGAACGTCTGCAGGAAGGACCCGCACCCCGACGAGCAGGCCTCGTTGACGGAGATCGAGTCCACCGCATGGTCGCGGATCCTCAGGTACTTCATGTCCTGGCCGCCGATGTCGATGACCGAGGTGACCCCGGGCTGGAGGTACTCCGCGGCCCGGTAGTGGGCCATCGTCTCGACCTCGCCCTCGTCCAGGGTGAGCGCGGTCTTGACCAGGCCTTCCCCGTACCCCGTCGAGCACGCCCGCCCGATGACGGCGCCCTCCGGCATCTCGCGGCGCACGCGCTGCACGATCTCGACGGCGGCGGCCACGGGGTCGCCCTCGTTGGAGGCGTAGTGCGTGAAGACGATGCGGTCGTCCTGGTCGATGATGACGGCCTTGATCGTGGTCGATCCCGCGTCGATGCCCAGCCAGCAGCGCCCGCGGGCCTCGGACAGGTCCGCCTTCGGGATCGTCTCGGCGGCGTGGCGCTCCACGAACTCCTGGCGTTCCGCGTCGTCGAGGAACAGGGGGCGCATGCGCGCGGACTCGGCCACGACCTCCTTCGTCGCCAGGTCGTGGATGAGGGAGGACAGCGGACGAGGGCGACCCCGTCCGTCCGTCGCCGGGTCCTCCGCGGGGGCCGCGGTCACGCCCTCCTCGAACGTCACGCGATCCGGAGCGGTGCGGGGGACCCCGCCACCGGAGCCGTCCTCGTCCATGACCATGACGGAGGCGACGAGCGCGGGCTCGACGATGCCGTCGATCTGCGTGGGGTCCAGCTCGTCCTCGGCGGACCTGCCCCTCACGCGCGGGTCGTCGGCCAGCAGGGCCGCGCCCATGGCGACGTAGAGCTGGGCGTTGTCCGGGGTGATGAAGCGGTCCACCTTGGGCAGCAGGTCCGCATAGGCCGCGCGCAGCTGGGGGAGGAAGTGGAGCGGACCGCCCAGGAACATCACGGTGCCGCGGATCGGGCGCCCGCACGCCAGGCCGGCGATGGTCTGGGTGGCGACGGCCTGGAAGATGGAGGCCGCCAGGTCCTCATGCGCCGCCCCCTGGTTGAGCAGGGGCTGGAGGTCGGATTTCGCGAACACGCCGCAGCGCGAGGCGATGGGATAGAGCTCCTGATGGCGGGCGGCCAGGTCGTCCAGGCCGGAGGCGTCGGTGTGAAGCAGGGTGGCCATCTGGTCGATGAAGGCGCCCGTGCCGCCCGCGCACGTGCCGTTCATGCGCTGCTCGGGGGTGGGGTGGAGGTAGGTGAGCTTCGCGTCCTCGCCGCCCAGCTCGATGACGACGTCCACATCGGGATGCAGGCGGCGCGTGGCCTCCGTGCCGGCGATGACCTCCTGGACGAAGGGCACGCCGATGGCGCGGGCCGCGGACAGGCCGCCCGAACCGGTGATCGCAGCGTGGACGCGGACGCCGGGGTGGGCGTCCTCGATGTCCTGGAGCAGGCGGCCCAGCTCGCGGCGGACATCGGCGTTGTGGCGGCGGTAGTCGGAGAAGACGACGCGGTTGCCGTCCAGCAGGACGGCCTTGACGGTCGTCGAGCCGACGTCGATGCCCAGACGCAACGCGCGTTCGGCGTCCGCGTCCGCCCTCGCGCGCGCCGCAGCGTGTTCCCCCGTCGCGGTGACGACGGTCCCAACCGCCATGATTCCCCTCCGTCGTGCTGACCCTTCTGGACCGAACATAGGAGGCGATGCAGAGAATTCCAATGGTGATGAAATTATGATCGGAGCATGCCGATGCCACAGGAGAAAGCCGCGGAACCGCGCGACACCCGCCCTGCCGAAGAAATATGGGACCAAAGTCCCTCTGGTGAAATCGCACCGGGAAATAACGACATGAATTCATTCGCAAAAGAAATTGCCGACGAGCGGAAACGTCCCGCGCATGCGGCCGGAGGGGTCCGCTTCCCCGCCCCCGCCCCGGGCCACGCGGACGCGACCGGCGACGACGCCGGCGGCGGCGTCGATCGGGAGGAAGCGGGACCCGACCAGGCCGGCCCCCGCGGGGAGGACGCTCCCCCCGGCGAGGGGCGCGACGCGGGAAGGGGGCGACCTCGTCGATCGGGATCGCACAGCCGGGGCCCCAGCGCCGAGCGCGGAGAGGTCCGCGCGCGGATCCGCGAGGCGGCGCGAGGGGAGTTCGTGGATCGGGGCTACGACGCGACGACGATGCGGTCGGTCGCGCGGCGGGCGGGATGCGACTCGGCGATGGTGTCGTACTACTTCGGGTCGAAGCAGCGGCTGTTCCGCGAGTGCATGAACCTGCCCCTGGATCCCGCGGAGGAGGCCATCGCGCAGCTCTCCCAGGGCATCGACGGGGCGGGCGAGCGCCTGCTGCGCTACGCGCTGTCGCTGTACCGGGAGCGGATCACCGGCGACACGATGCTGGCGCTCATGCGCGCCCTCATCACGGACGCCGCGACCAGTCAGCGGTTCCGCGCCTATTTCCGCCACGACGTCCTGGGCCAGGTCACGGCCTTCTTCGGGGAGGACTCCGACCTGGAGGAGCAGATCGAGCTGCTGCTGTCGATGATGTACGGCATCGCCACGATGCGCTACGTCGTCCGGCTGGAGCCGCTGGCCTCGCTGCCGGACGAGGACTTGGTGGCCCAGGTGGCGCCGCTGGTCCAGGAGCGCCTGAATCGCATGGTCCGGACCGCCCAGGAGTCCTGAGGCCCGGGGCCCGGATCGAGCGGGGCCCGCCCGGGGACTCCCCTCTCAGTGGCGCGCCGCGCCGTGGCCGTGGCGACGGACCCGCAGCTCGGGAACATCGGTCGGCTCGGAGGGAGCCGGCTCGGGAGGAGCCGGCTCGGGCGCGGGCGCACCGCCCGAGACGATCCAGGGCGGCTGCTCGGCGCCGCGGGCGGCCGACCGGCGGGTGCGCTGCTGCTCGGCGCGTGTCGGCACGTTCGGGTGCGGACGGCCCGCCGCCGGCGTCCGCTCGACGTCCGACCCGGCGCGATCCGCGGGCGCGGGCGCGGGAGTCCTCGACGGGACCGTCGATGGGGAGGGCGACGCGGACGCCCTCGTCGCTGCGGTCGCGGAGACGGCGGAGGGTCGCGCGGACGCCGGCACCACGCCGGAACGGGACGCCTCGGCGGGCCGGCCCCCGGTCTCCCACGTGCGGCGCGACGATCCCGAACCCAGGGCGTAGGCCGGGCGTTGGACGGGAGGGGTGGGATCGGACCACCCGACGGGCGGTGTCGGCGCGGACGCGGGGCGCAGCGCGGGGCCCCTGTCGGGCACGGCCGAGGCGGGACGGACGGCGCCCGGGGTCTCGATGCGCCGCTTGTCGGAGAAGAACCCCCGGAGCTGGATGGCCGCCTCCTCCTGGAGGACGCCGCCGATCACCTCGACCTGGTGGTTGAGCCGGGAGTCGCGCAGGACGTCGCGCACGGAGCCGGCGGCGCCGGCCTTCGGGTCCCACGCGGCGAAGACGACGCGGTCGATCCGGGCCTGGACGATCGCGCCCGCGCACATCGTGCAGGGCTCCAGGGTGACCACCAGGGTGCACCCGACCAGGTTCCACCGTCCCAGGCGCCGCCCTGCGTCGCGCATGGCGACGATCTCCGCGTGGGCCGAGGGATCATGGTCGAGCTCGCGCTGGTTCCAGCCCTGTCCGACGATGCGGCCCGTGGAGTCCAGGACCACGGCGCCGACCGGGACATCGTCGTTCTCGCGCGCCTTGTCCGCGAGGAACAGCGCACGTCCCATTGCCTCACGCAGACGATCCATTGACACCACGTTGCCAGACTACCGTGCCGCAGGCCGATGAGCGGCCCAGTGGGGGACGGCGCCCGGGGTACCCTGGGAGCCATGCAGCTCCACGTCGCGGACCACCCCCTGATCGCCCACAAGCTGACCGTCCTGCGTGACAGGAACACGCCGTCGGCCACCTTCCGCCAGCTCGTCGACGAGCTGGTCACGCTGCTCGCCTACGAAGCCACCCGGCACGTCGCCGTCACCGATGTCGCGATCAACACGCCGGTCGCCCCCACCGTCGGCCGCAAGCTGACGAAGCCCCGTCCGATCGTCGTCCCCGTGCTGCGCGCGGGCCTGGGGATGCTCGAGGGCATGACCCGCCTGCTGCCCACCGCCGAGGTCGGCTTCCTCGGCATGCGCCGCGACGAGGACACCCTCCAGGTCGAGACCTACGCGAACCGCCTGCCCGAGGACCTGTCCGGACGCCAGTGCTTCGTGCTGGACCCGATGCTCGCCACGGGTCACACCATGGTGGCCGCCGTCAACTACCTCTTCGAGCGCGGCGCCCGCGACGTCACCTGCGTCTCCCTGCTGGCCGCCCCCGAGGGACTGGCCGAACTGGAGAAGTTCGTCGGCGACCGCGCCGACGTCACGGTGGTCACCGCCGCCGTCGACGATCACCTCAACGAGAAGGCCTACATCGTCCCCGGCCTGGGCGACGCCGGCGACCGCCTGTACGGCATCATCGACTGACGCCGCGGACGCGCGCTCCCTCGGCGACGCACCCTCCTGATTGGCGAGGGCGGCGCCTCCCCCGCCGACCCCCGAGGGAAGCGAGGACAGCGCAAGGGAGGTGCCCCGCGGGACGCGGGGCCGTCCTCGCCAATGATCGGTGAGATCGGCTGTCTTCGGCCCGGTGCCGTCGCCAGCGCCTGACGAGGGACGCCTCGGCAGCTGGCGATCCGCGGGCCTCTTCTCGCCTGGCTCGCGGTTCACTCCGGCGCGATGACCGCCAGCCCGTGCGCGCGAGCGGCCTCGCAGAGCCTGGCGTCGTAGGTCAGGATCGCCGAGGCCTCGACACCGAGCGCGCTGGCAAGGTGCAGCGCGTCGAGACTGCGCAGACCGGGCTGTGGATACAGACCCGCTTCGCGGAACTGATCCCTGGTCAGAGGCGTCAACGTGATGCCGTCGAGAATGGCCGTGATCAGGACCTGATCAATGCGGTGACGAACCCCGATGCGACGCAGTTCGGTCTCCAGAAGATCACTGGAGACGAGGATCGGTCCGTCGTCCAGGTACGCGCGGAGCGCATCCGACTCCGACTCGTCGCTGATCAGCTTCACTGCTGCCGAGGTGTCAACATAGACGACGCGAAGCGCTGCACGGGCGATGGCCGTCGTGGACATCAACGGTCCTCTCGCTCGTCATCGAGGATCTCGCTCACAGGACGATCGAGCGTGACTGTCGGGAGCGCCGACCACCCGCCGCTTCTCCGTGCGGACCGCGAGACGGGGAACGGGAGCACCGGAGTCGCCACCGGGGACAGATGCGCAACGACGACGCCGCGATTCGTCACGTCCATCGCTTCTCCGGCAGCGACACGACGCAGCACGTCGCCGGAGTTGTTGCGCAATTCGCGATGCGTGATCGTCGTCATGTCGCGAGCGTAGCACATCTTGTCGCACAGACGTTCGGATCAGCGAGGACACGTCCTCGCGTCGGCCGCCCCCGACGAGAGGGACGTCGAGCGCACGGGAACTCTCGTCAGTTCGTGAGACCGGTTCGGTTTCGCGTCGAGGCCGGTTCAGCGGGCGGCGGTCACCAGCGGAACCTAGGCATCAGGCTGGTGGGTGATCCGGTTGCGCAGGTCGCGGCGGATGATCTCGATGACCCACATCCAGACGACGTGGCCGAAGAGCTCGGAGAAGTGCTCGGGGAACGGCTGGTCCCAGGGCGCCGGGACGGTGCCCATGAGTGGCATGAGGATGAGGTGGAAACCCACCCACACCGCGACGCCGAACAGGGCGCCCTGCCAGAGCTTGACCTGTGGGAAGCGCTCGGCTCGGAGGGAAGGGATGCGCCCACGGGGAAGCCGCACAGGCCTTCCCCAGGGGCAGAGCGTTTCCCTCCCCGAGCAGAGCGCTTCCCTTGGAGCCCGTGCGGATGAGACACCGTCGGTCCCTGCATGGGGCAGCGTGGCCCCGGAGGAGCCAGGGACGTCCTCGTCAATGGCGGCGAGGGAATCGCTCACGGGAGAGAGGCGGCTGCTCTCGTGTGGAAAGGGGACCGCCCCCGCGACGGATCGCGAGGGCGGTCGACTGGCGCCGCGAGGCCGTGCCCGGCCAGCGCGGGTCGGGCCGATCAGAAGGCCGGGATCACCGAGCCGTCCGTCCACGTCTGCTCGATGTACTGCTTGACCTGATCGGAGTGGAGGAGCTCCTCCAGCTTCGCGACGGCCTCCTTCTTCTCCCCGCTGATGTCCGACTTCCACACGAGGACGTTGACCGCCGGGTTGTTCTCGGGGCTCTCGACGACCAGCGCGTCCGTGGCCTGCGAGAGGCCGCCCTCCTGGGCGTAGTTGCCGTTGATGACGGCGATGTCGACGTCTTGCAGGGATCGGACCAGCTGCGGGCCGTCGACCTCCTGGAACGTGAAGTCCTTGAGCTTCTCCACGTTGTTGACGTTGGCGTCCGTGCCGTCGCTCGGGAGCTTGACGAAGCCGTTGTCGGCCAGCAGCGCCAGGGCGCGCGACTGGTTCGCGGTGTCGGAGATGATGCCGATCGTGCCGCCATCGGGGAAGTCCGCGAGGTCCTTGACCGTGCTCGAGTAGATCGCCAGGGGCTCCAGGTGGATGCCCTTCCCGGCCGTGAAGTCGTAGCCGAGCTCCTGCTCCTGCTGCTCGAGGTAGGGCACCGTCTGGAAGAAGTTGGCGTCCAGCGAGCCGTCCTCCAGGGCGGAGTTCGGCTGCACGTAGTCGGAGTACTCGACGATGTTGAGGTTCAGGCCGGCGTCGGCCGCCAGATTGTCCTGGACGAACTGGAGGATCTTCGCGTGGGGGGTCGGGGAGGCCCCGACGTTGAGGGTGACGGCGCCGGCCGCCGAGCCGCCGGAGGCGGCGTCCGACCCGGAGGCGGCGTCGGACCCGGACGCTGCCGCATCCGACCCGCCGGCGCAACCGGCCAGGGCCAGCGCGGCGGCGGCGCCCAGTGAGGCGATGGCGGCGAGGGAACGATGAAGACGCATGGGGATTCCTGTTCTGTGTGGGATCAATGGAGAGACGTGAGAGGGACCGGGGACGGTCCGCGGCGGGCCGCCCTCGTCGATGGAGAGGAGGCCGCGGGGCGGGACCCGGACGAGGGCGCCCGCGTGGCGCGGTCCCCGGGGAGGCGCTGAGCCCTGGCGAGGGGTCCCGGCTGGTGGCGGTTCAGCGGTGGTCCACCAGCCGGCTGATCATGTCGCCGGCCCACTGGATCAGTTGGACGATCACGATGATCGCGACCACCGTGGAGATCATCACATCCACCTGGAATCGGTTGTAGCCGTAGTTGATGGCCATCTGCCCCAGGCCTCCCCCTCCCACGGCGCCCGCCATCGCGGAGTAGCCGATCAGGGTGATCGCCAGGGTGGTCGTCGACTGGACGAGGCTTGGCAGCGCCTCTCGGACCTGCACGCCCCACCGGATGGAGCGGTTGGAGGCGCCCATCATCTGGGCGGCCTCGATCTTGCCGGCGTCCAGGGCCTGGACGTTCGACTCGACCAGGCGCGCGAAGAACGGGATGGCGCCCACCACCAGCGGGACCACGGTGGCCTGCCAGCCCAGGGTCGTGCCGACCAGGATGCGGGTCAGCGGCAGCATGAAGATGATGAGGATGATGAACGGGAAGGACCGCATCACGTTGATGATCGTGCCGGCCACCCGGTGGAACGTCGGCCGCGGGGTGAGGCCCGTCGACGAGGTCTGCACCATGAACAGGCCCAGCGGCAGTCCGATGAGGACGGTGAACAGCGTGGAGAAGCCGACCATCAGCAGGGTCTCCCCGATGGCGGGGAAGAACTGCTTGGTGAGCGCCGGGTTGTCGAGCCACGTGGGGTCGCCCTTGGCGGCGGGCAGGGCGGCGCCGACGCGGGCGGACAACGCAGACAGGGACGACCACGCGGAGGGGAGGGCGGCCGCGGCGGAGGGGAGAACGGCGGCGGAGAGGACCGGGCTCATGCGACGCGCTCCTCGGCGTGGATGCCCAAGTCCCTGAGCTGCCGCGTGATCGCCTCGGCCTGGTAGGCGGGCACGGCCAGCGCGAGGCGGCCGACCTGCGCGGAGCCGATCGACTCGAACGTCCCCGCCGTGACGTCGGCGCCCATCGACGCCGCCAGGTTGAGGACAGAGGCGCCGGTGTGCACGCCGGGCGTCGACGTGAACATGACGTCGAGCAGCGTCGTGCCGGAGCGCAGATCCGCGTCCTCGACGGAGGGGGCGGGCACCAGCTCGCGGGCCAGCGGCGAGTCGGCGTCGACGAGGACCTCCTGGATCGTGCCGCTCTGGACCACCCGCCCGCGGTCGAGCAGGGTGACGGAGTCGCAGATCTCGCGGACCACGGCCATCTCGTGGGTGATGACGACCACCGTCACGCCCGAGACGTCGCGCACCTGGCGCAGCAGGGAGAGGATCTGACGGGTGGAGGAGCCGTCCAGGGCGGAGGTCGGCTCGTCGCAGAGCAGCACCTTCGGGACGTCCGCCATGGCGCGGGCGATGCCGACGCGCTGGCGCTGACCGCCGGACAGCTGGGAGGGGTGGGAGGCTCCGCGGTCCCCCAGGCCGACGAGGTCGAGCAGCTCCTGGACGCGGGCGGCGATCTGGTCCTTGGGCTGCCCCTCCAGCTGGAGGGGGTAGGCGATGTTGCCGGCGGCGGTGCGGGCGTCCAGCAGGTTCGCGGACTGGAACACCATTCCGATGCGGCGACGGGCCTCGCGCAGGGCCCGGCCGCGCAGCATCGTGGTGTCGACGCCGTCGACGACGATGTGGCCGTCCGTGGGACGTTCCAGGGCCGTCAGGCACCGGATCAGCGTGGACTTGCCGGCGCCGGAGCGGCCGACGATGCCGTGGATGGATCCCTCCTCGATGTGCAGGGTGACGTCGTCCAGGGCGACGACCTCCGCGCCTCCCTTGACGGGGTAGACCTTGCGGACACCCTGCAGGTCGATCATGTGGACGGTCCTCCATCGCGCCTGGCGGAAGCACCCGCACCGATCACGGGGGTTGCTGCAGCGTCGATGAGCCAGGTCTCTCAGCTGCTCTGGATGGTCGCGGCCAGCATACGGCCCGCCCTCCCCCGCCCCAAACGGCCTGTCACAATCCGCCGGATGGTGGACGGCGTCGTTGCTCACACCCCGCCCGCGCCGGGCCGGGCCCGACAGCACGAGGGCGATCACGGGGCCGTGAGGAGCACGCCCAGGCACGCGGCGAGGACGCCGCCGACCAGCATGCCACCGGCGTGGACCGCCGCCGCGCCGGGACGCCCGCCCAGGAGGAGGCGGGCGCCCTCGACGCTCGCCGTGCTGAACGTCGAGTACCCCCCGAGGAAACCGGTGCTGGCGATCATCGGGGCCGCCGATCCCGGCGCCCGCATCGCCCATCCGGCCACGAGCCCGATGAGGAAGCACGCGGTGAGGTTGACGACCAGTGTCCCCGCCGGCATCGACAGCCGGTTGTGCCGGGCGACCGCCGAGTCCACCAGGAAGCGCGCGGCGGCGCCCAGCCCACCCGCGAGCGCCAGGAGGAACCACTCGAACGGCGTCATGCGCGGGTTCCTCCTTCCGCGCGGGCCGCGTCATCCTCGCGCGGCCGCGTCGTCCTCCCGGGCCGGGTCGTCTCTGCGCGCCCCGTCGCCTCCTCGCGGGCGCCGGCGCCGGGGGGTTCGCCCGACCCGCCGTGGTCGCTGGATGCGACCGGACCACTCGACCCAGCGGGATCGCCCGACGCGCCGCGGACGCGGTGGGCGATGGCGGTGGCGGTCCCGATGCCCGCCGCGG
>JAFAAX010000054.1 GCA_023426345.1 Actinomycetes bacterium
GCCCCGTCCCCCGACGGGGACGGCGCGGCGCGGCCCGCGCCCATGTCGACGGCCAGGCGGAGGCTGGTGGGAGAGGTGTCCGACAACAGGACCTCGACGCCCGCCGCGGACAGGGCCAGGCCGAGCGACGCCCCCAGCAGCCCGGTGCCGACCACGAGGACGGGTCCGCGCGTCGCGACGGGCCGTGGGGGCGGGGGGACGGTCACGGCGCTCACAGCCCGACGGCGCCGTACAGGGCGACCAGCGCGCCGCCCTTGACGCGGCGGGTGGTCCCCTGCTGGAGGTGCTCGAGGCGGATCGGCCCGAACTGCGTGCGCACGAGCTCGCGGACGGGGAAGCCGACGGTCTCCATCATCCGCCGCACGATGCGGTGGCGTCCCTCGTGGACCGTGATCTCCACCGTGGTGATGTCCCCGAAGGTGTCGACGACGCGGAAGGCGTCGGCGGCGATCGGGCCGTCCTCCAACTCGACGCCGGTGAGCAGCCGGCGCCGCACCCCGCCCTTCACCTCGCCGTGGACGCGCGCGACGTAGGTCTTCGGGATCTCGTAGGAGGGGTGGGCCAGGCGGTTGGCCAGCTCGCCGTCGTTCGTCAGCAGCAGCAGGCCCGAGGTGTCGATGTCGAGGCGCCCGACGTGGAAGAGCCGCTCGGGATAGCCGCCCACCAGGTCGGCGAGCGTCGGGCGCCCCTCCGGGTCGCTCATCGTCGACACCATGCCGACCGGCTTGTTGACGGCCAGGACCACGTGCGCCGCCTCGTCGAGGAGCACGCGGTCCCCGTCGACGTGGATGGCCTGAGCGGCCGGATCCACGCGCATGCCGAGCGCGGTGACGACCCGGCCGTCCACGGAGACGCGCCCGTCCTGGATCATCTGCTCAGCCGCGCGGCGCGAGGCGATGCCCGCCTGCGACAGCACCTTCTGCAGGCGGATGCCGCCCTCGACGTACGGGTCGTTCCTCACAGTGTCTCCTCCAGGTCGTGGGCCAGGGCGTCCAACTGGTCGCTCGCCGGCAGGTACGGGGCCAGGGGGACCAGGTCGTCCAGGCTGTCGAAGCCCATGCGCTCGAGGAACGCGACGGTGGTCCCGTACAGGCGGGCCCCCGACTCGGTCTCCCCGACCTCCTCGATCAGCCCCCGATTGACAAGGGTACGCACCACGGCATCGACGTTCACCCCCCGGACGTGCGAGATGCGCGACCTCGTCACCGGCTGGCGGTAGGCGACGACCGCCAGCGTCTCCAGCGCGGCCTGCGACAGGCGCGACGAGTCGGCGCCCACGACGAACCGGCCGACGACGTCCGCCCACGCGGGCGACGAGTACATCCGCCACCCGCCCGCGACGCCGCGCAGGTCGAAGCCATGTCGGCGTCCCGCGTCCTCCTCCCCCCGGTACTCGCGGGCCAGAGCCCGCAGCGCGGCCTCGATGAGGCCCGCGTCGACCTCGAGCGCCGCCGCCAGCTCGTCGACGCCGACCGGGCGGTCCGCCACCATCAGCACAGCCTCCACGGGGGCCAGCAGCCCCTCCACGTCGGTGGACGACGCGTCGTCCTCGCTCATACCTGCGCCTCCTCGGCCTCGGGGTCGCCCTCGTACTCGTCGACGTCCAGGTCCACCTCGGCGTCGGGTCCCACCCACGTGACGGTGAGCTGGCCGAGCGCCTCCTCCTGCGAGAACTCGACCATCACCCGCCGGAAGAGCTCGAGGAGCGCCAGGAAACGGGAGACCACCACCGCGGTGGTGCCGGCGTCGGCGACCAGCTCGTGGAAGGTGGCGCTCCCCTGCCCCCGCAGGCGCGCCGCCACGAGGCGCGCCTGGCCCGCGACGGGCACCGCGGGGTCGAGCAGGTGGGCGGTCTGGACCGTGGGCGGCGTCTGGGACAAGACGTCGGCGGCCACCCGCGCCAGCTCCTCCGGTGTGGTCCTCCACACGAGCTCGGGGAGGAGGGCCGCGAAGTGGGGCTCCAGTTCGACGTCGCGCGGGGAGGCGCCGCGCATCGCCTCGAGGCGCCGCGCGATCTCGGCGGAGGCCTCCTTGAAGGCGCGGTACTGCAGCAGCCGGGAGAACAAGAGGTCGCGGGCCTCGAGGTCCTCCAGGTCGGCGTCCTCGTCGGCCTCCTCCCGGGGCAGGAGGTGGGCGGCCTTCATGTCGAGCAGCGTGGCGGCCACCACCAGGAACTCCGTGGTCCGCGAGAGGTCGGGGAACATCGACATGTAGCCGATGAACTCGTCGGTGACCTCGGCCAGGGCGACCTGCGTGATGTCGAGGCGCTTGCGGGAGATCAGCTGGAGCAGGAGGTCGAAGGGGCCCTGGAACACGTCCAGCGACACCTGGAACTGGTCGATCCGGCTCTGGCGCGGATCCGCCGGCGCGCTCGCCGAGGTCGCCTCAGGCGACGTCGCCACGGGCGATCACCTCGCGGGCGAGCCTGCGGTAGGCCTCCGCCCCCGGGTGCGTCGGCGCGTAGGTGGTGATCGGCTCCGAGGCCACGGACGCGTCGGGGAACTTCACCGTGCGGTGGATCCGCGTGGAGAACACGAGGTCCCCGAAGGCCTCGTCGAGGCGCTCGAGGACCTCGCGGGCGTGCAGCGTGCGCGGGTCCACCATCGTCGCCACGATCCCGTCGACGGTGAGGCGCGGGTTGATCCGGTCCCGGACCGTCTCGATGGTCTCCACCAGCAGCGCGACGCCGCGCAGGGCGAAGAACTCCGCCTCCACGGGCACGATCACGCCGTGGGCGGCCGTCAGCGCGTTGACCGTGAGCAGCCCCAGCGAGGGCTGGCAGTCGATGAGGACCACGTCGTAGTCGTCCAGCGCGGGTCGCAGGGCCCGCGCCAGCACGGACTCGCGCCCGACCTCGCTGACCAGCTGGACCTCGGCCGCGGACAGGTCGATGTTGGCCGGCACGATGTCCAGGTCCGGGACGCGCGTGTGGACGATGGCCCGGTGGACGTCCGGATGGCGGTCCATGATCAGCGAGTAGACCGTGTCCTCCATGTCGAGGGTGTTGACGCCCAGCCCCACGGACGCCGCGCCCTGCGGGTCGAAGTCGACGACGAGGACGCGCCGGCCGTACTCGGCCAGCGCCGCGCCCAGGTTGATCGTGGTGGTGGTCTTGCCGACGCCGCCCTTCTGGTTGCACATGGCGATGACCCGGGCGGGCCCGTGCCCGGACAGTGGCGCGGGGGACGGGAAGTCGTCGTCGGATCCCAGGTCTTCCACCAGCGCGGGTTGTTCGTCGTGACTCACGGGCCCAGCCTAGTTCATCGTCCCCCCGCGGTCGGTGGCCCGGGGATGGGCGGCGCGGTAGACCTCGCGCAGGGTCGCGGCCGACAGCTTCGTGTAGATCTGCGTGGTCTGGACCGAGGCGTGGCCCAGCAGCTCCTGGACGTCGCGGATCGAGGCGCCGCCCTCCAGGAGATGGGTGGCGAAGGAGTGGCGCAGCGTGTGCGGGGAGATGTGCGCCTCCAGGTGGGCGGCGGCCGCCGCCCGTTGGAGCGCCTCCCAGGCCGACTGCCGCGACAGGGGCCGCCCTCGCGAATTGAGGAAGAGCGCCGGCGTGCCGGCGCCGCGCGCGGCCAGCGCCGGCCGGGCGCGCACCAGATAGGCGGACACGGCGTCGCGGGCGTAGGAGCCCAGCGGGACCAGGCGCTCCTTGCGCCCCTTCCCGAAGAGGCGCGCGACCGGCAGCTCGTCGTCGAGGTCGAGGTCGTCGACGGCCAGGCCGACGGCCTCGGAGACCCGCGCGCCGGTCGCGTAGAGGAGCTCCAGGAGGGCGGCGTCGCGCAGCGACACCGGATCGTCGCCGACGTGGGCGGCGTCCAGGAGCCGCCCCACCTGGTCGACGGACAGCGCATGGGGCAGCCGCTCCCCCACCTGCGGGGCCCTCACGCGCGCGGCGGGATCCCGCGGCGCCGCCCCTTCGCGGAGCGCGAACAGGTGGAATCCGCGGATCGCGGCCGAGGCCCGGGCGACGGAGCCGGCGGCCAGCGGCGTCCCGGTCACCGCGCCGGAGCGGAGGTCCTCGAGGTGGCGCTCGACGTCGCCGGGCGCCACGGCCGCCAGGGCGTCCACTCCATGGGCGCGCAGATCCCGCAGGTAGCGCTCGATGTCGCGCCGGTAGTTCGACACCGTGTGGGGGGAGGCGCCGCGTTCGACGCGCAGATGGTCCAGCCAGTCGCGCGCGACCTCGTCCATCCCGTCTGGATGCTCCACGAGCGCATGCTACCGGGACGGCTAGCATGGGTGGCGACGCACACACCTCGCCCGCAGCGCAGGACGCCGGGGCGGCAGACCGTGGGAGGCCGATGTGACATTCAAGTGGGACCAGCTCGACGACCGGGCGGTGTCCACCGCGAAGATCCTGGCGGCGGACGCCGTCGAGCGGACGGGGAACGGGCACCCGGGGACGCCCATCTCCCTGGCTCCCGCCGCCTACCTGCTCTACCAGCGGCATCTGCGGCTCGATCCCGGCGACGACCGGTGGCTGGGGCGCGACCGCTTCATCCTGTCGGCCGGCCATGCCTCGCTGCTCCAGTACGTCCAGCTCTACCTGGCCGGGGCGGGCCTGGAGCTGGAGGACCTCGAGCAGTTGCGCGTGCTCGGCTCGCGCACGCCCGGCCATCCCGAGTTCCGCCACACCCGGGGCGTCGAACTCACCACCGGGCCGCTCGGCTCCGGGCTGGGGGCCGCCGTGGGCTTCGCGATGTCCGCGCGGCGCAGCCACGGGCTGTTCGACCCGGAGACGCCCCAGGGCGAGTCGGTGTTCGACCACCGCGTCTACGTGGTGGCCGGGGACGGCTGCATGCAGGAGGGCGTCGCGTCGGAGGCGGCCTCGCTGGCGGGCACGCAGGCCCTCGGCAACCTCGTGGTCCTCTACGACGACAACCACATCTCGATCGAGGACGACACCAACATCGCCTTCACGGAGGACGTCCTGGCCCGCTACGCGGCCTACGGATGGCACGTCCAGCGCGTGGACTGGCTGTCCGACGACGGCTCCTACGACGAGGACGTCGAGGCGCTGGACCGCGCGCTCACCGCGGCCGAGGACGAGACGGCGCGGCCCTCGATCATCGCGCTGCGCACGATTATCGGGTGGCCCACCCCGGGCAAGCAGAACACGGGCGGCATCCACGGGGCGAAGCTCGGCGGCGACGCCCTGCGCGGCCTCAAGGAGGCCCTGGGCGCGGACCCCGACGCCTCCTTCGCCGTCGACCAGGAGGCCGTCGACCACGCCCGGGCCGCCGCCGCCGAGCGCGCCCGCGCGCTGCGCGCCGAGTGGGACGCGCGCTACGCCGCCTGGCGCGGACGGCATCCTGAGCGCGCCGCCACGCTGGACCGCGTCCTGGCCGGCCGCATGCCCGAGGGCTGGGAGGACTCGCTCCCCGTTTTCGAGGAGGGGAAGGCCGTCGCCACGCGCGCCGCCTCGGGCAAGGTGCTGGGCGCCATCGCGGAGACCGTGCCCGAGCTGTGGGGCGGCTCCGCCGACCTGGCGGGGTCGAACAACACGATGATGCCGGGCTGGCCCTCCTTCCTGCCCGAGGGCCGTTCCTCCGCCGCGTTCCCCGGCGAGCCGTTCGGGCGGAACCTCCACTTCGGGGTCCGCGAGTTCGGCATGGGCGCCGCGATGAACGGCATCGCCGCCGACGGGCTGTCCCGGGTCTATGGTGGCACGTTCTTCGTCTTCTCGGACTACATGCGCGGGGCCGTGCGACTGGCCGCCGTGATGGACCTGCCCGTCGTCTACGTCTGGACGCACGACTCGATCGGCGTGGGCGAGGACGGCCCCACGCACCAGCCCGTCGAGCACCTGGCGGCGTGCCGCGCGATCCCGAACCTGGCGGTCGGGCGGCCCGCCGACGCCGCGGAGACGGCGCAGGCCTGGCGCGGCGTCCTCGAGCAGCGCCACCCGGCCGCCCTCGTCCTGTCGCGGCAGAGCCTGCCGAACCCGGCGCGCGGCGGGGACACGGGCCTGGCCCCGGCCGAGGGCGTCCTGCGGGGCGCCTACGTCCTGGCCGACGCCGTGGACGCCGACGGCGCCGCCGTCACGCCCGACGTCCTGCTCATGGCATCGGGCTCCGAGGTCCAGCTGGCGCTGGCGGCCCGCTCCGCGCTGGCCGAGGAGGGCGTCCGCGCCCGCGTGGTCTCGGTGCCCTGCATGGAGTGGTTCGACGAGCAGGACGCCGAGTACCGCGCCTCCGTGCTGCCCGCGGCGGTCCGGGCGCGCGTCTCCGTCGAGGCGGGCATCGCGATGCCCTGGCGCGGCTGGGTCGGCGACGCCGGCCGGTCCGTGTCGATCGAGACCTTTGGGGCCTCCGGAGACGGCGCCGCCCTGTTCGAGGCGTACGGGATCGACACGGACCACGTCGTCGCCGCCGCCCACGAGACCCTGGCCGAGGTCCAGGGCTGACCCCGCCCCCCTCCTGACAGGAGATCCATGGATTCCCCCCTGTTCGACCTGCGCAGCCCGGAGGACCGGCGCCTGCCCCGCATCGCCCCGCCGTGCGGACTGGTGATCTTCGGGATCACCGGCGACCTGGCGCGCACCAAGCTCCTGCCGGCGATCTACGACCTCGCCAACCGCGGTCTGCTCAACCCCGCGTTCGCGCTGACGGGCTTCGCCCGGCGGGACTGGGACGGCGGCGACTTCGAGGAGTTCGTGCGCGCCCACATCGAGCGCCACTCGCGCACGGGCTTCAACGAGCGCACGTGGACGCAGCTGGCGGCGGGGCTGCGCTTCGTCCCCGGCTCCTTCGACGACCCGGACGGCTACCGCAAGCTGGCGGAGACGGTCGCCGACCTGGACCGCACGCGCGGCACGGGCGGCAACCACGCGTTCTACCTGTCGATCCCGCCCACGTGGTTCCCCACCGTGTGCCAGCATCTGGCGGACACGGGGTTGAACTCCGTGCGCTCCTCCGACGAGTGGCGCCGGATCATCATCGAGAAGCCCTTCGGCCACGACCTGGCGTCCGCCCAGGAGCTGTCGGACGCGGTGGGCCGCGTCTTCGACGAGCGCGACGTCTTCCGCATCGACCACTACCTGGGCAAGGAGACGGTCCAGAACATCCTCGCGATGCGGTTCGCGAACACGATGTTCGAGCCCCTGTGGAACGCGAACTACGTCGACCACGTCCAGATCACGATGTCGGAGGAGATCGGCATCGGCACCCGGGCCGGCTACTACGACGGCATCGGGGCGGCCCGCGACGTCATCCAGAACCACCTGCTCCAGCTCCTCGCGCTCACCGCCATGGAGGAGCCGGTCCGATTCACCCCGGAGGCGCTGCGCATGGAGAAGGAGAAGGTCCTCTCCGCCGTGCGGCTGCCCGCCGACCTCGACGCGGCGACGGCCCGAGGCCAGTACGCCGCGGGGTGGCAGGGGGGCGCGCAGGTCACGGGCTTCGTGGAGGAGGAGAACATCCCGGCGGACTCCCACACGGAGACCTTCGCGGCCCTCAAGCTGTTCGTCGACACGCGCCGGTGGGCCGGGGTCCCGTTCTACCTGCGCACGGGCAAGCGGCTGGGCAAGAGGGTCACCGAGATCGCCGTCGTGTTCAAGCGGGCCGCCCACGTGCCCTTCGAGAACTCCGAGATGGGCGAAACCGGCCAGAACGTGCTGGTCGTCCGGGTCCAGCCGGACGAGGGCATGACGATCCGCTTCGGCGCGAAGGTGCCGGGCACGGAGATGCAGGTCCGCGACGTCACGATGGACTTCGGCTACGGCCACGCCTTCACGGAGGACTCTCCCGAGGCCTACGAGCGGCTGATCCTCGACGCGCTGGTCGGCTCCGCCCCCCTGTTCCCCCATCAGCGGGAGGTCGAGCTGTCCTGGCAGATCCTCGATCCCGTCCTCGAGCACTGGGCGGGCGCAGGCGCCCCCGAGCAGTACCGGCCCGGGTCCTGGGGCCCCGCGTCGGCCCACGAGATGCTGGCCCGCGACGGGCGGACGTGGAGGATCCCATGATCATCACCCTCAAGGACACCACGGCCTCGCAGGTCGCCTCCAGCCTCAACGACCTCCGGGCGTCGCGGGGGTCCTCCGCGCTCGGGCGGGTCCTCACCCTCATCGTCGTCGTCCCCGACATGATCGACGTCGACCGGTCCATCGAGATCTCCGACGCCGTCTCCCGCGAGCATCCGTGCCGCGTGCTGGTGGTCGTCGAGTCCCAGGACGCCCGCGTCCCCGCGCGCCTCAACGCCCAGATCCGCGTGGGCGGGGAGGCCGGCGCCTCCGAGGTCATCGTCCTGGAGCCGCGCGGAGAGGCGGCGACGGACCTCGACACGCTGGTCATGCCGCTGCTCCTGTCCGACACGCCCGTCGTCGCCTACTGGCCGGATCGGCCTCCCCGGAATCCGTCGGAGCATCCGCTCGGCCACATCGCCGTGCGGCGCATCACCGACTCGCGCACCCAGCCCTGCCCGGTGCGCACCCTCGGCGAGCTGGCGGACGTCTACCATCCGGGAGACACGGATCTGGCCTGGTCCTCCGTCACGCAGTGGCGCGCCGTCCTGGCCACGATCATCGAGCAATTCCGCGAGGCGCCCACGGACGTCCTGGTCACCGGCCATGCGACCCACCCGTCCTCCTTCATGGTGACCGCCTGGCTGCGGCACTGCCTGGGGGTGCCGGTGCGCCGCGAGACGGACCGATCGGCGGTCACGCTCACGGGCGTGCGCTTCGCCTTCGCCGACGGATCGGAGATCGCCCTCACGCGCAGCCCCGGGTCCTCCGTCGCCCACGTCACGCGGGCCGGCCTGGAGCCCGCCGAGGTCAACCTGGCGCGGCGCTCCGTCCAGGACTGCCTGATGGAGGAGCTGCGCCGCCTGGACCCCGACGAGTTCTACGGGCACCTCCTCCTGGAGGACATCCCCCGCCTCGTCGCCGAGTCCGGATACGGGCAGGGCGAGGACTGCGGGTGCGCCCCGACCGCCGCGGAGCTCTCCACGATCGACGAGGGCGGCGCCGCCTCGCCGGGCGGGCGGCCATGAGGGCGGGCGACGACGTCCGCGTGTTCCCCGACCTGGGACTCCTCGGGGAGGCCGCCGCCGGGGCGCTGACACAGATCCTCGCGGAACTCACCCAGGACCGCTCCCCCGCCGAGGGCCCGATCGAGCTCGCCGTCGCCGGCGGGTTCGTCGCCACGGACGTGCTGTCCCGGGTCGATGCCGCGCCGGCCCCGGGAGGCGACCACGCGGGCCGCCCTCGTCCCGCCTGGGACCGGGTGCGCGTGTGGTGGGCGGACGAGCGCTACGTCCCCGCGTCTGATCCCGACCGCAACGACACGTCGGCGTTCGACGCGTTGTTCACCCGGACCGCGGGTGTCGACCTGCGGCCGATGCCGGTGGACGATGGAACACGGGCGCTCAGCGAGGCGGGGCGCACCTACCGGGACGAGTGGACGCGGGAGATGTCAGGCCGCCGCCTGGACCTGGCCGTCCTCGGCATGGGCCCGGACGGCCACGTCGCCAGCCTGTTCCCGGGACGCGCCACGTTGGACGCCGCGGAGCCCGTGCTGGTGGAACCCGACTCGCCCAAGCCGCCGCCCCCCCGGATCACGCTGTCGCGGGGGGTGCTGACGGGCGCTCGCAGGATCTGGGTGGTGGCGGGCGGCGGCGCGAAGGCCGATGCCCTGGCGCGGGCGTTCGCGCCCGGCGCCGACTTCCACGAGGTGCCGGCGGCCGCGCTGCGGGGCCCGCGCACCACGTGGTGGCTGGACCGCGACGCGGCCGCGCGGCTGCCCGGCTGACTCCTCGCCGCGGTCAGGCGCCCGCCGCGAACTTGACGATGAGGCTGTACCCGATCACGCAGACGATCCACACCAGCATGACGCCCAGCGTGATCCGGTTGAGGTTGCGTTCGGCGACGCCCGACGAGCCCGCGGAGGAGGAGATCCCGCCGCCGAACATGTCGGACAGGCCGCCCCCGCGTCCCTTGTGCATGAGGATGGTGAGCGTGAGCAGGAGGCTCGTCACCACGATGAGCACCAGCAGGACGATCTTGAGCGCGGTCACGTCGGGAATCCGTTCGAGTAGGGGAACCAACCGGGGTCAGTCTAGCCAGGAGACGGCGGCGGGGACCAACCGGTTCGATGCCGGCCGGCCCCCGCCGCGCGCGCTCACAGGGTCTGGAACCGTGCGATCTTCGCGAACTCGTCGGCCTTGAGCGAGGCGCCGCCCACCAGGCCGCCGTCCACGTCGGGCTCGGCCATGATCTCGGCGACGTTCGACGACTTCACGGACCCGCCGTACAGGACGCGGACGCCGTCGGCCAGCTCGGGGCTGTACAGCTCGCCCAGGCGGGCGCGGATCGCGCCGCAGACCTCCTGCGCGTCGGCCGGGGTGGCGACCTCGCCGGTGCCGATGGCCCAGATGGGCTCGTAGGCGATGACGATCTTCGCCGCCTGCTCGGGCGCCATGCCCTCCAGCGCGCCGTCGATCTGGGCCAGGACGTGGGACACCTGGTCGCCCGCCTTGCGGACGTCCAGCCCCTCGCCGCAGCAGATGATCGGCGTCATGCCGGCCTCCAGCACCACGCGCGCCTTCTCGCCCACCAGGGCGTCGGACTCGTGGTGGTACTCGCGGCGCTCGGAGTGGCCGACGACCACGTAGGAGACGCCCAGCTTCTCCAGCATCGCG
Source organism: Actinomycetes bacterium (assembly GCA_023426345.1). Taxonomy (GTDB): domain Bacteria; phylum Actinomycetota; class Actinomycetes; order Actinomycetales; family Actinomycetaceae; genus Pauljensenia. The sequence goes on from JAFAAX010000054.1 coordinate 10,639, forward strand.
GCCGACACCTCGCCGGTGTAGGCGCCCGACGCGTGCGTGGAGACGTCCTGCGCGCCGTAGCCGATCTTCAGCCCGTCGCCCTCGACGACGGTCTGGACGGAGCGGATGTCCGTGAACGGCGGGAGGACGACGACCTCGGTCGAGGCGTAGTCGAAGCCGGCATCGTCCAGGGCCATCGCGAGGCCCTGCACCAGGTGGATGGCCTCGAGGTGGTCGAGGTTCATCTTCCAGTTGCCGGCCATCAGGGGTGTGCGTGTCATGTGATCAGTCCTCCAAGACTGCGATGCCCGGCAGGACCTTGCCCTCGAGGAGCTCGAGGGACGCGCCGCCGCCGGTGGAGATGTGGGAGAAGGTGGACTCGTCGAAGCCGAGCGTGCGCACGGCCGCGGCCGAGTCGCCGCCGCCGATGACGGAGAACATCGAGCCGTCGGACAGCGCCTGGGCGACTGCCCGCGTGCCCGCGGAGAAGGCCGGGAACTCGAACACGCCCATCGGGCCGTTCCAGGCCACGGTGCGCGCGCCCGCCAGCTTCTCGGTGAAGAGCCGCTGGGACTCGGTGCCGATGTCGAGGCCCATCTGGTCGGCGGGGATCTGGTCGGCGGGGACGTTCGTGGGCGTGGCGTCCGCGGAGAACGAGGGCGCCACGACGACGTCGACGGGAAGGACCAGGTCGACGCCGCGGTCCGCGGCCTCGGCGAGGTAGCCCTTGACGGCCTCGATCTGGTCCTCCTCGAGGAGCGAGGTGCCCACGCCGTAGCCCTTGGCGGCCAGGAACGTGAACGCCATCCCGCCTCCGATGAGGAGGATGTCGGCCTTGGTGAGCAGGTTCGCGATGACGCCGAGCTTGTCGGAGACCTTCGAGCCGCCCAGCACCACGGCGTAGGGGCGCTCGGGGTCCTCCGTCGCCTTGCGCAGGGACTCGATCTCCTTGAGCACCAGCAGACCGGCGGCCGAAGGCAGGAGCTTCGCGATGTCGTAGACGGAGGCCTGCTTGCGGTGGACGACGCCGAAGCCGTCGGAGACGAACGCATCGCCCATCTCCGCGTAGGCGGCGGCCAGCGCCTGGCGCTCCTCGTCGACCTTCGAGGTCTCGCGCGCGTCGAAGCGCACGTTCTCGAGCAGCGCGATCTGGCCGTCCTCCAGGGCGGCGACCGTCTCATGGGCGGACGGGCCGGTCGTGTCCGCGGCCAGCGCGACCGGCGCGCCGATCAGCTCGCCGAGGCGCGCGGCGACCGGGGCCAGGGAGAACGCCGGGTCGGGCGCGCCCTTCGGGCGGCCGAGGTGCGCCATGATGACGACCTTCGCGCCGGCGTCGACGAGTGTCGTCAGCGTCGGCAGGGCCGCGCGGATGCGGCCGTCGTCGGTGATGGCGCCGTCCTTGAGCGGGACGTTGAAGTCGGAGCGGACCAGGACGCGCTTGCCGCGCAGGTCGCCCAGGGAATCGATGGTCCTCATGGAGCCTTCCTTCGACACAGGGGGTGGAACGGAGCCGGACGAGGAGCGCCCGCGCACGCAGCTGCGTGCGCG
>JAFAAX010000058.1 GCA_023426345.1 Actinomycetes bacterium
GGGCCCGCCCGCCGAACAGCGCGGACGCCTCCGCGCACCGGGGATTCCGTCAGCTCTGCGGCGACAGGACTCCGACGATGTCGACGACCATGACGGTCGTCGACGTCTCGGCCTGGGTCGCCCCCGACTGCGAGGCGTCGGCGGTCGGCGGGAACACGAACAGGACGCGCGACCCGACCGTCTGGCCGACCAGGTCGGCCACGCCGGGCTGAAACATCTGGGGCCCCGCGGACGTCCATGTCGAGCTCATCGTCGAGGGGTCCTCGAGGAGCGCTCCCACGGCCTGGTAGATGACGTAGTCGGAGTCGGTGATGGCCGCTCCGGCGCCCTTGGCCACGACGGTCGTCGACTGGGCGTTGTCCGCCCCGTCGGCGAAGGACAGCGTCGGCTCCGACCCGAGGTCGCCGCTCACCGTGATGCCGGTGGGCAGCGCGTCGCCCGTGGGCGTCGCCGCGGTGAGCGCCGACACATCGGACCCGTCGACGGCGTTCTCGATGTCGACGACGAAGACCAGCGTCGACCCGGCCGGGATGGTCCCGCCCGTGTCCTGGTCCCCGTAGCCGTACTGGCACGGGATGACCACCTCGACGCGGTCGCCCACATGCTGGTCGGCCAGGCCGTACCGCCATCCGGCGATGACCTGGTCGAGGCCGAACCCGGTGGGGGCGCCCCGCGTGAACGACGAGTCGAAGACCGACCCGTCGCTCCACAGCGCGCCCGCGTAGTCGGCCAGGATGAAGTCGGAGGAGCCCACCTGCGCGCCGTCGCCCTGAACGAGGGTCTTGACCTGGACGGTGTCGGGTTCCTCGCCCGTGCCCGCGGAGATCGTCGGCGCCTCGCCGTAGCCGCCGGTGGCGTCCGGGAAATTCCCGGCGCCGGAGCGGTCGACGGTCGGCGGGTCCGTGGCCAGCGCGCAGGAGACGGCCGCGCCGGACTGGGAGCCGGAGGCGGCCGCGTCGCCGGACTGGTCGGATTGGCCCGACTGGTCGCCCGAGGAGCAGGCGGCGAGGAGCAGCGCGGAGCCCAGCGCGCAGGCGGCGGCCACGCGCGTGATGCGAAGAGGAGTCATCGGATCAGTGGAACGATTCTCCGCAGGCGCAGGTGGACTGCGCGTTCGGGTTGTCGATGGTGAATCCCTGGCGCTCGATGGAGTCCGCGAAGTCGATCGTCGCGCCGCTGAGGTACGGCACGCTCATGCGGTCGACGACCACCTCGACGCCGTCGAAGTCGCGGACGGCGTCGCCGTCGAGCAGCCGGTCGTCGAAGTACAGCTGGTAGATCAGTCCGGAGCACCCGCCCGGCTGGACGGCGATGCGCAGGCGCAGGTCGTCGCGTCCCTCCTGCTCGAGCAGGCTGGCGACCTTCGTGGCGGCGACGTCGGTGAGCAGGACCTCGTGGGTGGGCAGCTCGGTGATGGTCTCGGACATGTCTCTCCTCGTTCCAGACGTTTTCCGCGCTCACCCTACGTCCGGGCCCAGGTGCGCGCCACCCTTCGCCCGCCCTCGACGAGGGCGTCCCCGCCGGCTCCCACGGTGAGCACCCCGTGGAGGCCCCACTGCGCGGCCTCGTGCGCGGACAGCGAGGACTCCGCCCCGATCGCGACCACCGGGAGGGCCCGCTCCGCGGCGGCCGCCGTCACGGTGTCCAGCAGGGCGTCCGCCAGATGTGGGGAATGCAACAGCGGCTCCGCCACGACCACCAGGTCCGCGCGGTCCAGGCGCGCCCCCAGCTCCGTGACGTCGGCGAGCAGCGCCCCGGTGGAGACCAGGCGTCCGCCGAGGGCCAGGATCATCGCCGCGGCGCCGCCGGCCGCCCCGGATCCCGGCTGCCGGGAGGGATCGGTGGCCGCCGCAGACGCCGGCCCGGCCGGCTCCCCGGCGACGGGGAGCAACGGGCGGAGGGGCCGCGCCCCGCGGAACATCCGTCCCAGGGCGGCCGTGAGCCCGCGGTCCTGGGACGCCCGCGGTTCGAGATCGAGGCCCACCGCCATCACGGAGGACATCCCCAGCAGGGGGCGCGACGTCGAGGCGGCCGCGATGAGGTCGGCGCCCGCCACGCGCGCCCGGGCCAACGCCAGCGCGCGGGCGGCGTCCTCGTCCAGGGAGGCCGGCGTCGGCCGGACGTCGACGCCCGACAGGACCGAGACCAGCCCGAGCCCCGCGTCGGAGTCGATCGCGTGCCCGCCCTCGACGACGGGGGTGAGCCCCGCGTCGAGGGCGGCGAGCACCCGCTCGCCGGCGCGCCGCGTCGAGGCCTCCTCGATGCCGACGGGGATCGGCGCGAGCCCCCGCGCCGGGGAGGACGCCACCGCCTGGGCGAACGCCTCGCCGGGGCCGAAGGGCACGGCGTCGATCTCCCATCCCGGCGCCGCCGCGCGGAACCCGGCGGCCACCTGCGCCAGGGCCGCCGATGCGGGGACGCCTCCGCGTCCGCCCGGCCCCGACCAGTGGCCGGCGACCAGCGCCCTCACGCGTCGGCGGCCAGGCGGGCCAGCAGCAGGGCCTCGGCGAGGACCGCGTGCTCGAGATCGGGCAGGGACTGGGACTCGTCCTCCGAATGGGCGTTCGTCAGCGGATCCTCCACGCCCGTGACGACCACCTGGGCGTCGGGGAACACGCGCTGGAAGTCCGAGATGAAGGGGATCGAGCCGCCGACGCCCATATTGACGGAGGGCACGCCCCAGGACTCCGTGAGCGCCCAGTGGACGTCGCGGGCCACGGCCGATGTGAGGTCCGCCTGATATCCGGGGCCGCACTCGCCCGGCGTGACCGTCACCTCCGCGCCGAAGGGGACATGGGCGAGGAGGTGCGCGGTGACGGCGTCCACCGCCACGCGCGGGTCCTCGCCGGGCACCGTCCGGATCGACAGCCGGAACCGGGCTTCCGGGGCGATCGTGTTGGAGGCGTCCGCGACGGGGCGCGCGTCGAAGCCGATGACGTTGACGGCGGGCTTCGTCCACACGCGCGCCGCGAGGTCGCCCGTGCCGGCCAGCCGGTAGCCCTCGACGACGCCCGCGGCCTCGCGGAACTCGTCCTCCGGCCAGTCGACGTCGGCCGTGTCCAGGCCGCCCAGGCCGGCCACGGCCACGTCACCCCGGTCGTCGTGCAGGCTCGCGATGAGGCGCGCGGCCAGCGTGACGGCGTCGAGGATCGGGCCGCCGAACGCGCCCGAGTGGACGGCGTGCTCGAGGACCTTGACGTCCACGGTCACCGTCGAGTTGCCGCGCAGGGTCGAGGTGAGGGCCGGTTCGCCGGCCTTCCAGTTGTCCGAGTCGCACACGACGATGACGTCCGCGCGCAGCTGCTCGGCGTAGGTGGTGAGGAAGTCGACGAACGAGGGCGACCCCACCTCCTCCTCGCCCTCGATGTAGACGACGACGTTGACGCCCAAGTCTCCGGCGAGCGCGCGGAGCGCCCCCAGGTGGACGACGACGCCCGCCCCGTCGTCGGAGGCCCCGCGCCCGTACATGCGGTCCCCCCGGACCTCGGCGGCGAAAGGCCGGGAGTGCCACCGGTCGAGGCCGCCGGTCGGCTGGACATCGTGGTGGGCGTAGAGCAGCACCGTGGGCGCGCCCTCCAGCGGCCGCGTCCGGGCGACCACGGCGGGCCGGCCGGGCGTGCCGTCCGGGTTCGACGCGCGGAGGATCTCCCCGACGAGCCCCACCGACTCGAAGCGGCGGAGGACGTGCTCGGCCGAGGCCCGCACGTCGGCCTCGCGGGCCGGGTCGGAGGAGACCGAGGGGATCGCGACCAGGGCGGACAGCTCGTCGACGAGCGTCGGGAACGCCTCGCGGACGCGCGCGCGGAGATCCTCCGCGGAGGGGGTGAGAGCGGGGACCGTGGACGCAGCGGGTGTCGGCATGGGTCCCACTGTAGGCGTCCGTCCGGGGCTCGGACAGGCCCGGGGTCCGCGCGGGTGAGGCGAGCGCCTCATCGCCCCCGGGACGGCGGGCCGCCCGCGATCCACTACCCTGGGAGCGTGTTCAGCCGCAAGAAGTCCGAGCCCGCGCCCGCCGTCGAGGTCAACGAGCCCCGCTCCGCGCCGAGCGCGCCGAAGAAGGGCCGTCCCACCCCGTCCCGGCGCGAGGCCGAGGCCCGCCACAATCAGCCGCTGGTGCCCGCCGACCGCAAGGAGGCGAAGCGCCGTTCCAAGGAGCTGCGCGACGCCGCCTACCGCCGCGAGCAGGAGGCGCTGGAGACCGGCGACGAGCGCTATCTGCCCGTGCGCGACAAGGGGCGCGTGCGCCGCTTCACGCGCGACTGGCTGGACGCCCGGTGGTCGCTGTCGGAGTTCGTGGTGCCCGCGATGTTGATCTTCCTCGTCGCGATGCTGGGCGCCTCCTTCATCCGGACCAACGTCGACCTGATCACCCGCGTGATCTTCGTCCTCACGATCGCCTTCTATGCGCTGCTCATCGCCTCGATCATCGAGGGCGTCGCCGTGTGGCAGCGCCTCAAGCGCCGCATCCGCCACAAGTGGCCCGAGGAGTCCATTCCGCGAGGCACCTGGTTCTACGCCTACTCCCGCATGGTGATGGCGCGCCGTTGGCGCACGCCGAAGCCGCAGGTGGCCCGCGGCGCCTTCCCCGACGCGGAGCCGAAGACCGCGCGCTGACCCGCCTCGGGGCCGGCCGTGCCGTCCCGCCCGTCGGATCCGAGTCAGGATCCGGATCAGGGGCGAGGTTGTCCGGGATCGCCGGTCCGCGCCCCGCAGGCCAGGGCCCGGTTCATCCTCCCCGGCCAGGCGGGCCCCTCATAGACGAAGGCCGTGAATCCTTCCAGGAGGTCCGCTCCGGCCTCGCGCATCCGGCGCGCCTGCTCGGGCGTGGAGACGCCCCCCGACGCGATGACGAGCTGTCCCGGACCCCGGTGGGCGCACACCAGCCGGACGACCTCCAGCGCGCGGGGGAACAGGCGCGGTCCGGAGACGCCCCCCTCCCCCAGGTCGTGGGCGATCGTCGTGTTCGTCGCGACGAGGCCCTCCAGGCCCAGGTCGCGCGTCAGCGCGACGACGTCGAGGATCTCGCGGTCGGACAGGTCCGGGGCGATCTTGACGAACAGGGGGACGCGGCGCCCCGGCGCCCCCTCCTCGCAGCCCCTCCGCGCGGCCTGCAGGATCGGCCGCAGCGCCTCCGCGGCCTGGAGGTCGCGCAGTCCGGGCGTGTTGGGCGAGGAGACGTTGACGACGACGAAGTCCGCCCAGGGGGCGAGCAGACGGGCGCAGGCGCGGTAGTCCGCGGGAGCGTCCGCCGCCGGCGTCGCCTTGTTCTTCCCGATGTTCGCCCCGACGACGGCGGCGCGCCCCGCCCGCGTGGCCCGCAGGCGGCGCAGCCGGTCGGCGGCGGCCTCGGCCCCCAGATTGTTGAAGCCCATCCGGTTGCGGATCCCGCGTTCGTCCAGGAGCCGCCACATCCGCGGCCGGTCGTTGCCCGGCTGGGGGCGGGGCGTGACGGTCCCGATCTCGACGAAGCCGAACCCCAGGGCGCACATGCCCAGGACGGCGCGGGCGTTCTTGTCCATGCCGGCGGCCAGGCCGAGCCGCCCGGGCACCGCCCGCCCGCCGATCCGCACCGGGTCCGCGGGGGCCGGCAGATGGCCCATCGTCGCCCGGAGCGCCCCGCGCGCCGCAGCGAGGTCGCCCGCCAGGGCGACGGCGGCGAGCCCCCACTCATGGGCGAGCTCGGGATCGACCCGCCGGATCGCGGTGTCGTAGGCCCACGTGTACAGCGACATGGCCCCACGCTACCGGAGCGGCGGGCCGCGCCCGCGGGCCGTCCGGCGCGCCACGCGGGTCAGTCCCACCACATCCACCACCCGATGCGGCCCTGCGCGTCCTCGGCCATCAGCCGGCGGAAGTCGTCCGGATAGCCGGTGCGCGCGCCCAGGCCGAGGCCCTCGCGCACGTCCCGCCACACGCGCCGCAGGCTGACGGACCCGTCGGGCAGGGGCGGCACGGCGGCGCCCGCCGCGAAGATCCCGTCCACGCTCACCCGCTCGTCCCACCGCGGGGGTCCGACGACGTACCCGTGGAGCAGCACATCCCCGGGATGGTCGACGGCCGCCCTCAGCGCCGCCGCACACTCGGGCCCGCGGTTCTGCCGGTCGCGCAGGTTCGCCTCCGGCAGGCGCTCGAGCAGCGCGGCCGCCTCCCGGCTCCCCAGGCCCGCGAACCGCGCGAAGTCGGAGCCGGCCCCTCTCCCCCGGTCGAGGAACGGCGCCACGACGTCGTCCACCTCCGCCTGGCGCGTCCACCCCGGCGCCCCGTAGAACCAGGCCTCCTCCACTGCCGTCCCGCTCATCGCGCCGCCTCCTCGTCGCTGCGCCCGGGGCCGCTCCCCGGACCGGTGCGCTCCAGTCAAGCGGGCCCGCCACCGCCGCGTCGGCGCCGTCGGCGCGGCCTGTGGACGGCGCCGCCGGTCGGCCCCCGCCGGTGGACGGCGAGACGGGTGTGGATCGACCGGCGCGACGGGGCGCGGCGATAATGGTCCGGTGCTCATCCGCCTCGACGACTCCGCCATCCCCGACGACCCGTCGCAGCCCGGCGACCCGCGGCTCGCCGACTACCTCTCGATGACGGACGTCCGCCTGCGATCCGCCCAGGAGCCCGAGCGCGGCCTCTACATGGCCGAGTCCCGCAACGTCATCTGGCGGGCCGTCCAGGCGGGCCACCGCCCCCGCTCCTTCCTGATGAGCCCGCGCTGGCTGCCCCAGATGGCTCCGCTCATCGAGCAGTCGACCGGAGCGCCCGACGGCGCGGACGTGCCCGTCTACCTCGGCGACGAGGACGTCCTGCGCCGGCTCACCGGCTTCCACCTGCACCGCGGCGCGCTGGCCGCCATGCAGCGCCCCGAGCTTCCCGCCGTCCGCGACCTGCTGGCCACCGCCCGCAACGGCGGCCCCGCCCGGCGGATCGCCGTGCTGGAGGACCTCGTCGACCACACGAACGTCGGCGCCGCGTTCCGCTCGGCCGCCGCACTGGGCGTCGACGCCGTGCTGGTGAGCCCCCGATGCGCGGACCCGCTCTACCGCCGCTCCGTGCGCGTCTCGATGGGGACCGTCTTCCAGGTGCCGTGGACCCGCATCCCCCAATGGCCGACGGTCGGCGTCCTCCACGACGCCGGCTTCGCCGTCGCCGCCCTGGCCCTGTCCGAGGACGCCGTCAGCCTCGACGACTTCATCGCCTCGCCGGCCTGCACCGCCCCGGACGCGCGGATCGCCCTGGCGCTGGGCACGGAGGGCGACGGGCTCTCCCGCCGCGCGATCGAGCAGGCGGACGTCGTCGTGCGCATCCCGATGTCCGGCGGCGTCGACTCGCTCAACGTGGCCGCGGCCTCGGCCGTCGTCTTCTGGGCGACGCGCCACGTCGGGACGCCGCCGCCCGCGGGGGCGTGAGCCCGCCCCGCCGACGAGGGCGACCCCCTCCCGGGACCCGCCCCGCCGCGAGGGGGTCGCCCTCGTCAGCCGGGGAACGCCTCCCGGATGAGCCGCTCGATCTGCTCCGCGCAGTCCTCCCAGCCGGTGACCGCCACCGTCTGGAACCCCGCCGCCTTGACGGGGTAGTCGTTGCCCGCGGGGTCCAACCGGTCGCCGATGAACAGCAGCTCGTCGGGCTCCAAGCCGGTCTGGGCGAGCAGCTGCCGCATCCCGTAGGCCTTGTCGATGCCCCGGAGTGTGATGTCGACGGACGTCGACCCTCCCCCCCGGACCTCGAGATCGGGGACGTCCGGGGCCACGGCGGCCGTCAGCGCGGCCTTCTTCTCGCCGGTCGGATCCCACGCGCGCTTCTCCTCCAGCGGCGCCGACTGCCCGAGCGCGGAGAAGGTCACCTGGGAGCCGCGGTCCTCGATGATGTCGCCCCAGGGGTGTTCCTCCCACAGGCCCAGGTCGCGGGCGTGGCGCTCCAGCGAGGCGATCGCCGCGTCGCGCTGGGCGGGGGCGAGGTCGTGGGCGTAGACCTCCTGCCACCGGCCGTCGAGGAAGCGCTCGTAGCGCGTGCCGCAGGTGGGCATCAGATGGAGCCGCCCGAGCTCCTCCTCCGTCGCATGGAGGTTGTCGAGCACCTGCGTGCGGAACTGGCCCATCTGCCCGCCGGAGATGATGCAGACGTCGGCGTGGTCGAGGAGGTCCTGGAGCCGCCGATCCATGAGGGCCGGAAGCGGGGACTTCGAGGGGGCCAGGGTGTCGTCGAGGTCGAAGGCGACCATCCGTAGCGTCATGAGTGCCTCTCTCCGGGGCCGCCCGACGCCCGGGGATCCGGGCGGAGGGGACCGTCGGCACAGCCTACAATGAGGCCCACCACCCGATCGCGCGCCGACGCAGGCGCGCCCGCACGACGAGCCGCCCGCAGGCGGCTCCTGAGGAGATCCGCGGACATGTCCACACCCCACATCAGCGCCGAGCCCGGGGATTTCGCCCCCGCCGTCCTCATGCCCGGGGACCCCCGGCGCGCGCGCCGCATCGCCGAGCAGCTCTTCGCATCCCCTCGCCTGGTCACGGACGTGCGCGGGATGCTCGGCTTCACCGGCGAGGTGGACGGCCGCCCGCTGTCCGTGATGGGGTCGGGGATGGGCCAGCCGTCGATGACGATCTACGCCACCGAGCTCTTCCGCTTCTACGACGTGCGACGCATCATCCGGGTCGGGACCTGCGGGGGCATCAAGAGGGGGCTGCCGGTCGGGTCGACGGTGGTCGCGATGGGCGCCCACACCGACTCCTCGATGAACCAGCAGCGCATCCCCGGCATCAACTTCTCCGCCGTGGCCAGCTACGGCCTGGTGCGCGCGGCCGTCGACGCCGCCGGGCCGGAGGACCGCGTCGAGGTGGGCACGGTGGTGTCGCGCGACCACTTCTACTTCACGCCCGCGGGGCAGACGGAGGCGCTGGCCGCCTACGGCGTCCTCGGCGTCGACATGGAGACGGCCGCCCTGTACGCCGCCGCCGCCGAGTTCGACCGGGAGGCCCTCACCCTGCTTACCGTCTCCGACCACCTGTTCGACCACTCGGCGGACATGACGGCGGAGGAGCGGGAGACGGACTTCCAGACGTCGCTCCGCCTGGCGGTGGCCGCCGCGCTGAGCTGAGCCGAGCCTCTCTTCGCCGAGAACGGTTCCTTCCCACTCATTGGCGAGGGCGGCCCGCGTGGCGGGTTCGCCCAACCAAAGGACCGAGGTTCGCCCATCCCGGGTCTTGGGCGAATCTCGCCGATGAACAGAACTGTTCTCGACGGGGGCGGGGGGCGGGCGGGCCGGGGCGGGCGCCGCTCCCCTCACACGCCGATCACGGAGTGGAACACCCATGCGGTGAGCAGCGTCATCGGCAGCGACGCGAGCGTGGTGACCAGCACGGTGCCCTGCGCGATCTCCTCGCCGGCGTGGGCGCGCGAGGAGGCGACGAACGCGTTCTGCGCGGTGGGCAGCCCGGCCATCACGGTGACGCCCATCAGGTCGACGCCGCGCAGCCCCAGCAGCCAGCCGACGCCGCAGGCCACCGCCGGCTCCACGACCAGCTTGAACACGGACGACAGGGCCACCAGGTGCCCGACGCGGGAGCGGATGGTGAAACGCTGGCCCACCAGCGACGCGCCGAAGGCCACCAGGACGACGGGCGGCGCCGCCTGGCCGGTCATCTCCGTGGCGATGGCGATCACCTCGGGCACCTGGACGCGCAGGATCGCGCAGAGGAAGCCCAGCGCCGCGGCGATGACCATGGGATTCGTCACGACGCTGCGCGCGACGCCCCAGGCGGTGGGCCGCCGCCCCGAGCCGGCCAGGTCCGCCAGCACGAAGAACATCGGCGTGAAGAAGCCGAGCTGGAACACCATGATCGGCACGCCGTGGCTGGCCGACCCCAGGACGTACACGGCGATCGGGATGCCGATGTAGGCGGCGTTGTTCAGCGCGGAGGACATCGCCCCCAGGACGAGGTCCCCGCGGTCGGCCCCCAGGATCGGCCCGGCGATGAGCGCGAACACCGCGGCGGTGGCCAGCCCCGAGGAGGCCGCGACGGCCAGTGGCGCGCCGAGCACGGAGGCGACGTCCGTCGTCGAGATCGTCGAGAACAGCAGGGCCGGCGAGCCGATCCAGTAGACGAAGTCCGAGAGCGCGCGCGAGGCGTGGGGGCCCAGGGCCCCGCTGCGGCGGGCGATCCATCCGACGACCATGATGACGGCGATCGCGCAGATGCTCTGGATGATGTCGCCCACGCCCTCACGGTAGACCGGCCCTCCGGCGAGCCGGGCCGCGGTCCATGGTCCAGGATGGGAGAGGCGCCCCCGGGCCTTCCGGACGGCCACCCGCGAAGGAGACACCATGACCACCGTTCCCGTTCTGACGCTGCCCGACGGCTCCGCGATCCCCCAGGTGGGCTTCGGCGTGTTCCTGGTGCCGGAGGACCAGACCCAGGAGGCGGTCGAGACCGCCCTGGAGGCCGGCTACCGCCACATCGACACCGCCCGGATCTACGGCAACGAGGCCGCCGTCGGCCGCGCCCTGCGGGCCAGCGCGCTGCCCCGCGGCGAGGTCTTCGTGACGACCAAGCTCTGGAACGACGATCAGGGCCGCGACACGGTCCGCCCGGCCCTGGAGGCGTCCCTCGAGCGGCTCGGCCTGGACCGGGTCGACCTCTACCTCATCCACTGGCCGACGCCCGACCGCGACCTCTACGTGCCGTCCTGGGAGGCGATGGAGGAGGCGGCGGACGCCGGGCTGGCCACGTCGATCGGCGTCTCGAACTTCCTGCCCGAGCATCTCGACCGCCTGGCGGCTCTCGGCGGTCGGCTCCCCGCCGTCGATCAGGTTGAGGTCCACCCGACGCTCCAGCAGCGCGAGATCCTGTCGGCCTGCGCCCGCCTGGGCATCGCGGTGGAGGCCTGGAGCCCCCTGGGGCGGGGCGCCGACCTGGAGCTCCAGGAGGTCGTCGACCTCGCGGCGCGCGTCGGGGCCACCCCCGCCCAGGTGATCCTGGCCTGGCACCTGGCCCGCGGGCGCGTCGTCATCCCGAAGTCCGTGACGCCCTCGCGGATCGCGGAGAACCTGGCGGCCGTCGACGTCGCGCTGGACGCCGCGGATCTGGACGCGCTCGACGGGCTGGAGGCCGGTACCCGCATCGGTCCGGACCCGGCGACCGCCCACTGACGCCGGGACCGCCTCCGGCCCGCGCACCGGGTCCGGAGGCGATGTGCGAGACTGCGGCCATGAGGATCGCGATCATCGGCACCGGCGGGGTCGGCGCCCATTACGGCTCGTGCCTGATCCGCGGCGGCCAGGAGGTCCACCTGGTGACGACGCCGCGCCACGTCGAGGCGATCGAGGCGGGCGGGCTCGTCGACGTCACGGACGGCGGGACGCAGATCCTGCGCCCGGCGTCCGCCACGACGGACCCCGCCGACGTCGGGCCCGTGGACGCCGTCATCGTCACCGTCAAGCTCTACCAGTTCGAGGCCGCCACGGCACGGGCCGATGCGCTGATCGGGCCCGGCACCGTCGCCCTCACGCTCCAGAACGGGGTGAGCGCGCCCGGCCTGCTGGCCCGCCGCATCGGCCCGGACCACGTCCTGCCGGGCACGGCGGCGATCGTCGCGTGGCTGGAGGGGCCGGGGCGCGTGCGCCAGACCGGCGGGCGGCCCTCCGTCACGATCGCCGCGCGCACACTCGCCGACGCGGAGGCGCCCTCGTCGGGGGCGGGGACGCCCTCGTCGAGAGCCGACCCCCGGGCGCAGGCGCTCGCGGACGCCTTCGCGCGCGGCGGGGTGGGCGCGACGCTGGCTGAGGACATCGACCGCGCCCTGTGGACCAAGTTCGCGCTGATCTGCACGATGGGCGGCGTCAACACGCTGGCCGACGCCACCGTCGGCGAGGTCCGCTCCTTCCCGCCGACCCGCGCCCTCATGGAGGAGTCCCTCGACGAGGTCCTTGCCGTCGCCCGCGCCCGCGGCGTCGGGCTGACGCCGGAGGACTGCGCGGGCGTCCTCGCCCAGCTCGACGGGGTCGCCGCCGACTCGACGACCTCGATGCAGCGCGACCTCCAGCAGGGGCGCCCCAGCGAGCTCGGATTCCTCAACGGGGCGTTGGTCGACCTGGCCCGCGAGGCGGGCGTCGACGTGCCCCTCCATCGCACCATCGTGGCCGTCGCCGGACTCCACGCCCGGCGCGGCCGCGTCTGAGGGAGGCCACGATGGACGGGACGCAGCGGACGCGCCTGGTGTTCCTCGACGTCGACGGCACGCTCATCGACAGTCGGCAGCGGGTCCCGGAATCGGCGCGCGCCGCCTGCCTCGCGGCCCGGGAGCGGGGGCACCGGCTGTTCCTGTGCACCGGACGGTCGCTTCCCGAGATCTACCCGTGGCTGTGGGACCTCGGCATCGAGGGGCTCGTCGGCAGCGGCGGCGGGTACGGGCAGATCGGCGACCGCCCGGTCTTCGACGACCGGGCGCCCCACGGCGACGTCGCGTTCGCCGTCTCATGGCTGGACGGCGCGGGCGCCCAGTGGATCTGGCAGTCCGCCGACGGGCTGTGGTGCTCCCCCGGCTTCCTCGACGCGTTCCTCGGCCGCGGCGGCGAGCACGGCGCCTCCGGGGAGTGGTCCGCCTACGAGCGCCAGGTGGCGCCCTCGCTCCACCCCGGAACGCCGGGCGACGCCTCGAAATGCACGTTCATCCTCCCGCCCGGGTCGCCCGCCGCGCTGTCCGACGCGGCGGAGGCGTTCCGCGGGCGCTTCCACGTCATCCCCGGGTCCGTGACGATGGAGCGGGCGCAGCACGCCGAGATGGTCCCGCAGGGCGTGTCGAAGGGCACGGGCCTCATCCGGATGGCCGCCCTGCTGGGGGTGCCCGTCGAGCGGACGATCGCGATCGGCGACTCCGCCAACGACCTCGACATGCTGCGCGCCGCGGGCGTCGGCGTGGCGATGGGCAACGGCCGGCCGGCGGTCAAGAACGTCGCCGACCTCGTGACGGCCCCGATCGACAGGGACGGGTTGGCCCGGGCCTTCGAGGATCTCGGCCTGATCTGACGCCGGGGATCGGCGCCCCGGCGCCCCCCGGGCCGGCGCCGGATCTGCGAGGTCCGTCACACGCGCGTACCGTGAACGGCATGACCGCATCACGACACCCCAGACGGACACGAGCAATCGGCCGGACGGCTTCGGTGGTCCTGGCCCTGATCGCGGGCGGCGCGCTGGCGGCGTGCTCCTCCGAGGACACCCAGTCCTCGGGCCCGCAGTCCAGCCCCGGGCAGACGGTGAGCGCTCCGGCCTCCGGGGACGCCTTCCCCTCCGACTCCCCCAGCGCCTCCGCGTCGGGCCCGCAGGACACGCCGGGCGCCGCGCCGCAGCCCTGCGCGACCGACCAGCTGACGGCCGCCCTGGGACAGGGCGGGGGCGGCGCGGCGGGCCATTCGCTCCCGACGATCGACCTCACGAACGCCTCCGACACGACGTGCACGCTGACCGGATACCCGGGCGTCTCCTTCGTGGGCGACGACAACGGCACGCAGCTCGGCGCCGCCGCCGCGCGCGACGGGTCCGGGCCCGCCGTCACCATGGTGACGCTGGATCCCGGCGCCGCCGCCAGCGCGCAGCTGGACATCACGCGCGCGGAGAACTACTCCGAGGCGGACTGCGCGCCCCAGCCGGCCGACGGCCTGCGCATCTATCCGCCCGATCAGGACGAGGCCCTCTTCGTCGCCACGGACGGCTACACGGCCTGCGCCAACGACCAGATCGTGCTCATCTCGGTGCGGCCCCTGGAGCCCGCCGCCTGATCCGGCGGGCCCGCTCAGCGGTGCTGATCGCCGCCAGCGTGGTGGGCGAACAGGCGCCGCGTCGTCATGGTGGCCCCGGTCAGCACGCCGCCCCGGGCCAGCAGACGGCCGAACTGCCAGTTCGACAGGCCCAGTTCGGGCTCATCCAGGGCGTACTGGCCGTCGACCCACCGCGTGAAGCCGTCGCCCACGAAGGGCGCGTTCACGCCGTCGCGGAACCGCCGGTGGGACTCCGGGTCCTCCGAGATCAACGAGGCGACGAACTGCGGGCTGTGGCGATTGACCGCGCCGATGGCGGCATCGAGATCGGGGACCACCAGCAGCGCGAACTCGGGGGTGTCCTCCCACTCCCATTCCTCGGCCAGCCGCTCGATCGGCAGGAGGGAGGCCCGCGGCTCCTCGCCGTCGCCGTCCGCGCGGCGCACGACGATGCGGTCGGCGAAGGCCGCCTCCGGGACCCACGGCTGCGAGCCGTCGGCCACGTGCACGCGGGCGCGGGCTCCCCGCCCCGATCGGGCCGCGGC
>JAFAAX010000134.1 GCA_023426345.1 Actinomycetes bacterium
CTCCAGCAGCGCGCGGCCCAGCGGCGGGTCCACGGGCAGGACCGCCAGATGACGGCCCAAGGGGGTCGCGCGGCCGCCCTCGTCCAGGGCGCCGAGCTCCCGCAGGCGTGCGTCGGCAGCCGCCAGCGCCCCGGCGGGCGGCGGGTCGAGGAAGGACAGGCCCGACATGCCGGGGTTGCCCCACACCGCGCACTGGAGCAGTGCGTCGGTGAGGTCGGCGGTGGCGATCTCCGGGCGGGACTGCATGGGGCGCCGCGCCCAGTCCTCGGGGGCCAGGCAGCGCACGGCGACGCCCGGGCCGAGCCGGGCCGCGCGTCCGACCCTCTGCTCGCAGCGCGCCCGCGCGGCGGGGACGGTGACGAGCATCGGGACGCCCCGCGCGATGTCGGTGCGGGGCTCGCGGGAGAGCCCGGCGTCGACGACCACGCGCACGCCGGGCACCGTGAGGGAGGACTCGGCGACGGCGGTCGACAGCACGATCCGGCGGCGGCCCGTGCGGCCTGCGGGCCCGGGGCCGGCACCGCCGCCGGACAGGACCCGGTCCTGCGCGGCGGGAGCCAGCGAGCCGTGGAGCGTGAGGACCTCCGCGTCGATGCCGGCCAGTTGCCCGCGGACCTCGTCGATCTCCCGCGCCCCGGGCAGGAACACCAGGAGGTCGCCGGGGGTCGCCGCCGCCGTCTGCCGGACGGTGCGGGCGACATGGGCGAGGAAGGCGCGACGCACGCCGACGCGGCCGTCGACCCCCACGGCTCCCAGCGGTTCCGCGCCGCGCGGGGGAGGGGCCCATCGCACGTCGAGCGGGTGGAGGACGCCGGGGACGTCGAGGCGGACGGGCTCCCGGTCCGTGGCCGCGCGCAGCAGCGCGGACGTGCGGTCGGCCTCCAGAGTGGCCGACGTGAGCGCGAGGACGAGGTCCTCGCGCAGACCGCTGCGGACATCGAGGAGGAGCGCGAGCGCCAGATCGGTGTCGAGCTGGCGCTCGTGGAACTCGTCGAGGATCACGGCGCCGACGCCCGGAAGTTCCGGGTCGCGCTGGAGGCGGCGGAGCAGGACGCCGGGGGTGACCATCTCGATGAGCGTGGCCGCGGACGTGCGCGTATCCCCGCGCACCGAGTAGCCGACAGTCGCGCCCGGGGACTCGCCGAGCAGGGCCGCGATGCGGCGGGCGGTGGCGCGCACGGCGATGCGGCGGGGCTGCGTGACGACGACCTTCCGGGGCCAGGCGCCGCCGTCGCGGTGGGTGCCCGCCTCCGCCGCCAGGGCGCGGGCCAGGGCGGGCGGCACCAGTGTCGTCTTGCCCGTGCCCGGGGGCGCGGTGAGGACCAGTGGCGCGCCCGGCCGGACGGCGGCCTCCAGGCGGTCGAGGACCGCGACGACCGGCAGGTCCGGGGGATCGCGGAGCAGATCGTCCAGGGCGGTCACGGGGTTCACGGCGGTCACGGCGTCAGTATTCCATCCGGCCCCGCGAGGTTCGCCCATCGGGACCGGCGAGGGCGGCCCGGGCGGCGCGGCGCGCCGATACGCTGGGCCGGTGGATCGGATCGGAGCGATGGACTTCCTCGCGGGACCGCGGGGTCGGCGGATGTGCCTGGAGTGGGCGCTCCGTTTGGAGGACGAGCAGGCGCCCGGCGGGACCGGCAGTTCGGAGGCGGGCCTGCGCGGCGCCGTCTGGGACTGGAGCATGTCTGAGGAGAGGCCCGGCCGCTCCGTCATGTTCTACCTGGCCGTGGAGGACACCGAGGGGATGACGGAGGCCCAGGTTCAGGAGGAGCTCATGAGAGCCCGCCGCGAGTGGCGGCCTCCGGAGCGGCCGGACCCGACGCAGGTCGCGGCGCTGGCGGACGCCGTGACTCTGCGCGCACCGGATGAGGGGGAGTCCCTGATCCTGCTGCGGGGGACGGTCGACAACGCCCGGTACTGGCAGCCGCCGGATCCGGAGGACGATCTGGCGGGCCTGAGTGAGATGCGCGATGCGTTGCGCCGTGTCGCCGAGGTTCTGGCCGCTGCGCCCTCGACTCAGTGGTGGGCGTCCCCGGTGGACCGCTCCGGACAGTGGGCCCAGACCTATGTGGACTCGGAGACCGCCCTGCGGTGGATCGGCCATGAGGCGGCGGGCGCGCTGGCCGACTGGCGGCTGCGGATGGTGGACGGGGAGCGCGAGTCCCTCAACCTCCACCTCCGGGAACCGCACAAGACGTACGGCGGCGAATGGTGGTCCGCGCCCCCGCATTCCCTCGCAGACTCGACGCGATCGCTCTCGGACGGCTCGCCTCTGGGCCTGTGGTGCGTCGAGGACTCGACGGGCCCCGACCATCTACTGGCCCAGTCGATCCGCGTTCCCGCGGGTGCGCGTGTCGTCGAGGTCGACGGTTCGTCCGACTGGGTGGACCTGTGCCGGCAGTTCCCCCTTGATGTCACGTGGTCGCGGCGCGGAGACTGGGGCGAGTGCACGGGGCGGACGTCGGGGGCGTGGGTGGTCCCCGACTGGGCGGCGCTCGCAGCGTCCGGGGTGGACGCCGTGCATCTCACCGTGCGCGGCTACGTGGCGTGCGCGGGGGCCGTCCTCGATGTGGGCGGCGGCCGGGCGTCGACGGTCGCGGGCTGGGACCCGGACCGGACGTTCTGGCTGTGCGACGTCGAGCCGCGCGGTGAGGTCGTCACCTGGGAGTCGGACAGCTCGGGTCCTGGACTCCAGTGGCAGCGGGTCCCTGCCTCCTGATCCGTTGTCGACCCACGGGCGCCGCGCCGGTTGCGTCGGCCTGGGCACGGTGCGGCTCCAAGGGCTGGACGTGTCTGCCAAGCCGTCGAACCTGTGGCGGCGAGGTCATGCGGGGGCCGTCGCCTCCTCGGTGACTTCGGTGGTCTTCTCCGGTGACTTCGGTTCTCCTGCTCGTGTTCCGAGTTGTGACCTGATCGTGACCTTTGGAGGGATCGTATTCGGGGATCGGCCGATCGCAAATGCCCATGGAGGTCCGTACCGTGGTGTCATGTCGGATCAGTCGAGTGCGGACGTACTTCCGGACCTCTCAGAGGAGGCCCAGGAGGCGGTGGCGCGCGGGTGGATCCAGGGTCTGGCTGACGCGGATCGATTGGCGGATCTCGACGGTCAGGCGTTGATGGGGGTGGCGCAGAAGCTGGAGTCCGTCGGGCGTCTGGTGGATGCTGGACGGATGTTCGTGGCCGGAGCGATGGCTGACAGGTCGCGCAAGGAGTTGGGTGGGAGCGGGCTGGCGCTCAGTCAGGGTGCGAAGGATCCGGTGGAGTTGATCGCGAGGACGACGGGGGCCTCTCCGGCGGAGGCGAGGAAGCGTCTGCTTCGGTCGGTTCCTCTGCAGGGCGCTCGGAACGCATTCACGGGTGAGACAGGGCCGGTGGCCTTCCCGTTGCTGCGGGCGGCGGTGACCGCGGGATTGATGTCGGCCGACATGAGCGCCGTGGTGACGACACCGTTGGCTCCGCTGCTGGAGCGGGGTGGCGGGCAGGAGCAGGCGTGGATGCGCGCGCGGATGTACAAGGTCGAGATGGAGCTCGCCATCCTCGCGATCGGCACACAGGCGGTGGTCGAACACACGGAGGTCTTCGACCGTGCGGGGATGTCCGCGGGTCTTGCTGCCGGCATTCCCGCAGCGGAGAACACGGGCGGGAAGAACTCCGGTTCGGCGGCGGACATCTCGACGTCGGCGCGGATGCTGGCGGTGGCTCGTGAGGTGGGGGCGGGCAGGCTGCCTGCCGACCACGTGCGGGTCCGCAGGGCGGCGAACGCGCACAAGAACGCGTTGTTGTCTCATCTGGTGCAGGTGAGTTCGTCTGAGGGCGAGCGTCGCCGGGTGGAGCGCGAACAGCGGGAGGAGCAGAGGTTCGTGTCGTTGTCGCAGCGTGGCGACGGGTTGTGGGACCTCCGGGGCGTGCTGATGGAGGACACCGCCGCCCAGCTGATGCTCTTGCGCGACGCGGTGTTGAACCCGAAACGCAGGTCGGGGGAGCAGAGGACCCTGTGTGTGGACGAGGACGGCAAGCCGGCGGGACTGGTTGATTCCCGCAATGGCGGTCAGCGGTTCCATGACGCGTTGACCGAGGTCCTCACGACGACGGCGGCTTCCCTGAAGGCGGGGACGCTGCACGGTGGGAATCCCACATTGGTCATCACGTGCAGCGCGGACCAGCTGGAGGAGGAGGCAGGGCTCGCGTTCCTGCAGGGCACCCATGGTGAGGCCACGAGCGTGGTGGATGCGAGTATGGCGCGACACGCGGGATGTGCGGGGACCATTCATCGGCTTCTCACGACGCGGGAGGGAACCCCCTTGTCGATGGCGACCCTGGGACGGGTCTTCACAGTGGCTCAGCGTGAGGCGATCGCGCTGCGGGACGGGGGATGTTGCTGGCCCGGTTGCGAGGTGCCATCCAGCTGGGTGGAGATCCATCATGTCCAGGAGTGGGCCAAGGGCGGGAAGACGACGGTCGACAACGGTGTCTCGGTGTGTTTCAGACATCATCGGGACCTGGAGGCGCTCGGCTGGGCGGTTGAGATGCGTGGGGGAGTGCCGTGGTTCCGGCCCCCGGCCAGCGTGGACCACGATCGTCGGTGGATCCGCGGCCAGCAGTCCGCCCACATGCTGTTCGACCAGGTGAGGCACCGTCACGCCCAGTGCGATGGGCAGCCGGACGTCGAGGGACGGAGTCTGCCCGTCGCCGGTGCCTTCGCTGTCGGCGCCGATGGGGGAGGCGCGCCCGCTGTCGGCGCCAACGTTGACGGGGGCCGAGCGTCCGTTCGCGGGAACATCTCCGCCTGCGGCCCTGAACCGGAGCTCGACAGGAGAAGTGTGCCCCGTTGCCGGTGCTCCGGTGATACGGCCGAGTGGGGTTCCTTTCCGGAGTCCGACGGGACGAGCCTGCCCAGCGTCCGGCGGTCGGAACTCGACGGGATAGGTCGGCCCGGTTTCCGGCGGTCGGAGTCCGACGGGAGAAGTCGGCCCAGCGTCCGGCGCTCGGAGCTCGACGGGAGAAGTTCGCCTGAGATCGGCAGCGGTCCGAGTGAGGTGCGCGTGCCGATGGCGCTGTTCGAGCTGGCGACCTGACCGGGCACGTGCGCTTGGGGCGAGGCGGTGACGCGCGGCTCCAGTTGGGCGGACCTCGGGGTCAGGCGTCGAGGCGGAGGAACTCCTCGCGCCTCCGCTGCTGCTCGACCGGGTCGGGCACCGGCAGCGAGGCGATGAGCCGCTGCGTGTACGGGTCCTGCGGGTCGGTGAGGACCTGGCGGGTCACCCCGTGCTCGACGATGCGGCCGCGGTAGAGGACGGCCACCCGGTGGGCGACCAGGTCGACCACCGCCAGATCGTGTGTGATGAACAGGCACGCGAAGTGCAGGTCGTCCTGGAGCTCGCGGAACAGGCGGAGCACGCGCGCCTGGACGGACACGTCCAGCGCCGAGGTCGGCTCGTCGGCGATGAGCAGTTTCGGATCCAGGGCGAGCGCGCGGGCCAGAGAGGCGCGTTGGCGCTGACCGCCGGAGAGCTCATGGGGATAGCGGTCCCCGAACGCGGCGGGCAGTTGGACGGCCTCGAGCAGCTCGTCCACGCGCGGCCGCGCATCCAGGGAGTCCTCGGCCGCGCCATGGACGACCAGCGGCTCGGCCAGGCACTGGGCGATGGTGAGCTGCGGGTTGAAGCTGGTACCGGGATCCTGGAAGACGAACCCGATGTCCTTGCGCGCCGGGCGGAAGCGGCGCTCGGAGAAATCTCGCATCTCGTGGCCCAAGACCGTCAGCGATCCGGAGCGGATCCGCTGGAGCCCCGCGATCGCGCGCCCGGTCGTCGTCTTGCCCGACCCGGACTCGCCGACCAGCCCCAGCACCTCGCCGGGACGGATCTCGAAGGAGATCGCGTCCACCGCTCGGAAGGCGGGGCGGCCGAGTCGCCCGGGGAATTCGATCGTCATCTCGCGGGCGGTGACCACGGGCTCGGCGTCCGTCCCCCCACTCGACGAGGGCGCCCCCGTGGACAGTACCCGGGGCGTCTCCTGCCCGATGCGGGGGACGGCCTCCAGCAGTGTGCGCGTCCAGTCCTGGTGGGGGTGGGCGAACAGTTGACGGACCGGGGCCTGCTCGATGATGCGGCCGTGGTGCATGACGGCGACCTCGTCGGCCAGGTCGGCGACGACCCCCATGTTGTGGGTGATGAGCAGGATCGTCGCGCCGAACTCGTCGCGGCAGCGGCGCAGGAGCTCGAGGATCTCCGCCTGAACGGTGACGTCCAGGGCGGTCGTCGGCTCGTCCGCGATGATGAGGCCCGGATTGAGGGCCAGCGCCATCGCGATGACGATGCGCTGCTTCTGCCCGCCGGAGAACTGATGGGGATAGTAGTCCACGCGCTCGGCCGGATCGGGGATGCCGACCAGGCCGAGGTACTCGATGGCCCGGGCGCGGGCCGCCTTTTTCGAGTAGCCTCCGTGGGCGCGTAGCCCCTCGGCGATCTGCCAGCCGACCGTGTACACGGGGTTGAGGACGCTGGACGGCTCCTGGAACACCATGGCGGCGTCCGCCCCACGGATCTGGCGCAGCTCTCGCGGTCGCAGCGCGACGACGTCGCGGCGCGTCCCGTCGGCGCGGTGCTCGAGGAGCACGACGCCGTGGGCCGTCGCCGTCTCGGGCAGGAGGCCCAGGATCGACTTCGAGGTGACGGTCTTGCCGGACCCGGACTCCCCGACGATCGCCAGGATGGAGCCGCGCCGGATATCGAGGGAGACGTGGGAGACGGCCTCGACGGTGCCGGCGTCGACGGAGAAGTCGACGCCCAGGTCCTGGATGGAGACGACCGGCTCCTCCGCGTCCGAGGTCGGGCGGGTCGTGGTCTGCGCGCTCATCGCGCCTCCTCGTCGTCCGGGCCGCTGTCGGGCCGGCGGATCTGCGCGGGCCCCGCGGGGTCCGACGATCCGGAAGGGCCGGGTAGCCGCGCCGCGTTGTCGGGATGGGGCGGCTGCGCCGCGCCGGAGGGCCCGGCGGTCTGCGCCGCGCCGCCCTCGTCGCCCTCCCCGGGCTGGGGGACCCAGTCCTCCGCGATGGGCACGCCGGGCG
>JAFAAX010000177.1 GCA_023426345.1 Actinomycetes bacterium
CCCCCCGGCCCCTCCCCTTACATGCCGGGGGGGGGGGCCCCCCCCCCGGGGGCCCCCGCCACTGTCATTTCGGCGCGCCAGACTGCTTCATCGGCCGTCGACACCGAAGTCGCGGCGGAACAGCACCGAAGTCGCGGGGAAAGAGCACCGAAGTCGGCGGGAGGAGGGAGGAGGCGGGCGCCTCCGCGACCTCGCGCGCCGCCCGCCGGCTCGACCTGTCGTGTCCAGAACAGCGCATCGACATGACAAGTCGTTGACAACTCGTTTACCCTAGGGCCAGCCGTGGACCGCCCGACAGGGCGGCGCCCTCGTCAACGCCCGCAACCCGGGCGACGCGGACACCCACGGCCGCGAACGCGACCCGACGCGTTGACCCACTGGTGGAACCCACCGGGACGGTGACCGACTCGGCCGCGCACTGTCCCATTCCAAAGGATTCCCCATGCTCCGATACATCGGACGGCGGCTGCTCCAGATCATCCCGGTCTTCTTCGGCGCCACGTTCCTGATCTTCGCGATGGTGTACCTGATGCCCGGCGACCCGGTGGCCGCCCTGGGCGGAGACCGCGGCGTGACCGAGGCGGCTGCCGCCAAGATCCGCGCGGAGTACAACCTCGACAAGCCGTTCTGGCTGCAGTACCTGCTCTACCTCAAGGGCGTCGTCACCCTGAACTTCGGGACGACGTTCTCCGGCCAGCCCGTCAGCGCCGTCATGGGCCGCGCCTTCCCGGTCACCGTCCGCCTGGCGATCTACGCGATCATCATCGAGGCGGTCCTGGGCATCGTCCTGGGCGTCATCGCCGGCGTCCGGCGCGGCGGCATCTTCGACTCGACCGCCCTGGTGCTGTCCCTCGTCGTGATCTCGGTGCCGACGTTCGTCATCGGATTCGTCCTGCAGTTCCTCTTCGGCGTCAAGTGGGGGATACTGCCGACCACCGTCGGCGCGCACGTCAGCCTGAAATCCCTGACGTTACCCGCCTTCGTGCTGGGCGCCCAATCCCTCGCCTACGTGCTGAGACTCACGCGGCAGTCGATCTCGGACCATGTCAACGCCGACTTCGTCCGCACCGCCCGCGCGAAGGGCATGACGAACGGCGCGGTCATGCAGCACCACATCCTGCGCAACTCCCTGATCCCCGTCGTCACGTTCCTCGGTGGCGACCTGGGCGCCCTGATGGGCGGTGCGATCGTGACGGAGGGCATCTTCAACGTCCCCGGCATCGGCAACGCCCTGTGGCAGGCGATCCTCAAGGGGGAGCCGTCCACCGTCGTCTCGATCACCACTGTCCTGGTGCTGGTGTACATCTTCGCCAACCTGATCGTTGACCTGCTGTACGCCTGGCTCGACCCGAGGATCCGCTATGAGTGAGTACATCCCCTCTGCCAACATCGTCCGCACCCGCAAGGGGCAGAGCCACTTCGTCTCCGACACGGACGAGACCGGCCTGGGCGCCGTCGACGCCGTGGCCGACGAGTCCGCGCCGTCCTCGATGTGGGGCGAGGCCTGGAAGCACCTGCGCACGCGCCCGATCTTCTGGGTCTCGGCCATCATCATCGCCGTCGTCATCGTGGCCGCGCTGTTCCCCTCGCTGTTCACGTCCACGGATCCCCGCTACTGCGACCTCAGCCAGTCCCTCAAGGGCAGCGAGTCCGGCCACCCCCTCGGCTTCACCCGCCAGGGCTGCGACATCTACGCCCGCGTCGTCTACGGCGCCCGCGCCTCCGTGTCGGTGGGCATCCTGTCCACCATCGCCGTCGTCCTCATCGGCGGCATCATCGGGTCGCTGGCCGGCTTCTTCGGCGGCTGGCTGGACGCGGTCTTGTCCCGCATCACCGACATCTTCTTCGCGGTGCCGCTGCTGCTGGCCGCCATCGTCTTCATGCAGATGTTCAAGGACCACCGGAACGTCGCGATGGTCGTCGTGGTCCTCGCCGCCTTCGGGTGGACCCAGATCGCCCGCATCACGCGCGGCGCCGTGATGAGCGCGAAGAACGAGGAGTTCGTGACGGCCGCCCGGGCCACCGGCGCCTCCACCTGGCGCATCCTCGTCAGCCACATCCTGCCGAACTCGATGGCCCCGATCATCGTCTACGCGACCGTGGCCCTGGGCACCTTCATCGTCGCCGAGGCCACCCTGTCCTTCATGGGCATCGGACTGCCCCCGTCCATCGTCAGTTGGGGCGGTGACATCTCCCAGGCCCAGGCCTCGCTGCGGACCCAGCCGATGGTCCTCTTCTACCCGGCGCTGGCCCTGGCCCTCACCGTCCTCAGCTTCATCATGATGAGCGACGCCGTCAGCGACGCCCTGGATCCGAAAGCGCGCAACCAGTGACTGAACCTCTCGATCCCACCAGCATCCCGCGCACGTCCCCCGAGTTCCCGGCGGACGCGCCGCTGCCCACGCCCACCGAGGCCGACATCGAGCGCGCCGTCAACCGGGCCGTCCTCGGCGAGGACGCGGCCCTGCCCCCCTCCGGGTCGGGCCGCCCCGCGACGGGGGCGTCGCCCTCGTCGATGTCGAGTGACGAGGGCGACCACCCGGACGACCAGAACCCGCTGCTCAAGATCACCGGCCTGGAAGTCGCCTTCCAGTCCTCCACGGGCATGGTGCCCGCGGTGCGCGGCGCGGACCTCACGATCTACCCCGGCCAGACGGTCGCGATCGTCGGCGAGTCCGGTTCGGGCAAGTCCACCACGGCCGCGGCGATCATCGGCCTGCTGCCCGGCACGGGACGCGTCACCGGCGGCACCATCGAGTTCGACGGACGCGACATCACGCACCTCACCACCAAGCAGTGGGTGGCATTGCGCGGATCCGGCATCGGGATGGTCCCGCAGGACCCGATGACGAACCTCAACCCCGTCCAGCGCATCGGCGCCCAGGTCAAGGAGGCGCTGACGGCGAACCACGTCGTGCCGCGCTCCGAAGTCGGAGGGCGCGTCGCCACGCTGCTCGAGGAGGCCGGGCTGCCCGACGCGGAGCGCCGCGTCAAGCAGTACCCCCACGAGTTCTCCGGCGGCATGCGTCAGCGCGTGCTCATCGCCATCGGGCTGGCCGCCCGCCCGAAGCTCCTCATCGCGGACGAGCCGACGTCCGCGCTGGACGTCACCGTCCAGCGGCGCATCCTCGACCACTTGGCCACCATGACCAGCGAGCTCGGCACCGCGGTCCTGTTCATCACCCACGACCTGGGCCTGGCCGCCGAGCGCGCCGAGCAGCTGGTGGTCATGCACCGCGGGCGGATCGTCGAGTCGGGGCCCGCCCTGGAGATCCTCCAGCATCCCCAGCACCCCTATACGAAGCGGCTGGTGTCCGCGGCCCCGTCCCTGGCGTCCGCCCGCATCGAGTCCGCCCACCACCAGGGAATCCAGGTGACCTCCGAGGAGCTCACCGGCTCGGGCCTGGGGTCGACCTCGCAGGAGGAGATCCTCCGCGTCGAGCACCTCACCAAGGAGTTCGACGTCCGCGGGACGAAGGGCGAGGCCAAGAAGCTGCTGGCCGTCGACGACGTGTCGTTCGGGCTCCGCAAGGGCACCACGCTCGCGCTGGTCGGCGAGTCCGGGTCCGGCAAGTCCACCGTGGCCAACATGGTGCTGCACCTGCTTCCGCCCACGGGGGGCACCGTCTACTACGACGGCGAGGACACCGCGGGCTACACCGACAAGCAGCTGTTCGCGCTGCGCCGCAAGCTCCAGGTCGTCTTCCAGAATCCCTACGGCTCGCTGGATCCGCAGTACTCCATCTTCCGGGTCATCGAGGAGCCCCTGCGCGTCCACGGCATCGGCTCGCGCAAGGAGCGCCAGCGTCGCGTCGAGGAGCTCCTCGACCTGGTGGCCCTGCCGCGCTCCACGATGCGGCGCTACCCCAACGAGCTGTCCGGCGGCCAGCGCCAGCGCGTCGCCGTGGCCCGCGCGTTAGCGCTCAATCCGGAGGTCATCGTCCTCGACGAGGCGGTGTCCGCCCTGGACGTCCTGGTCCAGAACCAGATCCTCTACCTGCTCAACGACCTCCAGGCGCAGTTCAGCCTGTCCTACCTGTTCATCACCCACGATCTGGCGGTCGTCCGCCAGATCGCCGATGACGTGGTGGTCATGGAGCACGGTCGGCTGGTCGAGGCCAACTCCACCGACATCCTGTTCGAGAACCCGATTCAGGACTACACGCGGGAGCTCATCGAGGCGGTCCCGGGACGGCAGATCCAGCTCAATCTCTGATTCCCCGCCTCCCTCCCCTCCCGCGAGGTTCGCCCAACCAGAGGACCGGTCTTGGGCGGGCCTTCCCGCCACCCGATGCAGAAACGTGCGGTGGGAAACCCGACCCCA
>JAFAAX010000039.1 GCA_023426345.1 Actinomycetes bacterium
GGTCGATCCCGATCAGGACGACCGATGGTGAGCGCCGCTCCCCCCGCTCCCCCCGCGTCCCGCCGCCCCCGCGCCGCCCGCGCGGCAACGGCGCTCGGCGCCCTCGCGGCGGCCGCCACGCTGGCGCTCGGCGTCCTGGCGCCCACCGCCCGGGCCGACGAGGCCGCCATCACCACGCAGGATTACGTCTCCGTCTACGACTTCGCGGATCTGCGCGCCCAGGGGCTCGACGGGTCCGGCGTGACGATCGCGATGATCGACGGCCCCGTCGACACGACCGTGCCGGAGCTGGCCGGCGCGGACATCACCTCGACGCAGGTGTGCCCCATCGACCAGGACGCCGCCTACACCGCCCACGGCACGGCCGTCGCCTCCGTGCTGGCGTCCCCGGCCTACGGATGGGCCCCGGAGGCGAAGATCCTCAGCTATGAGCTTCCGTTCTCCAACAGCTGGGAACTCCCCCCGGAGTGCCTCCAGGACGGAAAGCACACCTTCGCGTCCCTCCTCAACCAGGCGATCAACGACGGCGCCGACCTCATCAACGTCTCGGTGGGCGCGTTCGACACACCGACGTTCGCCGCCGTGCGGGCGGCGCAGCTCGGCATCCCCGTCGTCTTCGGAGCCGGCAACGACTCGATCGACGTCCTGGGCCTCGGACAGACCAACGGCCTGGTCACCGTCGGAGCCACAGACCTCGACGCCCACATCGCCAGCTATTCGGACCACGGCCCGGGCCTCACGGTCGTCGCCCCGGGCGAGCCCATCACCATGCGGGAGGCTGACGACGCCGGCGCCCTCACCCGGATCGCGACGGGCCACTCCGGCACCTCCTTCGCGGCCCCGATGGTCACCGGGCTGCTGGCGCTGGGCATGCAGAAGTACCCCGAGGCGTCGGGCAACCAGCTCCTGCGCACCCTCATCGCGACCGCGGCCAGCCCCACCAGCGGCACCTGGGACGAGTACTGGGGGTGGGGCCTCATCCAGAGCCGCGACTTCCTGGACGCGGACCCGGCCGACGAGGACACGTCCGATCCGCTGATGGACAAGGTGCCCGGCGAACGGCCGACGGCCGAGGACGTGGCGGACTACCGCGACGGGCTGGTCGACCCCGATCAGATCCTCAACGATCCGTCCTACGTCTACCGCGGCGTCGACGAGTACATCGTCGCGAGCCACCCGGAGATCTCGCAGCTGGGCACCTCCCCGCGCTACCGGACCCGTCTCCCCGGCGCGGAGGCCTCGTCCACGCCCTCCAGCCCCGGCGCGGAAGGAGGCACGGACGATGGCTGAGGCCGTTGAGTTCGATCGCGACCTGGTCGGGGTCGCCGCCAAGAGGAACTGGGAGGACTCGGAGGCCTTCGCCGGCATCGCGAGATTCATCCGCATCAACCTCGCCGGGGACGCCGCGGTCACCACGCTCGACGGCACCGGCGACGTGGGGACATCGGCGTTGCGGGACGCGTTGGACTATGCGCAGGAGACGATGGCCGGCGTGACCGTGGAGTTCTCCGACACGTGCGCCCTTTTGGGGTCGGGCGGCGAGGACGCGGTCGATGACTTCGACGCGACCGAGTACCGGCTCACCGAGTCCTACCAGCGGCTCCGCGACCTGATGGGGGAATGAGACGATGAGCGGCCAAGACGTCATGCCGGCGCCACTCGATATCTCGGCGAACGCCGACGATCTGGGGATGGATTGGGCGAACGTCGGCAAGGAGGTCGCCCGCACCCAGATCGCCACCCAGTCCGTGGAGGTGATCGGCTGGGAGGGGGACTCCAACGACGCCTACGCCGACGAGGCCCGGACGTTGAAGGAGCACACGCTCTCCCTGGTCGACTGCTTCGCCCCCCTCCAGGACGCCTTGACGCCGTGGGCGGCGGCCGTGCACACGGCGGTCGCCCAGACGATCCCCGGCTACTGGGGCGAATACGACCAGGCCACCGCCGACTACCAGACGGACTATGACAACTTCGACATCGAGATCCAGGAGGCGCGGGCCCAGGGGCATCCCTACTCCCTGTCGGTCATCACGGAGCAGCGCGGGATCTTCCTCGAGACCCGCGACTCCCGCCACTCCGAGATCGTCAAGAAGTACCACGACACGCTCCAGTCCCTCGACGACACCGCCGGCGAGTCCGCCACAGCCGTCCGCGCCGCCGTCGACAGGCTCTTCGGCGGGCAGCCCGCGCCGGAGGGCCGCGACGCGATCGGAGCCGCCCTGTTCGCCGACATGCCCCTCACCGCGGACTTCGCCGCCTACCAGGCCGCGTACGCGGACGCGACCGAGGCGGCCGGCCTCCTCGAGGACTTCGCCGCCGGCGACATCGGGGCCCTGGAGGCGTTCGCCGACCAGTACGGCGGCCGGGTCGGAGACCCGGCCTTCGAGCTCGCCCTGGCCGAGGTGCTGGGCCCGGAGGGGTTCAACGACGCCATGGCGTCACTGGCGGAGTACCGCTCCTTCGGCGACGATCCCCACGGCGGAGCGGGCGGGGTCACGCCCGCCATGCAGTCGGCCTTCGCCGTGCTGGCGGGATCGTTCGCCACGATGTCGGGCGGGCCCGGGCAGGCGATGGGCGCCTACACCGCCGCGCTCCAGGCCGACGAGCAGCCCGCCTGGCTCGACTCGCTGGTCGAGACCGGCTCACACGAGTACACCCTCCATTCCGCGCTCGGCGACGAGGGCGAGTCGGGGTCCTGGTTCGACGGGTACTGGGCGCAGGGCCAGCTGCTCGCCTTCGCCCATTCCGGGCTCGGCCGCACGCCCGGCGCCGAGTTCTTCGACGTCGTCGGCGGGGGCCTGGCGGACTCCGAGATCGACAGGGTCGTGGCGTATCCCGGATCGAATCCAACGGCCCACTCGTCCTTCCAGATGGCGGGCGGAGTGCCCTTCTGGGATCCCGACCGCTACGACATCCCCTACGCGGACGACCTCGAGCACCTCAACGACCCGATGGCCCATTTCATCTCCGCCAGCGGCGGCAGCCAGGACGCCGCCACCACGTTCTTCAACCAGACGGTCGGAGACGCCTCAGGCCACGGCCGCACGATGATGGAGTACCTCCTGGAGAACCGCTCCGCCTCCGGCCCTCAGACGGACAACGGGCTCATCGCGCGCATCGTCGAGGCGCAGGGGACCGACCGCGGGCCGGGCGACTCCGCCAGCGTCACGCTGGCCCACAACTTCCTCGACTCCTACTCCCAGGTCCTCTCCGACGGGGCCTACCGCTCCATCGAGGGATACACGGTCTCCCTCCCGCACGACGCCTTCGCGGAGGCGCGGGTCCCGGCCTCCGAGGTGATCTCCTCCTACATCGACACCCTCATCGGGGCCTCGGGCGTCAACGGGGACCTCACCCCGATGGGGGTCGACGGGCCCCTCGGCTTCAGCGACCTGGCCGCCGTGGAGATCCTCGGGCCGGATGGCGAGCACCTCGGATACTCATTGGGCCTCTCCGAGGACATGCAACGGCGAATGGCGGCCGTGTACCGGGATCTGGCCCTGGACCGCCCCGACGAGCTGGTCATGGGGGAGGGCACCGGCAACAGCGACAATCCGCCCGCGTTCCAGCGGGTCGTCGCGGCCGCCACGGCATACGACGCGGAACGCCTCAACGCCTTGATGGCCGCGCACGCCAGCCCCGAGGAGATCCAGTCCGCCGTCGCGGACTCCAGCCGATTCCTCGACGACTACACCACCGAGCTCGACGCGGCCTGGGGGCACGACGGACACCAGAAGGACGAATGGCGGGACTTCCTCGTCGGGGCCGCCAAGGCCGCGGACGGCAAGGTCCCCGTCGGAACCGTCGTCGGGACCACCATCGGAGGCCCTGTGGGGACCGGTGTCGGTTTCGCCGTCGACCAGGCGTGGAAGCACACGGCGGGACAGCTCATCGACCAGTGGGCCGATGCCGGCTGGCCCTCTGAGGAGGACCTGGCCCACCAACGCAGTTCCGCGTTGGAGACCTACCTCAGCACCACGCTGTCCCAGCAGGCCGCCGACGCGGTCCTCACCAACGGCTACTGGGCGCCGGGCAACGATCCCACGACGTGGCTGAACGGCCAGCCCAGCGCCCCCTCCCCGGCCTCGCCGCAGTGGTTCGTCACCGAGGACGGCGGCATCGACTGGCAGAAGGTCGCGAACAGCGACGAGGCCGCGGACGCCTACGAGCGCTTCCTCCGCGAGAAGTTCGCGGCGAATGTCGTCGACGTCGACTCCACGATCCGCCAGGAGCTGGAGCGATGAGGACGGGATCCCTCAGGGGGAGGCAGGCGGCGGCCGCAGCGGCAGCGGTTGCCGCGCTCCTGGTCTGCGCCGGCTGCACGACGCCCGGGGGCGCGGCATCGGGCGACCAGGGCGCGCCGTTCGCGCAGTGGAGCGCGGCGAGCCTCACGCACGGCTTCGACGTCCTTCAGCAACAGGCGGCGGCCTCGGACGGCCCGGAGACGATCCTCCTGTCCGAGGACTCCCTCACCGGCATCTGGCGCGACGCCACGGGACTGCACCCCCAGGGCCTCACGACCCGGATCGACGCGGAGAACGCCCTGCCGGCCGACGTCTCCTCAATGGACGGGGAGGTCCGGGGCGATCCCCGGGTGCCCGTGCCCCTCGACGCGTCCACTGCCGCCCTGATCCTCGGCCTCACGGATCGGGATCTTCCCGACGACTGCGCCGACGGCACGCGGACCGCGCGTCTCACGTGGACTCCCGCCGGATCCGCCCTGTTCCAGACCTCCTGCGCCGATCGATCCGACGGCTCCCGCCACCTCCAGCGCTCCTTCATCGGCGGCGCCGCGTGGACTGACGCCACCGACATCATGGACCCCGCCACCCTCGACCGCGTCCTCGACGAGGCCGGCCTGTTCATCGCGCCGGACGCCGATGTGTCGGGCCTCCTCATCCGCCCGACCGCGAACCCTCCGGTCGCGGAGCTCACGGGCGTCCCGTCGGACGACGGCTGCGTCCCCGCGTTCACCCGCGGGTTGGCCGACCCCTCATACTCCGCCGACTACTGCGCCACCCGGGATCCCTCCTGGACGGCCGACCCGTTCCCCCTGGCCGACGTCCCCCGCGACGCGCTGCCCGACGCCCTCGGGCAGTTGCACGACCTCGGGGCCACCGCTGACAACCTCGCGGTCCTCCGGATCGCCAGCATCGCCGGCACGCCGACGCTGGCCGCGCAGTGGAACGGCCCCGCCGGGACCGTCGACCAGCAGGTGCCCCTGCGCTGACGGCCCGGCCGCGGGCTACTGGCCCACCGAGAACTGGCGGGACAACGGCGCGCCGGTCTGCGGGTTCGGGTCCGCGCCGAGCAGCGTGAAGACGTACCCCCCGCCCGAGTCCAGCGTCACCGTCCACGCGGACGCGTTGTCGCAGGCCGCGGTCGTGCACAAGTCGATCCAGGTGTCCCCGACCCGCCAGTTCGTCGGGCTGCCCATCATGAGCAGCAGGGCGTCGTCCCCGGTGACGGTGCCGTCCTCGTGGAGCCGCATGCGGGTGCCGTCCGCGTCGAGCGCCCCCGAGACGTAGTCGAGCTCCGGCCCGACGACATCGTTGAGTCCCTGGGCCTCGGCGACCACCGCGTCGATGGCCTCCTGGCCGTCGGCCTGCCCGGCCCGCTGCGCGAGGTCGCTGCGCGTCCCCTCGCCGAGGTGGGGCAGCCCGGCGATCGTCTCCTGCGCGGCCTCGTGGGGGTCCTTCCCCCCGCATCCCGAGATCCCCGCGGACACCGCGAGCGCAGCGGCGAGCGCCGCCACCGTCCGAAGCCCTCGCGACCGCGTCATCCTCGTCCTCCTCGCCCGGACGGACCCGGCGTCCACCGACCTCTCCAGACTAACCGAGTGCCGGCGGGGTCCACGCGAGTTGTGTCACCACGCGGCCGGCGTCGCGCGAGACGACCTGCGCCCGCCCGGGCGCGGACTTCATCGGTTTGACCCGCCCGATGACGGAGCCCTCCTCCGGATCCCCCGACAGGAGGATCCCGGTGGCGCCCAGTTCCGTGAACGTCTGGAGGACCGACTCGAAGATCGCACGGGAGGCGCCTCCCATCCGGCGGGCGACGACGACATGCAGGCCGACGTCGCGGGCCTGGGCGAGCAGCGGCTGGAGGACCGCCAGCGGATTGCCGGAGCGCGTCGAGACGAGGTCGTAGTCGTCGACGAGCACCCACGCCTCCGCTCCCGTCCACCAGGACCGCGTCCGCAGCTGCTCGGCCGTCACCGCATCCCCCGGCAGCCGGGTCCGCAGGAAGGCGGCCAGATCGCCGAGCTCGCCCTCGGCCTCCTCGCGGGAGGTGTAGTAGCCGCCGCGGTGGGTCGGCGGGATCTCGTCGAGGAGCGAGCGGCGCAGGTCCACCGTGAAGATCTGGGCCTGCTGGGGGGTCCGCGTCCGGGCGATCTCCTGGGCGACGGTCCGCAGGAACGTGGTCTTCCCGGACTTCGCGTCCCCCATGAGGTAGAGGTGGTCCTCCGCGGCGGGATCGAAGGTCCACGCATGGAGCCGCGACTCCTCGACGCCCAGGGCCAGTCCCGCCTGGGCGCCCGGCAGGCCGCGGACCTCGGAGAGGTCGATGCGGGCGGGCAGCAGCCGGAGCCTCGGCCCCGGGGCGCCCTGCCAGGCCCCGGCGATGCGGTCGAGGGCCGCGCGCACTCCCTGTGCCGTCGTCGACGGATCGTGGTCGCCGTCGATGCGGGGCAGGGTGAGGAGCATCTGGTGCTTGCCGGGCTCCAACCCCCGCCCGGGCCGCCCCTGGGGCACCTGCCCGGCCGCCTCGCGGCCGTTGACGGAGTCCGCGATGTCGCCCAGGCGCAGTTCGAGCCGCGTGCCGATGACGTCGGCGACCTGGGGCCGCAGGTCGTTCCACCGCGCCGAGGACAGCGCCAGGTGCACGCCGAAGGACAGCGCGCGGGCGAGCATCGCCTGGATGCGGGCGTCGAGCCCCTCGAAGTCCGCGCGCAGGTTCCCCCATCCGTCGACGATCAGGAAGACGTCGCCGTAGCCGTCGTCGAAGCGCCCCTGGGCGCGTCCCTCGCGGTAGGCGCCCATCGAGTCGATGCGGTGGTCGCGGAAGTAGCGCTCGCGGTCCTCGATGATGCCCTCGATCTCCGCGATCATGCGGACCACCACATCGGGCCGGTCGCGGGTGGCGACCCCGGCGACATGGGCCGCGCCCTCGAAGGCGGCGAAAGTCCCGCCGCCGAGGTCGAGGATGTAGAACTGCACCTCGCGCGGCGTGCGGGTGAGCGACAGGGACATCACCAACGCGCGCAGCGCCGTCGATTTGCCGGTCAGCGGCGCGCCGATGACGGCCATGTGCCCGCCGGCGCCCGCGAGGTCGACGACCAGCGTCTCGCGGCGCTGCTCGAGGGGGACGTCGACGGTGCCCAGGGGCGCCCTCAGGGCGCCCGAGTCGCGCCACTGGCGCGAGACCAGCCCCAGGCGCGGGTCCGCCGCGAGGTCCGGCATCAGGGCGTCCAGCGTGTCGGGCACGTCCAGGGGCGGCAGCCACACCTGATGGGCGGGCTGCCCGTGGCCCCGCATCTTCGCCACGCCGATCTCCAGTTCCGTCAGGCCCGCCCAGCGGCCGTCGCCCGGCCGGGCGAGCGCGTCGACCCCTCCCGCTCGGGCGTCCGCCGCCGCGGAGGCCGGGGCCGGGTCCTCGCGCTGGAGGACGGGCGACGACGTGAACGGGAGCACGCGGATCGCCGACGAGGGCGCCCCCGCGCGGGCCGCCGCGGCGTCCGCGACGCCCCGCGCCGGCGGGGGGGCCGCCACGTAGGAGGCGCGGAAGCGGATGAGCTGGTCGGTGCCCGGCTTGAGGTAGCCGACGCCGGGGATCGAGGGCAGCTCGTAGGCGGCGTCGACGCCCAGGACGGTGCGCGATTCGGAGGCGGAGAAGGTCCGCAGCCCGATCCGGTAGGACAGATGGGACTCCAGGCCTTTCATGCGGCCGGTCTCCAGGCGCTGGGAGGCGAGCAGCAGGTGGATCGACAGCGACCGGCCGAGGCGCCCGATCGCGGTGAAGAGCTCGGCGAACTCCGGTTTGGCCGCCAGCAGCTCCGAGAACTCGTCGAGGACGACGAACAGCGCGGGCATCGCCGGGAAGGCGTGGCGCCCCGCCAGCCGGTCGGCCTCGTAATCGGTGACGTTCGCGTAGTTGCCGGCCTCGCGCAGCACCTCCTGGCGCCGCACCATCTCCCCGCGCAGGGCCTCCTGCATGCGGTCGACGAGGAAGAGCTCGGACTCCAGGTTCGAGATCATCGCGGAGACGTGCGGCAGTTCCGCCATGCCGGCGAAGGTGGCGCCGCCCTTGAAGTCGACGAGGACGAAGTTGAGCTGATCGGGGCCGTGGGTGAGGGCCAGCGCCAGGACCAGCGTGCGCAGGACCTCCGACTTGCCGGAGCCCGTCGCGCCGACGAGGAGCCCGTGCGGGCCCATGCCCTCCTCCGCGGACTCCTTGAGGTCCAGCTCCACGGGCAGGCCCTCGGGCGTGACCCCGATGGGGACCCGGAGGCGCTCACGGCCCTCGCGCCGGCGCCACTGCCGGTCCGGGTCGAAGTCGCGGATGTCGCCGATGCCGAGCAGGCGCATGAGGTCCGTCGACCGCTTCGGATCGGAGCGGCCGACGGCCGTCTCGGCGGCGTGCCCCTCGTCCTCGTCCCAGCGCGTGAGCCGGCGCGCGACGGCCTCCGCCTGGGGGATGCCCATCGCGTCCGGCCGAGCGACCACCGGCCGCCGGTCCAGCATGAGGACCTCCATCGAGGGCTCCCCGCCCGGGCGCGCCGCGGGGTGGAGGACCAGGCGCATGAGGGAGGCGGAGGTCAGCGCCCCCCACGTCGGGGGCATGGACACGACCGTCACCCCCTCGGCGCCCTCGAACGAGCCCAGCCGCGAGTTCGCGGGCAGCGTCGCCTCGTCGAGGACCACGAGGACGTGCGGCCAGGCCATCGTCTCGTCGCGGGGGCGGAACGGACCCCGGGTGGTGATCTCCTCGCCGAGCAGGTCGGCCAGCTCCGCGTAGTCGGCGACGATCATGCGGGCCGGGCCCAGCGCGTCCGCGTGCTCCGACGAGCGCGCGTGGGGCAGCCACTTCACCCACTCCCACTCGGCGCGGCGCGCGTCGGAGCAGACCACCGCCACGGTGAGGAGGGCCGGAGGGACGAAGGTCGCCAGGTGGGCGACCATCGCGCGGACCTCGGCGCGGCCGAGCGCTGCGTCCCCCACCACCTCGAGGCGCGAGAAGTCCCCGAGGGAGGCGCCCATCGCGAGTCCGTCGACCTCCGAGTGGACGTCGACGAAGCGGGTGAGCGCCGAGTGGCAGACGACGTCGGGATCGGCCAGGGGGGCAGGCTCGGGGACCTCCAGCTCCATCGACAGCGGCTGAGGAGCCGTCCCCACGCGCACGCCCAGGACGTCCGGGCTGCCCGCGTCCCGCTCCCACAGCCGCGCGCCGTCCTCCGCGACGAGGACCAGCGCGTCGGGGTCCGGCATCATCCAACTCATGTAGGTCCGCTGCCGGCGGGCCGCCGTGCGCACCGTGTCCCGCATCTCGGTGAGGTAGGCGAGGTACTCGCGCCGGGTGGTCACCACCTTCCGGCGGTGGCCCGAGATCTGGCGGTAGATGTTGATGCCGACCATCGAGAGCATCGCGAGCACCATGGCGCCGGCCATGAGGAGCATCCTCGGGTTGGAGCCCTGGGACATCGCCATGAACACCATCACGCCCATCGACCCCACCATCGGCAGCACGGTGGCCAGGATGTTCCCCATCCCGGCGGGCTCGACCTGGCCGGGGGGCGCCTGCAGGGGGATCCTCCCGACGGGCAGTTCGGGCGCGGTCGCGCCGCGGATCTCCGAGGCCTCTGCCGCCATGCTTCGCTCCAAACGATGGTGAGTGACGCCTGAACGCGCCCGGCAATACTATCGTCGGTCGCACGGGCCGGTGATCGTCGGCCATCGAGTGGAACGCGACCGAACGGAGGCCCGGATGGCATCCCCCCTGGTGTCGGCCGCCGTGGAGCGCGGCGGCGTCGTCACCGACGTGGCCGTGCCGTTGGGCACCACCGTCGCCGGGCTCCTGGCCATGATGCGCATCGACACCTCGGCGGGGGACGTCTCCGTCACCACGACGGACGGGCGCCGGGCGGACCCCGCCGCCGTCATCGGCCTCGACATGCCCTCCGGGGTGATGCTGTCCGTCTCCGGGCGGCGCGCCACGGACCGCGCGCGCCGCGACGCCGCCCAAGCGGGAGAGGACGCCTGGTTCCCGGCGGCCCTCGCACGCTCCACCGCCTTCCTCCTCGTCGCCGCCGTCGAGGCGGGGGCGCTCATCGCCCCGCTGGCGGGGTCCTTCCCGCTCCTCGGCCCCGGCGTCCCCGCCGCGGCGCGCCCGCTGCTCGCCCTGGTCTGCTCGGCCGTGCTG
>JAFAAX010000019.1 GCA_023426345.1 Actinomycetes bacterium
CCCCCCGGTCGCGGAGGACCCGCAGTGGTACCGGCGCGCCGTGTTCTACGAGGTCCTCGTCAAGGCGTTCTCGGACTCCGACGGCGATGGGCTGGGCGACCTGCGCGGGCTCATCGGCAAGCTCGACTACCTCCAGTGGCTCGGGGTGGACGCCCTGTGGATCCCGCCGTTCTTCGAGTCCCCCATGGCCGACGGCGGGTACGACATCTCGGACTACACGCGCATCGATCCCCGCTACGGCACGATGGAGGACTTCCGGGAGCTCGTCATCGAGGCGCATTCGCGCGGGATCCGCATCGTCGTCGACATGGTCCTCAACCACACGTCGGACCAGCACCCCTGGTTCCAGGCGTCGCGGCAGGACCCCGCGGGCCCCTACGGGGACTTCTACGTGTGGCGCGACCGGCCCGGCGAGTACCTCGACGCCCGCGTGATCTTCGTGGACACCGAGGACTCGAACTGGGCGTGGGACCCGGTGCGCCAGCAGTACTACTGGCATCGGTTCTTCAGCCACCAGCCCGACCTCAATTTCGAGAACCCGGCCGTGCGCGAGGCCATGATCGACGTCGTGCGGTTCTGGTGCGCCACGGGCGTGGACGGGTTCCGCCTGGACGCCATCCCCTACCTCTTCGAGGAGGACGGGTCGATCTGCGAGAACCTGCCGGACACGCACCGCTACATCGCGAGTCTGCGCGAGATGGTCGACCGCGAGTTCCCGGGCACCGTGATGATCGCGGAGGCCAACCAGCCCCCGCACGAGGTCGTCGCCTACTTCGGGACGGACGAGCGCCCCGAGTGCCACATCTGCTTCCACTTCCCCGTCATGCCGCGCATCTTCGCGGCCCTGCGCGAGGAGTCCAGCCACGGCCTGCGCGAGATCCTCGCCGAGACGCCGCCCCTGCCCCAGGGCGGCCAGTGGGGCACGTTCCTGCGCAATCACGACGAGCTCACGCTGGAGATGGTGACGCCCGAGGAACGGGCGAAGATGTACCAGTGGTACGCCCCCGAGCCGCGGATGCGCGCCAATGTCGGCATCCGCCGGCGGCTGATGCCGCTGCTGGGCGGGTCGCGCCGGGAGGTCGAGCTGGCCAACGCCCTCCTGCTGTCCCTGCCCGGCTCCCCGTTCCTCTACTACGGCGACGAGATCGGCATGGGCGAGGACATCCACCTCGGCGACCGCGACGGCGTGCGCACCCCCATGCAGTGGGACGCCTCCGCCTCGGCCGGCTTCTCCAGCGCGCCCCCCGAGGGCTTCTACCTGCCCGTCATCTCGAATCCGACCTACGACCAGCGGGCGGTCAACGTCGCCGAGCACACCCAGCGCCCGACGTCGATGCTCAACTGGACGCGCCAGATGCTCGCCGCGCGGCGCGCCCACGCCGCCTTCGGGATCGGCTCGATGACGGTGCTGGCGACCTCCGACGACTCGGTCCTGGCGTTCCTGCGCCGCGACGAGTCCGAGGCGATCCTCTGCGTCAACAACCTGGCGACCAACCCCCGCGCCGCCCGCGTTCAGATGCCCGGCATGGCCGGCTGGCATCTGTCGGACCTGGCGACCGGGAACCCGTTCCCCGACGTGCGCGAGGACGAGACGGTCGACATCACCCTGGGGCGCCACGGCTTCTACTGGCTGGCCGTGACGTTCCTGGAACCGGAGGAGGACCAATGAGCGCATCCTGGCCGCCCGACGTCGACCTGCTGGGCGTCATCGACGAATGGATCCGCGCGCAGCGGTGGTTCCCCGCCGACGCCGGCGCCGAGATGGAGCTGCTCGACAACATCGACGTCTCGGCGCAGTCCGCCCCCGTCGACCGGGATCCGCAGGCCCCCCTGGACCCCGTGTGGATCTCCCTGGTCCGCGTCGGGGCGGCGACCCTCCAGATCCCCCTGGTCTTCACCGACGCGCCGCCCGAGGACGGGCGCGGCGTCATCGCCCGCGTGCGCGACGCCTGGCTGATCGACGGCGTCCTCCACCCCGCGTTCGTGCGCGCCTGGATCCGCAGCGCCGCCGACGCCGGGACCCTCGGCGAGGGGCTGGTCGACGCCGGCCGGCTCGAGGAGTCCCTGCTGGCCCGCGCCTCCCAGGCGCGCCTCGTCAGCGGCGAGCAGTCGAACTCGTCCCTCATCCTCCCCGCGGTTCCGGGAGCCCCCGGCGACGAGGGCGGCCCCGGCGACGAGGGAGGCGACCCGGCCCGCGCCGGCGTCATCCTCAAGTGCCTGCGCGCCGTCATGCCCGGCGTGCACCCCGACCTCGAGGCCCCGCTGGCGCTGGTCCGCGAGGGATGGACGCACGTCCCCGCGCCGCTCGCCCACCTTGAGATCCCCGTCCCCCTGTCCGACGCCGCGGGAGGGCGGCGCCGCGAGCCGGCCGTCTCGGGCATCGCGGCGGCCCTGGTGGAGGGCGCCGACGACGGATTCGCGATCTTCGTCGATCTGGCGCGCACCGGTGAGGACCCGGCGATCCCTGCCCGCGAGCTCGGGATGCTCACCGCCCAGATGCACCACCACCTGGCCGACGCGTTCGGGCTGGGACCCGCGCCCTCCGGCGCCGCGCTGGCGGCCCGCATCGGGGCCAACCTCCAGGCCGCGGCCGCGGAGGTCCACGAGCTCGACGAGGACCTGCTGCGCCGCCTCGACGAGGTCGTGTCCGCCCTGCCGGACCTCACCGACCTGCCGCCCGCGATCCGCATCCACGGCGACTACCACCTCGGGCAGGCCCTGCGCGGAGCCGACCGCCGGTGGTACGTCGTCGACTTCGAGGGCGAGCCGCTGCGGCCCCTGGAGGAGCGGCGCCGCCCCGACCTGGCGGTGCGCGACGTCGCCGGCATGCTGCGCTCCTTCGACTACGCGGGCGCCCAGGCGGCGCGCTCGGAGAACCCACACGGGCGCACGACGGCCGCCTCCACGGCCGAGCTGCCGCTCATCACGGCGGCGACGCCCGCGGGTCCCTCCGGCGATCCGGCGTGGAGCCGCGCCGCCCAGGAGGCCTTCGTCGCCGGCTACACCGACGGCCACGGGTTCGACGGCGACCTCCTGGCGCTGGTACGGGCCCTGATGATCGAGAAGGCCGCCTACGAGGTCGTCTACGAGCATCGGCTGCGCCCCAGCTGGCTGTCCATCCCGATGGGCGCCCTCGTCGAGCTCGCGCGCCCGGCGTGAGTCCGCGCGCCCGATCGGACCGCAGAACGACGCCTCCCGACCGGCCCCGAGTGGAAGGATGGATCCATGGACACCTCCCCGATCCCCGTTGACCCGACGGTCCTCGACGCCGTCGCCCAGGGCAGCTACTACGCCCCGCACTCCGTGCTCGGCGCCCACCCCGGCGACGGGGGCATCACGGTGCGCACGGTGCGGCATCTGGCGGACGCCGTGGAGGTCGTCACCGCGGACGCCGCCTACCCGGCCGCCCACGAGCGCGGCGGGGTGTGGACGGCGGTGCTGCCCCTCGACGACATCCCCGACTACCGCCTGCGCGTCACCTACGGCGACCAGACGACGCTCCTCGACGACCCGTACCGGTTCCTGCCCACCCTCGGCGAGATGGACACCTACCTGATCTCCGAGGGCCGCCACGAGGAGCTGTGGACCGTCCTGGGGGCCCACGTCCGCCACTACACGGGTCCGATGGGCGACGTCTCGGGCGTAGGGTTCGCCGTGTGGGCGCCCAGCGCGCGGGCCGTCCGCGTCGTCGGCGACTTCAACTTCTGGGACGGCACGGCCACCGCCATGCGCTCCCTGGGCGTGTCCGGCGTCTGGGAGATCTTCGTCCCCGGCGTCGCGGTGGGAGCGCGCTACAAGTTCGAGATCCAGGGTCCCGCGGGCAACTGGTTCCAGAAGGCCGACCCCCTGGCGCGCGCCACGGAGATCCCGCCCTCCACGGCGTCGGTGGTCACCGACCTGTTCCACGAGTGGGGGGACGACGCCTGGATGCGGGCGCGCCCCACCCGCACGCCGCACACGGGGCCGATGTCGATCTACGAGGTCCACGTGGGCTCCTGGAAGCAGGGGCTGGGCTACCGCGGGCTCGCCGACGAGCTCATCCCCTACCTGCAGGAGACCGGGTTCACCCACGTGGAGTTCATGCCCGTCGCCGAGCATCCCTTCGGGGGCTCGTGGGGCTACCAGGTGACGTCCTACTACGCGCCGACGGCCCGCTACGGGACGCCGGACGACTTCCGCTACCTGGTCGACCGGCTCCACCAGGCCGGCATCGGCGTCCTCCTGGACTGGGTGCCCGCCCACTTCCCGAAGGACGACTGGGCGCTGGCCCGCTTCGACGGCACGCCCCTGTATGAGGACCCCGATCCCCTGCGCGGCGAGCACCCGGACTGGGGCACCTACGTCTTCAACTTCGGGCGCCGCGAGGTGCGCAACTTCCTGGTTGCCAACGCCCTGTACTGGCTCCAGGACTTCCACATCGACGGGCTGCGCGTCGACGCCGTCGCCTCGATGCTCTACCTCGACTACTCGCGCAAGGACGGGCAGTGGCGGCCCAACCAGTACGGGGGCCGGGAGAACCTCGAGGCCATCCAGTTCCTCCAGGAGGCCAACGCCACGGCCTACCGCCGCAATCCGGGCATCGTGATGATCGCCGAGGAGTCCACGGCCTGGCCGGGCGTCACGGCGCCCACCAGCGGGGGCGGGCTGGGCTTCGGGATGAAGTGGAACATGGGGTGGATGAACGACACCCTGCGCTACATGCGCGAGGACCCCGTCAACCGCCGCTGGCACCACGGGGAGCTGACGTTCTCCCTGGTCTACGCCTTCTCGGAGAACTTCGTCCTGCCGCTGTCCCATGACGAGGTCGTCCACGGCAAGGGCTCCCTGTACTCCAAGATGCCCGGCGACGACTGGCAGAGGCTCGCGGGGCTGCGGGCCCTGTACGCCTACCAGTGGTCGCATCCCGGCAAGCAGCTGCTGTTCATGGGCCAGGAGTTCGGCCAGCAGCAGGAGTGGGCGGAGTCCTACAGCCTGGACTGGTGGCTCCTGGACGAGCCCCGTCACCGCGGCCTCGAGCAGCTGGTCGCCCGCCTCAACGCCGTCTACCGGGCGGAGCCCGCGCTGTGGGACGACGACTACACGGGCTTCGAGTGGATCGACGCCTCCGACGGCGACCACAACGTCATCTCCTACCTGCGCAAGGGGCCCGACGCCGAGGACCGCCAGCGCGTCCTGGTGTGCCTGGCCAACTTCGCGGGCACGCCCCATGAGGGCTACCGCGTGGGCCTGCCGTTCGGCGGGGATTGGGAGGAGGTCCTCAACACGGACGACGAGGCCTTCGGGGGCTCGGGCGTGGTCAACGTCGGGCCGATCGTCGCCGAGTCCGTCTCCTGGAACGGCCGCCCCGCCTCCGTCGAGCTGCGGGTGCCGCCCTTGGGCGCCGTGTGGCTGGCGCCCCGCGGCCGCTGACCCCCTGTGCGTGTGGCCGGGTCCGGGGAGGGACCGGCCTCAGACCATGAGGAGCGTGGACAGCCTCCGGCGGGCCGCCTTGACGGCCTCCGTGGCTCCGGCGACGCGGAAGAGATCGAGCAGGCGCAGGCGCGCCCGATCGCGTTCCTCCGCGTCGGCGGCGTCCGCGATGACGCCGAGGAGCAGGTCGAAGGCCCCCTCCTGGTCGCCGGCCTCGAACGCGGCGTCGGCGCGCGCCGCCGGGTCGTCCGCCGCGTCGGCGCTGCGGGCCGCGAGGCGCGCCCGGGACAGGTGGGCCTTCGCGTCCTCGTCGCGGGGGTTGCGCTCGACGACCTTTTCCCAGGCCGCCACCGCCCCGTCCAGGTCCCCGGCGTCCTGCGCCGCCAGCGCCGGCAGGTAGTCGTCGGGGGTCGGCTTCTGCGTGTCCTGCGCCGTGACGGCCACGGCCCCCGTGACGCCCATCTGGGCGGCGACCTGGAGCAGCTCGTCGAGGACGGGGGTCACCTGCTCGCGGATCGGGGCGCCCTGGAACAGCGGGACGGGCCGCCCGCCGACCAGCGCGACGACCGTCGGCAGGGACTGCGCCTGGAAGGCCTGGACGATCGACGGTGAGGCGTCCGCGTCGATCTCGACCAGCTGGAAGCGCCCCGCATACTCGCGGGCCAGCCCCTCCAGGACGTCCAGGGCCGCGTGGGCGTTGAGGCCGCGCGGGGACCACAGGACGACCAGCACCGGCACCGTGCGCGAGGTGGAGACGATGTCGTTGAAGGTGGACTCGTCGCCCGCCGTGATGAGCGGGACGTCGAGGCGCATGGTCGCCTCGTCCACGGGCAGCGCGGCGGCGGCATCGGGCGCCGGGGCGGGCGCGGAGGCGAGGTCCACCGCGCCGTGCGCGTCGACGTGGCTGATGTCCTGCGCCTGCCGCTGCGGGGCGGTGCGGGGCTCCTGCGGGTCCGGTGGTGTGGTGTGAGGATCGCTCACGAGGTCATTCCCCTTCCGGTTTCTTCGAGTCGTCGCGGGTGATGGAGACGATGGAGCGCTCCGCCCCGACGACGCTGGCCTTTCCGCCCGCCTGCGCGCTGGGGATCTGGAGGAGCACCGTCGCCACGTAATGGGCGGTGACGGTGCCGACGACGTTCGGGTCGTCCCCGGCCAGCGTGGCGGCCGCGCCGCCGAGCTTGATCGTCGAGTCCTTGACGGTCCGCGCGTAGGTGGAGGAGTAGGTGAAGGAGGCGGCGACCAGCGCGGAGCCGTCCTGCAGGACGACGCCCGCGGGCGGGGCGGCATCCGCCGCGGGTGTCTCCGCCTGCACGGTCACGGAGCCGGCGGCCTTCACGGAGTCGTTGAGGCTCGTGGCGCCGTCCAGGTAGG
This sequence comes from Actinomycetes bacterium, assembly GCA_023426345.1. Taxonomy (GTDB): domain Bacteria; phylum Actinomycetota; class Actinomycetes; order Actinomycetales; family Actinomycetaceae; genus Pauljensenia. The sequence continues at coordinate 6,781 of JAFAAX010000019.1, forward strand.
TCTTCGCGAACTCGTCGGTCGTGAAGTGGTCGTCGCCCGCCGTGCCCGCGTTGAGCATGTCGACGTAGGCCGCCACCGCGTCCGCGGGCGTCATGACGAAACCGGTCGCGTCCGCGCCGACGTAGGGCGACCCCTGGTCGACGGCGATCGTCGTCAGGGAGGTGCCGCCCAGCAGCCGGGTCCAGTTCACCAGTTTGTAGTCCGAACGCGCGTCCTGCTGCGTGAGGACGAAGACGTTCGGCAGGGCGCCCGCGTCGGCCTGGGCGATGTCGACGATCGCCCGCGGCCACGTGTCCGTGTTCGTCACCGTCACGGACTGCGCCGTCAGCGTGAGAGGCGCGACCTCGGCCCCCTTCGCGCTCGCCAGGGCGTACTGGGCGCGGCGCAGGCTCAGCGCCGGATCGGCCACCCGCGCACCCAGGTCCGTGGCGTCCATGGACTGGTCCGCGTGGTCCAGCGTCTCCTGGACGGAGGCGAGGACCTCGTCCAGGCGGTCCGTGTCGAGGTTCGGGGCGCCGCTCTGGGACGCGGCGCCCGACTGCTGGGCGCCGCCCGAGGGGGCCGTGATCTCGTCGCGCCCGCAGGCGGCCACGGTGAGCGCCGTGGCCAGCGCGACCAGGGCAGCCAATGTCCGACTGCTAGGCCTCATCGCTGTCTCCCTTCGACGTGCGGCGCCTCCACCCGGCGATCACCGAGGACCACCGCCCCTCGCCGCCCCCGGCCGTCTCCGCGGACTCCGGCCCCTCAGGGTGGACCGCCTGTGAGATGCCGGTGTCGAACTCGTGGCCGTCGACGACGAAGCGGTCCTCGCCGCGATCGCGCGCCTCACGCAGGGCGCGGCGCGACGGGAGCGCCATCCCCTCGCGGATCGCCGAGAGGTCGATGAGGCCGGAGTCCGTCGGGACGGTCTCGGGGGGATCCTGGTCGTCCGCCGACGTCATGCCGGCGTGGCGGCCGAGCAGCGAGGCGCGCTCCACGACGGGGGCATCCGCCTCCTCCGCCGTGGCCTCCTCCTGGTCGTCGGGCTCCTCCTGCGCGGTCGCCGGGGCGCCCTCCGCGGCGAGCGGCGCCGTCCCGCCGGGTTCGTCGCCGAGAGGCGGCCACGGGGCGTCGAGCGCGCCGGCGCCGCCGGACGTGTCCGCGCCGTCCGCGGCCCGGCGCCGGCGCTGCCGGACGGTGCGCCACTCGAGCAGGAAGAGGATCGCGGCGACCGCGAGGAACAGCCCGGCCAGGGAGAAGGCGGCGACAGCGCCGCCGTTGCCTTGCTCGACGGCCCACGTCACGGTGATCGCGGGGGCCGCCGCGCCGCCCTCGACGGCGGCCAGGACGGATCGGTCCGCGGGGACGTCGCTCAGCGTGAGGCTCGCCGTGCCCGTCCCGGACGTCTCCTGCAGCCACATGTCGTTGCCCAGCGGGGACTGCGCCCCCGACTGCGCCGTGTCCCCGGACTGGGCCGCGCTCCCGGATTGGGCCGTGTCCCCGGACTGGACGGCCGAGGCGCCCGACTGCCCGGACTGGGAGGCGTCGCCCGACAGCGTCCGGGACGCGGCGACCCCCGGATGATCGACGACCTTGAGGGCCGTCCATCCCTGGGCGATGCCGACGACCTCCGTGTAGCCGGCGTCCCCGATCCATCCGAGGACGTCCGTGGGCGTGCCCACCACCAGATCCACCGTGCTCGAGGGATCCGCCGCCTCGACCGTGACCGTCACCTGCCGGCCTTCGCCCTGGAGGGGCAGCACGCCGTCCCGCGTCATCACGTAGGGCTCGTCCGGCGTGGCGGAGGCCACCACCTGGTCGGCCGGCCTCCACACGGTCAGAGCGAGGATCCCCGCCACGGCGGCCACGACCGCCAGCGCCGCGGCGACCAGAGCCGCCGCGAACTGCCTCATGCGTCCCACGTCAGTCGCTCCTCGCATCCATCCACCGGTCCATCCCATCCACGATACGGTCTCGACGCCCCCCGCGCCCAGCCGCGCCCCGCGCTGCGGCCCACGTCACGATGGCCTCAGCCCCCGACGCCAGCACGCCGTGTGCCAGTGCCGACGCGCCTCGACGCCGACGTCCACGCCGAACGCCGCCTCCTCCGGCCACACGACCACGTGCGGGGCGCCGACCGCGATCGTCTGCAGGCACCCCGGGCACCGGTACTCCTTCGAGGCGGGGCCCAGGTACTGCACGTGGTACTCGACGCCGTCGCGGCCGGCCTCGAGCCGGGGCATCGACGCCAGGCGGTCCTGGTCGAGATCGCGGTGCGGCTGCGCCCAGGGCCGGCGGCGGCCTCGTCGGGAGCGCGCCATCAGGCGACGGTCTCCCCGCGCCTCCACACGCGCAGCGGGCGCAGGTCGTCGTCGGTCTCGACGACGTCGGCGCGCAGACCCGCCGCGAGGCGTCCGACCGCCGGATCCCCCAGGATCGCGGCGCCCTGGGCGCTCGCCATGTGCACGGCGTCGACCAGGGGGATCCCGGCCTGCTGGACGGCCACGCGCACGCCGTCCAAGAGGTGCGAGGTCCCCCCCGCGATCGAGCCGCCGTCCGTGAGGCGGGCGACCCCGCCGATGACCGTGACGGCCTGCGGCCCCAGCTGGTAGCTGCCGTCCGCCATGCCGGCCGCCGCCATCGCGTCCGTGACGAACACGCAGGAGTCGCGGCCCACCGTCTCGTAGACGTCGCGGACCACCGACGGAGCCAGGTGGATGCCGTCGCAGATCATCTCCAGGACGGCGCCCCGACGGGCGGCCGCCGACAGGAACTCGGCGATGGGGCCGGGATCGCGGTGGTGCAGCGGGCGCATCCCGTTGAAGAGGTGCGTGACCGTCGCGCGCGCCGACCGCGGGCGGACGGCCTCGCCGAGCGCCTCGCGGGAGTAGTCGAGGGCCGCCCGGGCGGCCTCCGGCGCGGCGTCCGTGTGCCCCCAGGAGGGCAGCGCCCCGCCCTGGATGAGCGCCTCGGCCACGGAACCCCGTCCGAAGGCCCGCGGCCTCTCCGGCGCCAGCGTCATGGTCACGGCGTGTCCGCGCGAGGCGTCGAGCAGGTCGCGGGTGAGGGCCGGATCGGGGTCGACGATGAACGTCGGGTCCTGGGCGCCGCAGCGCTCCCGGGCGACGAAGGGCCCCTCGAAGTGGATGCCCGCGAGCTCCCCCCGCTCGGCCAGGTCCGCCATCAGGTCCGCGCGGGCCAGCAGGACATCGGGCGCCGCCGTCACGCAGGAGCCCACCAGCGACGTCGTGCCGTGCCGGCGGTGCTCCAGGACGGCCGTCATCGCGTCCTCCGCGGTCTCCGCGTTGGGGAACGAGGCGCCGCCCCCGCCGTGGCAGTGGACGTCGACGAGGCCGGGCAGCAGCGTCCGGTCCGAGGCGGCGACGGCGCGCACGGCAGCCGCGATCCCCTCGGGGGCCTCTCGGAGATCCGCGACGCCGCCGACCCAGGCGATGCGGTCCCCGCCGATGACGACCGCTCCGTCGTCGACGACCCCGTCGTCCAGCACCACGCGGCCCCGCAGGGCGATGTATTCCGATTCCATGCCCCAATTGTGCACCACCGAGCCGGCGTCCCGTCCCGGCGGGGCGCTCAGAACAGGCGGAACTCCGCGTCGTCGGCGCCGCGCATCGCGTCGTAGTCGAGGATCACGCAGCGGATGCCCCGGTCCTCGGCCAGTGTCCGCGCCTGGCGCGTGATCTCCTGGGCGGCGAAGACGCCGGAGATGTCCGCCAGCAGAGGGTCGCGGGAGAGCAGCGAGAGGTAGCGGGTGAGCTGCTCGACGCCGTCGACGCCGCCCCGGCGCTTGACCTCGATGGCCACGGGCCGCCCGTCGGGGTCGCGCACCAGCAGATCGACGGGGCCCACGGGGGTCGGGTACTCCCGGCGCACCGGCGTCCACCCCTCGCCGAGGACCTCGGGGACCTGGTCGGCCAGGAGCTCCTGGAGATGGGCCTCGACGCCGTCCTTGACCAGTCCCGGGTCGACGCCGAGATCCTCGACGACGTCGCAGGCGATGTCGCGCAGGCGGATGACCAGGCGGTCGTCGGACTTCGCGGCCTCGACGGTCCAGACCTCCGTGACGCCGTCGATCTGCTCCTCCTCGGTGGGCGCGTCGACGTGGAGCGCGCACGGCGCACTCATCCAGTTCAACGGCTTGTACGAGCCGCCGTCGGAGTGGACCAGGACCGAGCCGTCGGCTTTGAGCATCAGGAGGCGGCGGGCGAGCGGAAGGTGGGCGGTGAGGCGACCCGAATAGTCGACGGAGCACGAGGCGATGACAAGACGCACGCTCGGGAGCCTAACAGGGCCGCGGCCCCGCGACCGCGGCCCGCCGGGGGCCGCCCTCGTCACGAGCGGGGAGGACCCGACTCGACCCACGAGACCAGCCCGTTGTAGGTGGCCGGCTGGATGGCGAACTCGCAGCGCTGGTCCCCCGACGCCACGCGGACCTCGACGATGGACCCGTCGGTGGCCCGGCGCACGGGGGCGGAGACCTCCATGCCCCGGCGGGGCATCACCAGAGCGGGGCGTTTGGCGAAGCCGACCAGCCGGTACCATGCGAGCGTCTCGACGCCGTAGTGGGCGATGCCCGACGTCCAGCCCGACTGCGCGTCGGGGCGCATCCAACAGCGGAACGACCCCACGCGGCGGTCGAGGCGGCGCGCGCGGACGTTGACCAGCAGCCACACCGCCACGGACACCACGGCGACCGCCAGGGCGACGACGGCCACGACGTCGAGGAACGTCCCCACGCCACTCACCTCCCCCGCAACGCCGAGGGAGCCGGACCCGCCCCCTTCTCAGGCCACATTACCGTGATCGGCCACGATGGTGACGAAATCCGAATCCACGGACACGAAGCCGCGGTCGACGCGGAACGTGCGGGTCCCCTCCTCGGGGGTGTCGATCTCCACCGAGCCCGCCACCAGAGTGGACAGGAGCGGCTGTCGCCGCGGCAGGATGCCGATCATGCCGTCGGAGGCGGGCACCCGCACATGGGTGCTCACGCCGTGCCAGAGGCGCCCCTCGCGGGAGACGACCTCCACCTGGAGCAGGGGCGCCGCCATCTCAGGCGTCCGCCTGCATGTCGTGCCACTTGCGCTCGAGGTCCTCGATGCCGCCGATGTTGAAGAACGCCTGCTCGGGCACCTGGTCGTAGGTCCCGCCGCAGATGCGCTTGAAGGCCTCGACCGTCTCGGAGACGGGCACCGTCGTCCCCTCCACGCCCGTGAACTTCTCCGCCGTGTAGGTGCTCTGGGAGAGGAACTGCTGGATGCGCCGGGCCCGGGCGACCGTCACCTTGTCCTCCTCGGAGAGCTCGTCGACGCCCAGGATCGCGATGATGTCCTGCAGCTCCTTGTTCTTCTGGAGGATGGCCTTCACCTCGGTGGCGACGTCGTAGTGCTCGCGCCCCACGATCTGGGGGTCCAGGATGCGGCTGGTTGACGACAGCGGGTCGACCGCCGGGTACAGGCCGCGCGAGGCCAGATCGCGGGTGAGTTCCGTCGTGGCGTCCAGGTGCGCGAAGGTCGTCGCGGGCGCCGGGTCGGTGTAGTCGTCCGCGGGCACGTAGATCGCCTGCAGCGACGTGATCGAGTGCCCGCCCGCCGAGGTGATGCGCTCCTGGAGCTGACCCATCTCGTCGGCCAGGTTCGGCTGGTAGCCGACGGCCGACGGCATGCGCCCGAGCAGCGTCGACACCTCGGAGCCGGCCTGCGTGAACCGGAAGATGTTGTCGATGAACAGCAGGACGTCCTGGTGCTGGACGTCGCGGAAGTACTCGGCGATCGTCAGGCCCGTCAGCGCGATGCGCAGGCGCGTCCCCGGCGGCTCGTCCATCTGGCCGAACACCAGCGCCGTCTTGTCGATGACGCCGGACTCCGCCATCTCGTGGATGAGGTCGTTGCCCTCGCGGGTGCGCTCCCCCACGCCCGCGAACACGGACACGCCGCCGTGGTTCTGCGCGACGCGGTGGATCATCTCCTGGATGAGGACCGTCTTGCCCACGCCGGCACCGCCGAACAGGCCGATCTTGCCGCCCTCGATGTAGGGGGTGAGCAGGTCGATGACCTTGATGCCCGTCTCGAACATCTTGGTCTCGGGCTCCAGCTGGTCGAAGGCCGGCGGCTGGCGGTGGATGGGCCAGCGCTCGGTGACCTCCAGCTGCTCGCCGGGCGTGAGGTTGAGGACGTCGCCCGTCACGTTGAAGACGTGCCCGAGGGTCACGTCACCCACCGGCACGGAGATCGGCCCGCCCGTGTTCGTCACACGGGCGCCCCGCACCAGGCCGTCGGTGGGCTTGAGCGCGATCGCGCGCACTAGGTTGTCGCCGAGGTGCTGGGCGACCTCCAGCGTCATGACGGTCGTGCCCTCGTCCTCGCCCTGGCCCGCCAGGTCGATCTCGACCGTGAGCGCCGTGTACAGGGGCGGGATGCCGTCGGGCGGGAACTCCACATCGACGACGGGGCCCACGACGCGCGCGACGCGGCCCGTTGCGGTAGCTGTCTCTGCCATTGTTTCCTTCTCCGTATGCCTGGTGGCCGGGGGTTCAGCCCTGGACGAGGGCGTCCGCCCCGCCGACGATCTCGGTGATCTCCTGGGTGATCTCCGCCTGGCGGGCCGAGTTGGCCAGGCGGGTGTAGGTCCGGATGAGGTCCTCCGCGTTGTCCGTCGCCGTGTGCATCGCGCGCTGGCGGGAGGCCAGCTCCGAGGCGGCGGACTGGAGGAGCACGTTGCGGATGCGGCTCTCGACGTAGAGCGGGAGCAGCTGGTCGAGGACGCCTTCCGGGGACGGGATGAACTCGTACTCGGGGAACGCGTTCTCCGGACGGTCGGCGTATCCCAGCTCGCTCTCGCGCTCCTGGTCCTCCTGCGGCGCGTCGACCACCGTGAGGGGCAGCATCTGCCGGACGTCCGGGACCTGGCTGAGCATGGACCGGAACCGCGTGTACACCAGGTACACGCCGGACACGCCGCTGAGGAGGCCGGGGTCGAGGAACCGCTCCAGCAGCTCGTGGGCGATCTCCTGGGAGACCTCCGTGCTCGGGTTGTCGGACTGGCCCTGCCAGGAGCGCTCGATCCGGGCGCCGTGGAACCGGAAGTACTGCTCCGCGCGGCGCCCGTAGGTGTAGAGGACGGGCGTCCTGCCCTGCTCCTCGAGGCGCCCCATGAGCTGCTCGGTCTCGCGCACGACGGTCGCCGTGTAGGCGCCCGCCATGCCGCGGTCCGCGGCCACGACCAGCACCGCGACGCGCGGCGTGTCCGCGCGCCGCCTCGTCAGCGGGTGGTCGAGGTCCGTGTGGACGGCCACGGCGGCCACCGCCTGGGTGAGCGCCTTCTCGTAGGGGCCGAGCTCGGTGGCGGCGCGGCGCGCCGACCCGATGCGGGACGCCGCGATCATCTCCATCGCGCGGAAGACCTTCGCCAGCGTCTGCGTCGAGGCGATGCGCTGCTTGTAGATCCTCTGCTGGCCGGCCATGGGTCAGTCCCTCCCGCCCGCGGACGCGCGGCCCTTGGCGCCCCGGACGATCTCCTCGCGGGAGTGCTCGGCGTCCACCTCGTCGCCCTCGTCGGCCGCGGCTCCCGTGGAGCGCCCGCTCACCCACTGGTCGTGGAACGCGGACACCGCGGCGCGCAGCGCCTCCTCGGTGGCGCCGTCCAGATCGCCCGTGGAGGCGATCGTGTCCAGGACGTCGGAGTTCGCGTGGAGGTGGTCGAGCATCTGATGCTCGAAATCCACGACGTCGCCGATCGCCAGGTCGTCGAGGAACCCGTTCGTGCCCGCCCAGATGGACGCCACCTGGTCCTCGACCGCGTACGGCGAGTTCTGCGGCTGCTTGAGCAGCTCCATCAGGCGCTCGCCGCGCAGCAGCTGCTGGCGGGTCGTGGCGTCCAGGTCGGAGGCGAACATCGCGAACGCCGCCATCGACCGGTACTGGGCCAGGGTGAGCTTGAGCGTGCCGGCGACCTTCTTCATGGCCTTGACCTGCGCGTCGCCGCCCACGCGCGACACGGAGATGCCGACGTCGACCGCCGGGCGCTGATTCGCGTTGAACAGGTCGGACTGGAGGAAGATCTGGCCGTCCGTGATCGAGATGACGTTCGTCGGGATGTAGGCGGACACGTCGTTCGCCTTGGTCTCGATGATCGGCAGCCCGGTCATCGACCCGCCGCCCAGCTCGTCCGACAGCTTCGCGCAGCGCTCGAGCAGGCGCGAGTGCAGGTAGAAGACGTCGCCCGGGTAGGCCTCGCGCCCCGGTGGGCGGCGCAGCAGCAGGGACACCGCCCGGTAGGCCTCCGCCTGCTTGGAGAGGTCGTCGAAGACGATCAGCACGTGCTTGCCGTTGTACATCCAGTGCTGGCCGATGGCCGAGCCCGTGTAGGGCGCCATGTACTTGAAGCCGGCCGGGTCGGAGGCCGGGGACGCGACGATCGTCGTGTACTCCAAGGCGCCCGCCTGCTGGAGGGTGGAGCGCACCGAGGCGATGGTCGAGCCCTTCTGGCCGACGGCCACGTAGATGCAGCGGACCTGCTTCTCGGGATCGCCCGACTTCCAGTTGTCGCGCTGGTTGAGGATCGTGTCGATGGCGAGCGCCGTCTTGCCGGTCTGGCGGTCCCCGATGATGAGCTGGCGCTGTCCGCGCCCGATCGGGATCATCGTGTCGATGGCCTTGAGGCCCGTTTGCAACGGCTCGTCCACCGAGCGGCGCATCATCACGCCGGGGGCCTGGAGCTCCAGGGCGCGGCGCCCGTCCAGGTCGGTGAGGGCGCCGAGGCCGTCGATCGGGCGGCCCAGCGGGTCGACCGTGCGGCCCAGGTAGCCGTCCCCGACGGGCACCGAGAGGACCTCGCCGGTACGGTGGACCACCTGCCCCTCCTCGATCCCGGAGAAGTCGCCGAGCAGGACGGCGCCGATCTCGCGGACGTCGAGGTTCATGGCCAGGCCCAGGGTGCCGTCCTCGAAGCGCAGCAGCTCGTTCGCCATCGCGCCGGGCAGCCCCTCGACGCGGGCGATCCCGTCCGCCGTCTCGGTGACGTGACCGATCTCCTCGGTCGCCACCTCGGCGGGGGCGTAGGACTCCGCGAAGGAGTCCAGGGCGGCCCGGATCTCCTCCGGGCTGATGGAGACGTCAGCCATGTGGCATTCCTCTTCGTTGTTCGTGGGACGGACCCGCTGGTCAGTGGGTGAGGGCTCGTCTGAGCTCCGCGACGCGCGCGGAGACGGAGGAGTCGATGGACGTGGTGCCGGACCGGACCCGGAAGCCGCCGACCAGTGAGGGATCGACGGTGATGTTGAGCGAGGCCTCGCGGCCCAGCTGGGCGGAGACGACGGAGCGCAGGCGCTCCGTCTGCGCGTCGGTGAGCGGCCGGGCGGCCTCCACCGTGGCGAACGCGCAGCCGCGCATGTCGGCGGCGCGATCGCAGAAGCGGCGCAGCGTCCACAGCAGCCGGCCGTGCGAGGTGCGGGCGACGCCGCGGCGCACCAGGCGCATCGCCCACCGCGAGAGGTGCGGGCCGAAGACGTCCACCGCCAGGACCCCTCGCTCGTGGGGCGTGCCCGCGCCCATGTCCGACAGCGCGTCGCGCAGCTCCCGGTTGGCTCCGAGCAGCTCGGAGACTCCGAACAGCTCGTGCTCGACGTCCTCGAGACGGCCCGCGGAGCGGGCGTCCTCCAGCGTGGCCGTGATGCCGAGCACCTCGAGGGCCTCATGGAGGTCCATCGGGTCGCTCCAGTGCTCCGCGACGATGTCGCGGACGACCTCCAGCGTCTGCGGGAGCACGTGGGCGCCGAAGGCCTCCTCGGCCAGCGTCCCCCGCTCCTGCGCGGACCGTCCGGGATCCGTCAGCGACCGGCGCAGCCGCGGGTCGCCCGCCGCGATGTCGGAGAGCCCGAAGAGGTCCTCCGCGAGGCGCATGACATCGACGCCGCCCCGCTCGAGGACGGCGGAGAGGGAGGCGCACGCGCGCGCGAGGCCGGCCTGCACGGCAGCGCTCATCGCGTCTCCCCGGCGCGCGCGGACGCCTGGTCGAGGTCGTCGAGGTAGCGGTCGACGACTCGCGTGGTGAGCGCCGTGTCGCGGAGCTGCTCGCCCACGATCCTCTCGGCGAGCTCGACGGCCAGCAGGCCGACGTCGCTGCGCAGCGAGATCTGGGCGGCCTGGCGCTCGGCCTCGATCTGGCGCTGGGCGGTCTGCGCGATGCGGTCGGCCTCGGCCCGGGCGTCCTGCTGGGCCTGGGCGACCACCCGGGCGGCGTCCTCGGCGGCCTTCTGGCGGATCTGCTGGGCGTCGGCGTTCGCGGCGCGCAGCGTCTCCTCGCGTTCGCGGGCCGCCAGGGCCTGGTGCTCCTGGGCGCGGTCCGCCGCGGCCAGCCCGTCGGTGATCTGCTTCTCCCGCGCGTCGAGCATGTCGTAGATGCGCGGGAGCGCGTACTTGCCGACGACGAGGACGATGAGCAGCAGGACCAGGGCGGCCCAGAAGATCTCGCCCCAGGCGGGCAGGATCACCTGGGTGCCGTCGATGGGTTCCCCCTCGGCGGCCATCGGAAGCGGACGCATCGGCATCACACGATGAAGGTGAGGATGAAGCCGATCAGGCCGAGCGCCTCGACCAGTGCGGCGCCGATCATCATGTTGGTGAACAGTCGGCCGGCGACCTCGGGCTGGCGGGCGGTGGCCTCCTGGGTCTTGCCGACCAGGATGCCGATGCCGATGCCCGGACCGAGCGTGGCCAGGCCGTAGCCGAGGACTGCGATGGAACCGGTCATGTGTGTCTTTCCTTCTCTTGTGGCGTCCCGGCGGGACGTCGGTGGGTGCGGGGGCGTGCCGAGGCGTCGAGGTCAGTGGCTCTCGACCGACAGCTTGATGTAGACGGTGGTGAGGACGGCGAAGATGTAGGCCTGCAGGGCCGCGATGAACAGCTCGAAGAGCGTGACCACGATGGCCGCCGCGCCGGTGAGCAGGGCGAGCCCCTTCATCGCGCCCGCGGCCGCCAGCAGCGCCGACGTGCCGAAGTACGTCATCGCGAGCAGGAAGTGCCCGGAGATCATGTTCGCGAGGAGTCGGATGGCCAGCGTGGCGGGGCGCACCACGAACGTCGAGAGGAACTCGATGGGGGTGATGAGCAGGTAGAGCGCCTTCGGCACGCCCGGGGGGAACAGCTGGGAGACGAGGAACTCCCCCACCCCGTGGGCGCGGATCCCGGAGTAGATCATCGCGGCGTAGGCCAGCACCGCGAAGACGAGCGGGACGGCCATCACCGACGACGCCGCGATGTCGATGCCGGGGATGATGCCGGTGACGTTCATGCCGAACACGCCGATGAGGATCAGCCCGATGAGCGGCGCGTACCGCCGGCCCACGGCCTCGCCCAGCATGTCGACGCAGATCGACTTGCGGACGAATTCGGCGAGGACCTCCAGCAGCTGCTGGCCCCGCGTGGGGATCAGACGCAGGCGCGAGGCCCCGATGCCGAGGACCAGGCAGACGACCACGGCCACGAGGACGCGGGCCAGAGTCATCCGGGTGAAGGAGAAGAACGTCCCCGCGCCGAAGATCGCGTCGGGGAAGAAGTCCGCGACGCTGGGCTGGTGGGCGTGCCCGTTCATGGCCGGCCAGAACGTGGCGACGACGACGACGGCCAGGACGCCGACGAGCACCCGGAACCACCGGGGGGTGCTCCGCACGGGCGACGGTTCGGCTGATGGAGCGGACACGGGCGCGACCGATCGTGCCTCAGTCGAGGTCATGGCGGACAGGATCTCCTCCAGGTGTCGTCGGCGCGGGCTGTGCAGGGGACGTCGGAGCCGGTGTTTCCGGGACCGCCCCATGGTAACAGGCCTCAGGGCCGCCCGGACGCCGAGGCGTCGTCCCTCAGTGCGTCGCCCGCGGATCCCCGCCCGAGGCGGGGGGATCCACCGCGCCGACGCGGGCGCGGGCGAGCACCCCCACCTCGCTGCCCGCGCACACCAGGACGGCCAGGATCACCCACAGGGCCGTCCAGCGAGGGCCGATCCCCGCGGCCCGGGATCCCAGGAGCGCGGCGACGACGACGGCCCCCTTGAGCAGGTATCCGCCCGCCACCCATCCGACCAGCGCGTCGGGCCCCCGCAGTGCGTGCGCGGTGGTCCAGGCCGTGGCCGCGGCCAGCAGCACGGCGGCGCCCGCGCCCATCGCGGCCGCGCCCCACGGATGGGCGGGGACGACGGCCGTCACGGCCGCCGCGAGGGCGAGGAGGACCGCGGTGCCCACGGCCAGCGTCGCGCGGAGGACGCCGACCGCTCGGTCGAGGGCGGTCCGGGAGGCGGTCATGGGTGCTCCTCGGGGTCGGGCGCGGGGTCGGGCGCGGGGTCGGGCGCGGGGGCGGGGAGCCGGCGCCTGCGCCCCGGGAACTCCGAGGCCGTGAGGATCAGGACGACGAGCGCCGGAGCCGCCGCCCACTCGAGCACCCGGGTCCACGGGAAGCGGAGCAGCCCGACGGCCGGGAACGCGATGAGGGCGGTCCACAGATAGAGGATGACGACGACGCCGCGGTGGGTGTGGCCCCGGCGCAGCAGGTTGTCGTGGAAATGCGTGCGGTCGGCGTGGAAGGGGCTCTTGCCGTGGAGGACGCGCCGGAGGCTGGTCACCAGGAGGTCCCCCAGGGGCACGACGATGACGGCCAGCGGGAGGAGGATCGGCAGGAGGCCCGCCAGGACCTGCTGCTGGCGCAGGACCGTCGGATCGATCTGGCCGGTGACGATGATGCCCGCGGAGGCCAGCACCAGGCCCAGGGTCTCCGCTCCCCCGCCCATCATGATCGACGCGGGGTGGAAGTTGAACCAGAGGAACCCCAGGCAGATCCCCAGGAGGGCGATGACCACCAGCGACGCCGTCGTCGCGTAGGAGGCCGCGCCCATCGAGCGCGTGAGCAGGTAGGAGTAGGCGAAGAACGCCGCCGCTCCGATGGCGACGACGCCGGCCGCCAGGCCGTCCAGTCCGTCGATGAAGTTGACGGCGTTGATGATGGCGACCACGACGAACACGGTGACGAACAGCGACAGGCGCGAGGACCCGATGGTGAGGCCGAAGATCGGGAAGCTCACCAGCTGCACGCCGTTGGCCGCCATCAGCCCGGCGATGAGCAGCTGGCCCGCCATCTTCGTCATCCAGTCGAGCTCGAGGATGTCGTCGACGACGCCCAGGACGCACATCCCCGTGGCCCCCCACATCACGGCCCACGGCACGGAGGTGGCGAAGACGGGCGCCATGTAGGGGATGCGGCTGGCGGCGAGCAGCGCCACCACCAGGCCCAGGGTCATCGCGATGCCGCCGAGCCGCGGCACGGGGACCGTCTGGATGTCGCGGTCCCGCAGCCCCGGGAGGACCCGCCAGCGCAGGGTCGCCCACCGCACGAGGGGCGTCGCCACGGCGGTGACGCCCATCGCGATGAGCATGAGGAGCAGGTAGACCTTCATCGGGGCGCGCCGATCAGGCGGGGAGGATGCCGACGCCCGCGTCGGCGGAGAGGATGTCCAGGGGGACCGTCCCCAGCCGGATCGCGCGGGGGCTCCCGTGGGCGAGGTCGATGATCGTCGAGGGCGTCGAGCCGGGCGTCGGCCCGGCGTCGAGGTAGTCCGACACCGCGTCGCCGAAGAAGGCGACGGCCTGGTCGACGTCCGTGGCCGGAGGCAGTCCCGTGAGGTTCGCCGAGGTGACGGCCATCGGCCCGGCGGCGCGCAGGAGCTCCAGCGCCACCGGGTGGTCCGGCATGCGCAGCGCCACGGTGCCGCCCGTCTCCCCGAGGTCCCAGCCCAGGTCCTCCCGCGCCCGGAGGATGAGCGTGAGCCCGCCGGGCCAGTGGGTCGCGGCCAGCCGCCGGGCCGCCTCGGGGACGTCCGCGCAGAGCCGCCCGATCGCGGCGGCGTCCGCGACCAGGACGGGCGGCGGCATCTGCCGTCCGCGGCCC
>JAFAAX010000037.1 GCA_023426345.1 Actinomycetes bacterium
CCCGCGACGTCCCCGCCTTCGGTCTCGTCCGCGGCGTCCCCGCCCGGCGGGTCGGGTGGGTGGGGCGGGCGGGCGTGCCGCTGGTGCCCGCCGAGGACCCGGCCGCGCGGGCCGCCCTCGTCGATGACCGGAGACGCGCCGTGGCGTTGTGGCGCTGCCCCGCCACCGGATCCCTGTACCGCCAGACCGACACCGACACCCTGGAAGAGCTCGACCCCCATGACTGATCCCATGATTCCCGCCGCCCACCCGATCATCGGCGAGGAGGAGGTGGAGGCCGCCAGCGCCGTGCTGCGCTCGGGAATGCTCGCCCAGGGGCCGCAGGTCGCCGCTTTCGAGGAGGAGTTCGCGGACGCCCTGGCGCCGGGGTGCCGGGCCGTGGCCGTGAACTCCGGGACGTCGGCCCTGCACCTCGGGCTGCTCGCGGCCGGCATCGGGCCGGGGGACGAGGTCATCGTCCCGTCCTTCACCTTCGCGGCCACGGCGAACTCCGTGGCGATCACGGGCGCGGCCCCGGTGTTCGCGGACATCGACCCGGCGTCGTTCTGCCTGGACCCCGCCGCGGTCGAGGCGGCGATCACCCCGCGGACCGCCGCGATCATGCCGGTCCACCTCTACGGGCATCCGGCGGCGATGGCGGAGCTCACGGCGCTGGCCGACCGGCACGGCCTGGCCCTGTTCGAGGACGCCGCCCAGGCGCACGGCGCGACCCTGGGGGGCCGGTTCGTCGGCACGTTCGGGGCGTTCGGCGCGTTCAGCCTCTATCCGACGAAGAACATGACATCCGGCGAGGGCGGCATGGTGACCACCGCCGACCCCGAGCTGGCCCGCCGCGTCCGACTGCTGCGCAATCAGGGCATGGAGACGCGCTATGCGAACGAGGTCGTCGGCCTCAACAACCGCATGACCGACCTCAACGCGTCGATCGGCCGGGTGCAGCTGCGCAGGCTCGCGGACTGGACGCGGCAGCGGCGCGCGAACGCGGCGACGCTGGACCGGCTGATCGCCTCCGGGCTGGAGGAGGCGGGCCTGCCCGCCTCGGGTCCCGACGCGGTGGTCGTCGTCCCGTCGGTCGCCCCCGGCGCGGCCCCCGTCTACCACCAGTACACGATTCGCCTGAGCGGCGCCACGGGCGCGCAGCGCGACGCTGTCGTGGCGCGCCTGCGCGACGAGTTCCATGTCGGCTCCGGCGTGTTCTACCCGATCCCCAACCACCGCCTGCCGTCCCTCGCCCGGTTCGCGCCGGGCCTGGACCTGCCGGAGACGGAGCGCGCCGCCCGCGAGGTCGTGTCCCTGCCCGTGCATCCCTCGCTGACCGGCGCCGACCTGGAGCGGATCGCCCGCGCCGTCGTGGCGTGCGCGCAGGGGCAGTCGGCGGGAGCTGGCGCATGAGCGCGCCCGCCGGGGGGAACCCGCGGGGCGGGGCCGCGCCGATCCGCGTCGGCGTGCTGGGGCTGGGCTCGATGGGCCGTCACCATGTGCGCAACATCCGGGCGACGGACGGCATGGAGCTGGTGGCCGTGGCGGACCCGGCGGGGGACCGGTTCGGGGTGGCCGACGGGCTGCCCGTGCTGGACGGCGTCGAGGCGCTCCTCGCGACCGGGATCGACGCGGCCGTCGTCGCCGTGCCCACTGCGTTCCACGAGGACGCGGCGCTGGCCCTGGCGCAGGCCCGCGTCCACACGCTGGTCGAGAAGCCGCTGGCCGCCGACGTCGCGGCCGGCCGGCGGGTTGCGGAGGCCTTCGACCGCGCCGGGGCGGTGGGCGCCGTCGGCTACGTCGAGCGCTGCAACCCCGCGCTCATCGACATGCGTCGGCGCATCGCGGAGGGGCAGCTGGGCGCCGTCCACCAGATCGCGACGCGCCGCCAGTCGCCCTTCCCCGCGCGCATCTCCGACGTCGGCGTGGTCAAGGATCTGGCCACCCACGACATCGACCTGGCGGCCTGGGTGACCGGCGCCCGCTACGAGTCCGTCTACGCGCAGACCGCGTACCGGTCCGGCCGGGAGTTCGAGGACATGGTCGTGGCGTCGGGGCGCCTGTCCGGGGGGATCCTGGTCAACCACCTGGTGAACTGGCTCTCGCCCTACAAGGACCGCACGACGATCGTCGTCGGGGAGCGCGGCACACTGGTCGCGGACACCGTGATGAGCGACCTCACGTACTTCGAGAACGGAGCGGCGCCCTTGCTGTGGGATCAGCTCACCGCGTTCCGCGGCGTGTCGGAGGGGATGAGCACCCGCTATGCGTTGGTCAAGCGCGAACCGCTGGCCGTGGAGACCGAGCATTTCCGCGACGCGATCCGGGGCACGGGCCACGAGCACGTCACCATGGCCCAGGGCCTGGAGACCCTGCGCGTCGTCGAGGCCATGCTCGAGTCGGCTCGGACGGACCAGTCCGTGCGGCTGTGAGTGATCGGTCCGATCCGCGGAGCTCGGCCGCTCGAGGTTCGCCCAACCGTGCACACCTCCTGGCGGGGTGGAATGGCCGTCAGGACAGCGCGCCGGCGTAGACCTGCCGCAGCTCGGCGACCGACCGGGCGAGGGACCGGTTCTCGACGACCCAGATACGGGCCTCGCGCCCCATGGCCGCGAGCTCGCCGTCGGGCATCGTCAGGATCCGGGTGAGCGCGCCGGCCAGCGAGTCGCGGTCGCGCTCGCGGGTCGCGAGCCCGGTGACGCCGCGGGCGAACATCTCCGACGTCCCCCCGACGGCGTTCACGACGACGGGGGTGCCGCAGGCCTGGGCCTCCAGCAGGACGAGCCCCGCTGCCTCGGCCCGGCCGTCCGGCATCGTGCGGGTCGGCAGGACCAGGGCGTCGGCGGCTCGCATCCGGTCGCGCACGCCGCAGCGGTCGAGCGCGCCCAGCCAGGCCACGCGGTCGGGATGGCGCGCGGCGGCCTCGCGGACCTGCGGGGCCAGCGGCCCGTCGCCGACGACGGTGAGGCGGTGCGGGCGGCGGTCGGCCAGGGCCTCGGACACCGCGAGCAGATCCGCGATCCCCTTGAGCGGGCTGAGCGCCCCGACGAAGAGCAGGTCCCGCGTCGCGCCCGTCGCCCCGCGGTGGCGCCCGGGCGACCGCTCGGCGCCGAGGGCCGCGGGCGTGAACCATTCGGTGTCGACGCCCTGGTAGTGGACCTGCAACGACTCGGCGGGCACTCCGTTGCCCAGGGCGACGTCGGCCAGGTACCGGGAGACGGCCAGGACGACGGCGGACTGGGACGCCGCGGCCTCCAAGTTGCGCCGGCTCCACGCTCCCGCGGCCCGGCCCGACGCGGAGCGCGCCGCCCCGGTCACGGATCCGCCGTAGGCGTCGGCCCCGTGGAGCGTGGTGATCATGGGGACGCCCAGGGCGCGCGCCGCGCGGACGGCGGGCAGCGACCACGTGGCGGCGTGCTGGTGGACGAGGTCCGGCGACCACGCGCGGATCTGGCGAGACATCCGGGACTGCGCGGCCCAGGCGAGGCGCGCGCGGGCGGCGGGCGGGAGTGTCCACGGGCCGAGTCGCGCCGGGACGGCGTCCGTGACGGGGATCCGCTCGGCCACGGCGGGGTCGCGGACATCGGCGGCGAAGGTGAAGGCGCGCACGTCCAGGCCCGGGTCCTCCGACTGGAGGGCCAGGGCGTGTTGGACGGCGAAGTACGTCGGGGGGATCCGGAACGTGCCCTTGGTCAGCGCCAGCCTCATGCGAGCTCCCCCTGGCCGTCGCCGTCGGCGGCCCCGTCCGCCCCCGCGCCGGCCCTCCCGTCCGGGTCCGCCCCGCGGTCCCATTGCGCGGCCACGCGCCGGGTCAGCAGGATCAGTCCTCCCAGCAAGGCCGCCATCAGCAGCGACACCGCCCAGATGGTGGGGATCAATCCGACTCCCGCTCCGCCCAGGACCGAGATGAGCGCGAGCGGCGCGCCGGCATACACGCAGGCGAACCCCAGCATCCACCCCTGCCGGTCCGTCGCGACGAAGACGGTCGAGATCGGGGAGGTCGCCAGGTTGAGGTAGAGCCAGGGCACCAGGGCCTGCGCGAGGCGCCCCGACTCCGCCCAGTCGGCGGCGCCCAGGTACCAGGGGAACAACCAGGGCGCGATCACCACGAGGATCGCGAAGGGAACGAGTCCGACCAGGAAGGACATCCGGACCGAACGGTCGACCAGGGCGCGCATCGTGCCGCGGGGGGTCGTGGCGAACCGCTGGAAGAACACCTGGGAGACGGCGCCCGTCACCAGGACGACCGGGGCCTGCATGAGCCGCCACGCCGTGGAGAACTGCCCCTGGAGGTCGGAGGAGAAGTACCACCCGACCAGCAGCAGGATGCCGCTGGTGCGGATCGCGTCGACGAGCACATTGGGCCCGTTGAACAGGGGCATCCGCCGGTACCGGCGCATGAGCTCCGTCGTCCGGGCGGCGCCCTCGACCGACCCGGTGAGCGCGTCGCGCCCGCGCCATAGCATCGTCGCCGCGGCCGCCGTCTGACCGAGGACCTGCCCGAACATCTGCCCGCCGACGCCCCCGTGCGAGGTGGCGCCGGCCGCGATCCGCCCGAGCTCCATGGTGGCCGACTGCTGGACGCGGTTCGTGGAGATCGCCCGATAACGGGTCAGGCGCGTGAACCAGTACCCGCAGGTGTTGACGATGGCGGTGACCAGGACCAGCGGTCCGGCCCACACCAGCCAGGACTCCAGCTCGGGGTGGTGCAGCCATCCGGCGATCGCGGGCGCGCCCGCCCAGCAGATCAACGAGGTCGCCACCGAGACTCCGGTGGACACCGCGAGGACCAGCCGGACCAGGCGTCGGGCATCGGCGTCGCGTTCGGGCAGGACCACCGCCATGTCATAGCGGAGCCCCGCCACGACGGCGATCGTCTGGGGGATCGTCATGAAGGCCTGGAAGGAACCGATCTCGGCGGGGGAGTAGAGGCGTGAGACGATGCCGGAGGTGATCAGGAGGACCACCTGCGACAGCACGGTGCCCGACAGCAGCGTCCCCACGTTGATCGCGGTGGGGGAGCGCGCGATGAGGGCGCGCACGCGCTGCCGGGGGCCTGAGGTCACGTGCCCCATTGTGGCACCCGCCGCGGCCCCGCCCGTGAGGGACGAGGGCGCCGCGCGCGGCCCGGTCCGTGTGACAAGCGGCGCCCCGGCGGGGCACACTGGGGCGCGTACCGTCCTGGCGCGTCCGCGCCAGGCTCTCGCCCGCCACCGTCGGCCGCCGTGCCCTGTCGATCGGAACCACCCCGTGAGTCGCCCTCGTCGATCCCTCCCCGCCGGAGCGCGCCCCCCGCGGGTCCTCCTGGCGACCAGGATCTTCACCCCCGAGGTGGCGGCGGCGTCCTTCCGGCTCGACGCCGTGGCCCGGGCGCTCGTCGAGGCCGGGGCCCGCGTGCGGGTGCTCACCTCCCTGCCGCCCGACTGCGACGCCTCGCACGACCCCGAGGGCGTGAGCGTGCGCCGCGCCCGCACGCTGCGCGACGCCTCGGGATACATCCGGGGGTACCTCCAGTACCTCTCCTTCGACATCCCCCTGGCGGCGCGCCTGCTCCTCACCCGTCCGCGCCCGGACGTCGTCCTCGCGGAGCCGCCGCCGACCACAGGCGCCGCCGTGCGCGTCGCGTGCGGGCTGCTCGGCGTCCCCTACGTCCACTACGCGGCCGACGTGTGGTCGGACGCCTCGGCGTCGATGGGCGTGCCGCGCGCCGTCGTGGGGGCCCTCCGCGCCGTCGAGCGGTTCGCGCTGCGCGGGGCGACGCGGGTCATCGCGATCAACCGGGGCGTCGCCGACCGCGTCCGCGAGCTGGGCGCCCGCGATGTCGCGGTGGTCCTCAACGGCATCGACACCTCCACGTTCGCGCCCGTCCCGGCGGACCCGGGGGCGCCCTCGTCCGCGGACGGGGAGCCACGGGACCTGCCCGACGGCCCCTATCTGATCTATGCGGGGACCGCCTCGGAATGGCAGGGCGCGGGGATCTTCGTCGACGCCTTCGACCGGCTGCGCGACGCCCTCCCCGGCCTCCACCTGGTCTACATGGGGCAGGGCGCGGACATGGACGCCCTGGCGCGGCGGACCGCCGGCGACCCGCGCGTCCACGTCATCGGACAGCGCCCCCCCGCCGAGGCCGCTGCATGGCAGGCGCGTGCCGCCGCGGCGCTGGTGTCGATCGTGCCGGGGCAGGGCTACGACTTCGCGTACCCGACGAAGGTGCTGGCGGCGTTGGCCTGCGGGACGCCCGTGGTCTACGCCGGCGTCGGACCGGCCGCCGACGACATCCGCGGGGCGGACCTGGGAGCGGTCGCCGGCTCCTTCGACGCTCCGGCCGTCGCCGCGGCGATCGAGGAGGTCCTGGCGCGGCCCCGCGAGGCGGAGCGCCTGCGCGGCTGGGTGATCGAGCACCGGTCCCTGTCGGCCACCGGCCGCGGCGCGGCGCGCGTCATCCTGGACGCCGCGTCGGCCGGCCGCAGGCTCCGGGCCTGAGTCTCAGTACCCATTCTGGGCGGTTTCATGCGCGGGACCCCACTGAGCCTCAGGCCCAGAGCCAGAGCGGGCGCTCAGAGCGCGCGGACCCAGGTGACGGCGTCTCGGCTGGTCCACCGCGTGGTGTCGAGCGTGCCGGAGGTGTCCACCCAGGACGGGTATCCGAGCGTGAGGCCGAAGCCGTCGCCGGCGCGGCTGACGCCGTGGAGGAACGCCTGCTCCTCGGGCGGGGCGCCGTCCGGGAACTGCGCCTCCTCCCAGGTCCGGCCGCCGTCCGTGCTCACCATCAGCAGCGGCTCAGGCGAGGGCGCGAAGCCGGCCACCAGGAGGCCGTCGGCCTGCTCGAGGGACGTGAAGGACTCCCCGTCGGCCAGGAGGACCGCGTCGCTCCAGCCGCTCGGCGTGCGGGTGGCCGCCACATAGGTTCCCCGCTGCCCGAGCTGGGCCTCGACCTGCAGGATCGCGACGTCGCCCTGTTCGGCGACGATCTGCGCGTCGGTGAGGGGCGCCGTCCACGGGTCGCCGATGGCCGGGCGCGCCGCTGCGCCGTCCGCGCCCGACGCCGCGGTTCCCTCTGAGGACGACGACCCGGAGGAGGCGGTCCCCCCGGACGACGCCGGGCCTGGGGCGCCCGCCAGTTGCCGGCACGTCCGCTCCATGAGGAGCGGACCGCGCAGGTCGTGGTAGCACGCGTCGTCCAGGGTCCCGAGGAACGGGATCGTCATGCCATACTCCTGTCCGTCGACCGTCCGGGTCTCCCCGTCGGAGACCAGCAGCGCCACGAAGGCGTGGAGGCACAGGACCAGGAACGCGGCCGCGGCGAGCAGGTCGGTGAGAACGCGGACGCCGACCCGAACCACAGGACGCGCGCCCGTCGTCAGTCGGTGGGCCAGGACGGCCAGCGCGACCAGCGCGGCGGCGCCCGCGATGACGGCCACCCCGATCGCGACGAGCTGGGGGACCAGGCGCCATTGGAGGGCCGTCGACCCGATCGGCCCCCACACCCGCCAGATGACCGCCGTCAGGAGGCCGACGGCGGCGCACCCGCCGGCGATCGCGGCGAGCCCCGCCGGCCGCAGGGGCGGTCTGCCGGGCGCCGGACCGCTGACGTCGACGGGCGCGCTCCCAGGACCTGGCTCAGAACCGGGCCCCGACCCAGCCCGCGACGGGGACGCTCCCTCGCCGGACCCGGACACGCCGGGAGCGGGGTCGCCCTCGTCGATCATGAGCGTTCGGCGAGCACCTGCGCGACGCGCTCGGCGGTGTGCCCGTCCCCGTAGGGCGTGGCGGCGGTGTCCGCGGGGCGGGGCCGTGTGGCCGCCGCGACCAGCTCCGGGCCGGGCTCCACCAGGACGTTCCAGCCCAGTTCGACGGTCTCCACCCACTCGGTGACCGGACGCACGGTGGTGGCGGGCGCGCGCAGCAGGAACGCCTCCTTCTGCAAGCCCCCGGAGTCCGTGATGACGCCGCGCGACTGGAGGACGGACGCGACGAGCTCCCGGTATCCCAGGGGCCGGTGGACCAGCAGGGCGCCGCCCTGGTCGAGGGGGGAGGGCCCCGCGACCTCTGAGTCCCCGGGGGAGGGCAGCAGCGGGATTCCCGCGCGCCCGCACGCGGCGACCAGGCGCGGGTGGGCCAGGAGCACGACGGGGTGGCCGACGCGCGCCAGCGACTCCAGGACGGCCCGCAGCCGGGCGGGGTCGTCCGTGTTCTGCGGGCGGTGGATCGTCGCCAGCGAGTAGGAGCCCGGCGCGAGCCCGAGCTCCTGGGCGATCGGGCCGGCGTCGATCGACGAGGGCGCCCCCGTGGCCGGGTCCCGGGTCCTCGCGCCGTCGGGCCGTGGCGCGACCGCGTCCCGCGTCGCCAGGAGGACGTCGGTCATGACGTCGCCGACGACGACCGTGCGTCCCGCCAGGCCCTCGTCGGACAGGTGCCCGGCGGCAACGTCCGTGGGGGCCAGCAGCAGGTCGGCGGCGTGGTCGGTGAGGACGCGGTTGACCTCCTCGGGCATCGCGCGGTCGAAGGACCGCAGGCCCGCCTCCAGGTGGGCGACACGAAAGTGCAGTTTCGCGGCGCACAGCCCCGCGGCCAGGGTCGAGTTCGTGTCCCCGTAGACGAGCACCCAGTCGGGGGCCAGGTCCGGCAGGACGCCATCGAGGGCCTCCAGCATGCGGCCCGTCTGGCGGCCGTGCGAGCCCGAGCCGATGCCGAGGTGGACGTCGGGATCGGGGATGCCGAGCTCGTCGAAGAAGACGTCGGAGAGCATCGGATCATAGTGCTGGCCCGTGTGGACGATCCGGTGGTCGATCCCGGCGCGATTGAGGGCGCGGGCGATGGGGGCCAGTTTGACGAACTGCGGGCGCGCGCCCACGACGGACACGACCCTCATGCGGGCGCGTCCTGGCCGTGAGCGGGCCGCGCCTCGCGCGTCAGCCCCAGCGGTCCCTCGAGGATGTCGCGGGCGACCTGGGCCTCGGCGTCGAAGGACAGGTCGTGGGCGGCGGCGTGGGCGGCCTGCTTGAAGGCGGAGACGCGTTCCGGGGTCAGCGTGCGCAGGGACGCGACGATCTGGCCGACCTCGAACCCCTGCGCGACGACGCCCAGGCCGTGGGCGTCGACCACGTCCGCCATCTCGACGGTCGGACCCACCGCGACGGCCAGGCGCGCCTGGACGAAGTCGAAGAGCTTGTTGGGCAGGGTCAGACGCGCGTTCTCGTTGTAGGGCGGAATCCAGAACACGCCGACGTCGTAGGGGTTGAGCGTGGCCGGCAGATCCGCCGGGGGGACCGGGGCGTGGAACACGACGGCCCGGCTGCCGCGCGCTCGTTCGCGCAGCTCGCGGAGATAGCGGCCGCCGTCCCCGCCGGGGACCAGGTAGAGGTCCAGGGTGAAGCCGTCGCCTGCGGCCAGCGTCGCGTCGATCATCGTCTCCAGGGCCCGACCGGGGACGGCGCCCCCGGAATGGACAAGCCGGATCGGCCCGTCGGGAGCCACGGGGCTGGGCTCGAGGTCCTCGAACGGGGCGGCGTTGCGCATGAGCCTGGGGCGGACGCCGTAGCGCTCGGCGTAGAGCTCGGCGATGCGCCCCGCCACGGTGGTGGCGGCCGCGGCCCGGGGCAGGTCATGGCGGCAGATGTGGTCGATCCAGGGTCTGACCAGCAGGCGCCACGACGTGAGGTTCGTGCGCTCCTCGGGCGCCCATTCGTGGAGGTCGATCCACACCGGCGCGTCGCCGGACCGGCGGGAGATCGCCAGGGCCAGCGGCAGGGCGCGCGCGTCGTTGGCGACGATGGCGTCGAATGTCCGCCCGTCGAGGAGGGCGAGGGCGGCGCGGGCGCCGGGCGCCTGGAGATCGGCCGCGCGATGGCGGTGCGCCGCGAGGTTCGCCACGCCCACCGGCGTCTGCGGCAGTGACTTCGCTGAGGCCGGGATCTCCAGATGGACGTCGGAATAGGGGGTCGCCGGCCCGTAACCGAGCGTCGTCACGTCGCCGTAGTCCGCCACGACGCTGAGCTGGCGCAGGACCCGGGCGTCGCGCGCCAACGGCGAGAACGAGAGGTCGAGGATGCGCGCGCGGGAACCCATGGGCCCCATCGTAGGGCGTGCCCGCGCCGGCGCCGCCGACCTGGGTGCTCCTCTCCCGCGAGGTTCGCCCATCCGGGACCGCGCAGTCGCACGTGGGCGAACCTCGGGGGTTCCGTTGGGCGAGCCTCGCGGGATCGATAGGGTGGGCCGGTGACGCGCGCTCCCTCCGCCCCGGTGCCCGGGGATCCCTATGGCACGGACATCTTCTCCTTCGACCCGCACCGCGACGGGCCCGATGCGCGCCGCCCCCGCTCCCGGGAGGTCCGCATCGAGACGGGGATGGTGCTCGAGGACGTGACGACCGGTTTCGTGGGAGCCGTCGTGCGCTGCGAGAAGTCCGGCGGCATTCACCTGGTCGAGCTGGAGGACCGCCGCGGCGCGCACCGGTCCTTCCCCCTGGGCGGCGGGTTCTGGCTGGAGGGGCGCCCGATCATCGCCCTGCCTCCGCTGCCGCCCGCGCAGGATCCGGCGCGGGGGACCGGGCTGACGGGCCCCGGCGGGCGCCGGTTGACGAACTCCGGCTCCCGCGCCGTCGCACGGCCGAGCGCCCACGTCGCCCGCGCCAGCCGGATCTGGGTCGAGGGCCGCCACGACGCGGACCTGGTCGAGCGCGTGTGGGGCGACGACCTGGCCGAGGCCGGCGTGGCCGTCCAGCTCCTCGAGGGCGTCGACCGCCTCGAGGAGATCCTCGAGGTCGTGGGCCCCACGCCGACCCAGCGGGCGGGCGTCCTGGTCGACCATCTGGTCCCCGGCTCGAAGGAGTCGCGCATCGCCGACGCCGTGCAGCGCCGCTGGGAGGGCGCGGTTCTGGTGGTCGGCCATCCGTTCGTCGACATCTGGCAGGCCGTGCGCCCCCAGCGGGTCGGCCTGGACGCCTGGCCGGACGTCCCGCGGGGCACCGACATCAAGGAGGGGACGCTGGCGGCGCTCGGGTGGCCGCATGCCACGCAGGCCGACATCGCCGAGGGCTGGCGCCGGATCCGCTCGACGGTCCGCGACTACCGCGATCTGGAGCCCGCCCTGCTGGGACGGGTCGAGGAACTCATCGACTTCGTCACGGAGCCGGGGACGCGGTAGAGGAGTAGGCTTGGCACTCGGTATGTGCGAGTGCCAGAACGAGAGGGGTGCCATGAGCGACGACCGGAGGCTGGACGTCCTGCGCGCCATCGTCTCCGAGTACGTGCGCACCCAGGAGCCCGTCGGTTCCAAGGCGATCGCCAGCACCCGCGACCTGGGCGTGTCCTCCGCCACGATCCGCAACGACATGGCGGTGCTGGAGGAGCAGGGCCTCATCTACCAGCCGCACACCTCCGCCGGGCGCGTCCCCACCGACCAGGGCTACCGGCTGTTCGTCGACCGGCTGTCCGCCCTCAAGCCGATGAGCGCCCCCGAGCGCCGCGCCGTGGAGGCATTCCTCGCCCAGAGCGCCGACCTCGACGACGTCGTCCACCGCACCGTCCGCCTGCTCGCCCAGGTCACCCACCAGGTGGCCGTCGTCCAGTACCCCTCGCTCAGCATCTCGACCCTGCGCCGGCTCGAACTGGTCGGCATGGGTCCCGCCCGGCTCCTCGTCGTCGTCATCACGAATGAGGGGCACGTCCGGGAGCGGATGCTCGACCTCCCCGACGCGGTCGGCCCCGACGTCGTGCGGGACCTCCGGGACCGGCTCAACGCCGAGTGCGAGGATCAGGCGGCGGACCAGGTGGGGACCGTGCTCGACCAGATCCGCTCCTCGGCCCCTCCCGACCGGTCCGCCGTGGTCGAGGCCGTGTGCGACGCCCTGGTGGACCTGCTGCGGCCGGACTCCGAGGCCCGGTTCGTCATGGCGGGACTGTCGAACCTGGCCCGTGCCGCGGCGATGGACTTCCGCGACGTCGGCCCCGTCCTGGACGCGTTGGAGGAGCAGGTGGTCCTGCTCCGGCTGTTCTCCGAGGTCGATCCCGACGACGACCGGGTCCATGTGACGATCGGCTCGGAGAACCCCCACGACGCCTTCACCCAGACGTCCGTGGTGTCGGGCACCTACGGCGGACGCGACCGCCATGACGCCCACCTGGGCGTCGTCGGCCCCACCCGCATGGACTATCCGCGCACGATGTCGGCGGTGCGAGCCGTCGCCGCCTATCTCTCCCGCTTCCTGGCCGGTTGATCCGGCCGTCCCTGACCCCTGACCGAGGACTGTGCTCCGAGTGAACGACTACTACGAGATCCTGGGCGTCCCGCGCGACGCCACCCAGGACCAGATCAAGAAGGCCTATCGGAAGAAGGCCCGCCAGCTGCACCCCGACTACGCGGGACCGGAGTCCGAGGAGGCCTTCAAGGACCTCTCGGTGGCCTATGAGACGCTCTCGGACGCCGAGAAGCGACAGATGTACGACCTCGGCGGGCCCGACGCGGTCCGCGGCGGAGGCGCCGGCGGGATGGGCGGGGACGCCTTCGGCTTCGCGGACATCTTCGAGTCGATGTTCGGGGGCTCGGGATTCGCCTCCTCCTCCGGCCCGATTCCGCGGGCGCGCCGCGGCCAGGACCAGCTGCTCGCCGTCGAGGTGACGCTGGAGGAGGAGACGTTCGGGGCGAAGAAGGACATCCTCCTGGACACCTACGTGCGCTGTCCGCGGTGCACCGGCTCGTGCTGCGAGCCGGGCACGCACCCCCTCACCTGCTCCGTGTGCCACGGCACGGGGTCCGTCACCCGGGTCCAGCGGTCCTTGCTGGGCAACATCCGCACCCAGTCCCCGTGCTCGGCGTGCCAGGGCCACGGCACGACGATCCCCTCCCCGTGCCAGGAGTGCTCGGGGGAGGGCCGCGTGCGCTCGCGGCGCACGATGAGCGTCGACATCCCGGTCGGCGTCGACAACGGCACCCGCATCCGGCTGTCCGGCCAGGCGGAGGTGGGCCCCGCGGGCGGGCCCGCCGGCGACCTCTATCTGGAGGTCCGCGAGAAGAAGCACCCGGTCTTCACGCGCCGCGGCGACGACCTGCACACGTGGATCACCGTGCCGATGACGACGGCCGCCCTGGGGACCGTCTTCCAGCTCCAGACGCTGGACGGCTCGCGCGAGGTGACGATCGGCGCGGGGACCCAGCCCGAGGACGAGATCGTCCTCAAAGGGCTCGGCGTCGGGCGCCTCCAGCGCTCCGGGCGCGGCGATCTGCGCGTCCACGTCGACGTCGAGATCCCCCGCAAGCTCGACGACCGTTCGCGCGAGCTCCTGGAGGCGCTCGCCGAGGCGCGCGGAGAGGACCGCGTGGAGCCCCACCGCGGCGACCAGTCGATGTTCGATCGGATCCGCGACAAGTTCGCCGGCCAATGACGCTGCCCGTCTTCCTCGCCGACGACCTGCTGGTCCCCGCTGCCGGCGCGCTGGCGGCCGGGGACCGGGCGCGCCTCGAGGGAGCCGAGGGCCGTCACGCCGCGGTGGTGCGCCGGCTGGGGGCCGGGGAGCCGTTCGACGTCGTCGACGGCGACGGGCTGCGCCTGACCTGCGAGGCGGTGGGGGTGTCCGGGCCCGCGGTGGACCTGGTGGTCCGAGGCCGCCGCGAGGAGCCGCCCGCGCGTCCGGAGCTGATCCTCGTCCAGGCGCTGGCCAAAGGGGGCCGCGACGAGCAGGCCATCGAGACGGCCACCGAGGTCGGCGTCGACCGCATCGTTCCCTGGCAGGCGAACCGATCGATCGTGCGCTGGTCGGGCGCGAAGGCGGAGCGCTCCCGGGCGCGGTGGGCCGACACGGTCCGCGCGGCCGCCAAGCAGTCGCGCCGCGCCCGCGTCCCCGGCGTCCTCCCGGCCCTGGATTCGCGGGGCCTGGTCCGGTGGGTCGCGGCGCTCCTCGACGAGGGCGGCCGCTGCCTGATCTGCCACGAGGAGGCCGATCGGACGCTGACGGAGAGGCTCGCCGGCGCCGACCTGTCGGACGCCTCGGCCATCGCCCTGATCGTCGGCCCCGAGGGCGGCATCGACGCCGGCGAGCTGGAGGCCCTCGCCGGCGCCGGGGCGGACCCGGTGCTGCTGGGACCCCACGTGCTGCGCTCGGCCAGCGCGGGGCCGGCGGCCGCCGTGCTCGTCAGCGCCGCCGTCGGCCGCTGGTAGCGGGCC
>JAFAAX010000048.1 GCA_023426345.1 Actinomycetes bacterium
AACGGGATCATCGAGCTGCACCGCCGCCTCGCCCGCGGCTTCCGCAACCGCGACAACTACCGGCTCCGCATGCTCCTCGCCGCCGGCGGACTCACCCCATGACCCCCACCGAATGTCCGAAGAGCCCCTGATCCGGACCCCGTTTCGATCACCGACACGTCCGCCAGCTGCACGCGCAGCCGTTGCAGCGCCGTGCGTGTGCGCGCCGAGACCCCTGGCAGGCGCAGGGCGCGCAGGACCGCGGCCAGGAGGATCCGGTTCTCCGCGATGTCGACGGAGTGGTCGTCGAAGCGGACCTCGAGCGGCAACCCCACGCCGAACCGGCGAATCTGGTCAGCTTCCCTCAACCGCCCGCGCAGGACCGGCAGGCTCTCATCGACGGTGAGGTAGCCCTTGAGGACTCCCCGGTCCAGGGCGCGCGCCGCGAGCACCGCCAGCGTGTGGGCCAGTGCTTCCGGCAGGTCCGCGTCCTCCTCCAGGGAGACCAGGTCCTCGCGCCAGAACTCAGGTCGACGGGCGTAGCCCATCAGGAACACCAGTCGGGCGATGGGAATCTTCGGGGCGATGCGCACCTCGATGTCGCAGGCCCCGCCGCCCGCCCCGGTACCACCGGCGGCCCGGACGCCGACCCCGGTCCCACCCGTAGCCCTTGCCGAGGCCTCTGCCCCGGCCCCGCCCGCGCCGTCGCACCGCACCTGGAACGCCCCCACCCGGGTCCCCGGCGCAACCATCCACTCACCATCCACGCCGGTCGGCGCCACCGACAGCGCGTCGGAGGCGGCCAACGCCCGCGCCTGACCCGCGGTGAGCGACAGACGGCGCGGCGGGTCGCCCTCGTCAAGGGAAAGAACGAGCGCGCTCACCCCGGCTCAGCTCCGCGACCGGACGGCGGCGCGGATGACGTCGAGCCCGTATGTGCCCGGGACGTCGAGGCCCTCGCCGAAGTGGTG
The DNA here is from genome assembly GCA_023426345.1 of Actinomycetes bacterium. GTDB lineage: Bacteria > Actinomycetota > Actinomycetes > Actinomycetales > Actinomycetaceae > Pauljensenia. The sequence continues at coordinate 951 of JAFAAX010000048.1, forward strand.
CTCCTCCAGCAGCGGGAGGATCGCCGTTGGGGTGGCCCTGCTGCGTGGGACGTTCCCTCCCCGATGGATGGGCGCGGTGAGGGGAGTCAAGGCTCCAGGGCGTGCAGAGGCGCAGTGATCGTGCCGTCGTCCGTGACCATCGTGGGCCCGGTGCCGGTGACGATCAGGCGGAAGGAAGGCTCACCCGCGGCGCCCACATCGATCTGGCTGAGGGCCGTGGCCAGGGAACGGGCCCCCGGCCCGGCCTGTCGGCCGCCGAGTTTGACCTCCACCGCGGCCCAACGCCCGTCGGGCAGGAGGAGAATCGCGTCGATCTCGTGTCCTGATGAGTCGCGGTAGTGGCGGATCTCGACCTCCAGCGGTGAGGCGAGGACGGCGAGGTCGTGAATGACCGCGCTCTCGAAGAGGGAGCCCAGGAGCGAAAGGTCCGTGCGCAGCTGCGTGGGACCCGCTCCAAGGGCTGCGGCTGCAAGGGCGGGGTCGGCGAGGTGGAACTTGGGGGCCATGCGGAACCGGGCCCGCGACCGCAGCTTCGGGGTCCAGGGGAGCTGGGCCTCGACGACGAAGAGGCGTTGGAGCAGCTGGACGTACGTACTGATGGTCTCCGCGGTGATCGCCGGGGCGATGGCCCGGACGTCGGAGGCCAGCGTGGCGTAGGTGACGTCGGAGGCGGACGACCTGGCCAGCGCGCTGATCAGGCGGCGGATGACCGCTGGTTCGTGGCGGATCCCCGCGATCCGTCGGATGTCGGCACGCGCGATGTCGTCGATGTAGCCGCGCAATCTGGCGGCCGACTGGTCGGGCGACAGAGCCGTCATGGCCGGGAAGCCTGGGCGGAGCAGGTGATCGACGACGGTGCGGAGATCCTCAGTGCCGTCAAGACGGGTCTCGGGTATCGAACCGTCGAACAGCGCGGACAGACTGACGCCTCCGCGCGAGTCGTCGAGCTTCTCGAACCACGACATGGTCCGTTCGCGGAGGTGAAGGAAGCGTCCGGCGCCGGTGTGCCGGGTCTCGTCATCGGCGGGGACGGCGGATCCGGTGAGGATGAACTGGCCAGTGGCCGTGGCAATGTCGACGGCCCTTCGCACGCCGTTCCAGAGTTCGGGAGCGACCTGCCACTCGTCGAGAAGCCGCGGCCGCGCGCCGTCGAGCAGGGTGTTCGGGGAGATGTCGATGATCTGCTGGGAAAGGGGGTCGTCGACGAAGGCGTACGAGGCCGCGGCGTTCATGGCTGTCATCGTCTTGCCACAGGCGCGAGCACCCTCAATGACGACGGCCCCCGAGGCGCTCAGAGCCCGCTGGAGCGCGACGTCGATGACGCGGGGACGGTACGCGTGTCCGAGTTCCACGGCGGTGTCCATGTTCGGCATCGTAGCTGGTCCAGGCGGGTAGGACGAGGATTGCAGACTCTCTAGGGTGAGGATTGCAGACTTTCTAGGACGAGGATTGCAGACTCTCTAGGGTGAGGATTGCAGACGACGCGGTCGGAGGCAGGGAGGTTCTGTGACCGCAGCCCCGTCCGGACCAGCTGCCCTCGTCGATGGCGGGATTGGGGAAGTGCCTCCTCGCTCGACCGGCTGTTGCGGCCCCCGGACACGCCCGTGAGGACTCCTGAGCGCGCGTCCCTCACATCGTCGTGTCCTGGTTCGTGAGACTCGGTGACCGTCGCCGACGACGACACGGGACGGTGTCGGACGCCGACCCGCGGGGCACCCCCTCCCGGGAGGGTGAATTCCGTGAGGGGGCGGCCTCGTCAATGAGGGAGAAGAGACGGAAGAGCGCGACGATGCGACTACCCGCGTCGGGAGAATGCCAGGCGTACGTCCATGTGGTCGTTGCGCGCCCCGGGAAGCAGCTCGACGAAGGCGCGTCCAACCAGCTCCCCGTCCGGGCGTTGGACGTCGGCCAGGAGTTCGTAGAAGAAGACGTTGTACATGCCGTCGGTGGCGGGGGTGAGGACGTAGTCCTCACCCGGCGAGCCTGCTTCGCCGGGAATGTGTACATCCCAGCCCTGGGAGAAGCGATATCCCGTCGACGACTCGGTGAGGAACCCGCGGGGCGTGATCTCGAAGTCGTTGACGCGCCGGGACTGCCCGCCGGGGGCGATCGAGGTGCCGTCACGCAGCCCGGTCTGCGGGAACGAGAACAGCATGAGTTCGCTGTCGTCGAAGAACCGCAAGGAGAACCACTCCCAGTTCGTCCGGACATCCGTCGGGGTGAAGGGGCCGCCCTGCCGGTCGAACCACACCTGCCCGTGCACGCGCCTCCGCTGTCCGTCGAGGTCGAGCAGCCCGGCCGCCAAGAGGTGCGTGAACGAGTAGTAGTAGGTGACCTGGCGGGGGTCGTTGGCGATCCCCATCTGCAGGACGCCGTTGTCGCAGTGCCACACGGGCGGCTTGGTCGCGGACATATGGAGCTTGAGCTCGAAGTCGGAGTCGCGGATGCCCAGCCGCATGTCGCCCATCGACGAGCGCTCGTTGGGCCGGTACTCGACGTGGGCGCGGTCGCCGAAGGTCGTCTCCTTGGCGGTCGCCGTGATGCCGTGGCCGAGGAATGCGGGCTGCTGGCCGTAGAAGTGACGGCTCGACTCCAAGTCCGTCAACGAGGTGAGCAGCAGGTGGAAGGGCACGCCCAGGATCCGGATGCTCGCGATCGTGAACTGGAAGGCGTACTGGCGTTCCTCCTCATCGGTGAGGAACCCGGTGCAGTACCACCACTCGTTGTCGCCGGGGTGGGTGAGGAACTCGTCTTCGAAGCTGCGGGGCGGGATGCCTGTTCCCGTGGTCTGGTCGATGCGGCCCATGATGTCGCTCGTTCGTCGTCGGTCCGTTGTCCTTCAGTATTCCGCCGATCGACGAGGCCTGCAAGGAGCTGGGGATCGCAGGGGCCGCGGGCGTCGCGGCGCTCAGATCCCCGGCCGCGTCGGGCGGTCCGGACGACTCACCCCGCGCAAGGAGGCGTCAGGCGTCGGCGCCGCCGCCCGTGCTCTCCCGCACCACCAGCCGATGGGGGGCCACGATCTCCTCGGGCTCGACTGAGGGGTCCTCGATCCGCTGGACCAGCTGGTGGATGGCCTTGGCGGCGGCGAAGGACATGTCCAAGGCGATCGTGGACAGCGAGGGGCGGGAGTAGCGGCCCTCCTGGATGTTGTCGATCCCGATGACGGCGATGTCCTCGGGCACGCGCAGCCCCGCGTCGAAGACCGCGCGCATGGCGCCGATGGCCAACAGGTCCGAGAAGCAGAAGATCGCATCGGGGCGGGGATCCAACGCGAGCAGCGCCTGGGCCGCGGCGTAGCCCTCGGGGCGGGAGTAGCTGGAGGTGGACAGCAGGTAGCCGTCGCGCGCGCGCAGGCCGGCCGCCTCCAGGGCGTCCGCGTATCCGAGGGCGCGCATCCGCGGCGTCTCGAACTCCGTGTCCGGCTGGACGCCGATGGCGGCGATGGTGGTGCGCCCGATCCCCACCAGGTGGGCGACGGCGTCGACGGCGGCCCGGCGGTTGTCGATGGCGACGTGGTCGAAGTGCCCGCCTGCCCGGTTCTCTCCCAGCAGCACCACGGGCGTGCGCATGGACGCGCGCATCTCCTGGAGCTCGGCCTCGGTGACGGAGGAGGCGAAGATCAGCCCGTCCACCAGCACGGAGGGGTCCTGTCCGGTGAGCAGCTGCCGCTCGCGCTCCGGTTCGTTGCCGGTCTGGTCGATGGCGACGCGGTACCCGTAGGCCGCGGCGGCGTCGATGACCGCCGCGGCGAGTTCGCTGAAGTAGGGCTGGTTGATCTCGGGGACGACCAGGGACAGCACGCCGGACCGTCCGGTGCGCAGCGCCCGCGCGACGGGGTTGGGGTGGTAGTCGAGCTCCTCGATGGCGGTCTGCACGCGCGCCCGCATGCGGGCGCTGACATGCTCGTACCCGCCCAACACGTTGGAGACGGTGCGCACCGAGACCTGGGCGCGGTCCGCGACGTCGCGAAGTGTCGTTGCCATGCGCCGATCCTACCTGTTTGCCAACGTGTGCAGGCCGTGCTAACTTGCACACGTTGGCAAATCTCACGAAGGAGTGGCCATGAACCACAGGAAGCACCCCATGCGGCGAACGGCCGCCGCGTCGGCCGTCGTCGCCGCGACGGCCCTGGCGCTGTCGGCCTGCGGGCCCGACATCACCTCGGGATCCCCGGCATCGGGCGACCAGTCGGGCAGCGGGCAGTCCGGCGTCGCATCTGGAGCGGCCGACGTCCTGGAGGCGCCCGACACCTCCGACCCCGCCGCCCTGACGGGCGACATCACGATCTGGGACCGCTCGGGCGACCTGTTCCAGGTCTTCGACGGGGTCATCGACGACTTCAACCAGAAGTACCCGAACATCACGGTCCACCATGAGGCCGTCGACATCGACTCCAAACTGCAGAACACGCTGATCACCGGCACGGACGTGCCCGACGGCGTGTTCCTGGACGACGCCATGGTCAGCGGCTACGCCGACTACCTGTGGGACGTCTCCGACGTGCTGGCGCCCTACGCCTCCGACATCGCGCCCCAGAAGCTCGACGCGACGACGGTGGACGGGCACACCTACGGCATCCCCTACGACCTGGACCCGGGCCTGCTGTTCTACAACGAGTCGGCCCTGAGCGACGCCGGGATCGACGCCACCCAGATCCAGACCTATGACGATCTCCTCGACGCCGCCCGCGCCTACAAGGCGGCCAAGCCGGACTCCGGTCCCATCCACCTGGAGCAGGGCGCCTTCTTGGGGCAGCTCCAGCTGGAGATGTACGCCAGCCAGTTCGGCACGTCCATCGGCGCCGAGGACGGGTCCGTGCGCCTGGACTCCGACGCCTACCGCCAGATCCTGGGCTTCCTGGACACGGCGAGTTCGGAGGGGCTGGGCACGCGCGCCGAGTACCTCAACCAGACCGACGTCGCTGAGATGGAGAACGGCAACGAGGTCTTCTACCCGTGGTCGATCTGGTTCGATTTCGCCCCCCAGCAGCTGCTCACCCAGACGGGCGGCGACTGGCGCGCCATGGAGCTGCCCGCCTGGACCGAGGGCGGCGCCCGCTCCGGCGCGATGGGCGGATCCTCCTTCGTCCTGCCCAAGGAGGGGAAGAACTCCCAGCTGGCGGCCGTGTTCTACGAGTTCCTCATGTACGACCAGGCCGGCTACACCGCGGTGTGGGGACCCAACGACATCTACCCCGACGGCCTCAACACCTCCATCCCCGCCTACCTGCCGGCCGCCGATCCGGACACGCCGCTGTTCCAGACCGCGGACCTGCTGGGAGGCCAGGACCTCTGGAAGATCGCCACGGCGGCAGGCGCGGAGATCCCCGGCGGCTCCTCCATCCCCTGGTGGTGGAACAGCTCGGTGGACTACCTGGGCAACAACGTCCAGAAGATGCTGGACGGCCAGATGAGCCCCGACGACGTCATCACCCAGTCGACCGCGGACATCCAGACCAACCTCATCGACCGCCACTGATCGACCACTGACCGAGTCGAGCACTCCATGACCACTGCACAGTCCACCGCCCCCCGTCGGCGCCGCCTCACGCCGGCTCGGATGAGAGGACGCGCGGCGCCGTACCTGTTCGTCGCCCCGTTCGTCCTGATCTTCCTCGCCTTCAGCATCTATCCCCTGATCTTCACGGGACAGTTGAGCTTCACGAACTGGCGGGGGGCGGGGACTGCCCAGTGGATCGGGTGGGGCAACTACATCTACCTGCTCCGCAACCCGGACTTCTGGCATTCCCTGGGGAACTCCGCGATCCTGTGGGTGCTCATCATCCCCGTCCAGATGCTCCTGGCCCTGATCGTCGCCGTCCTGCTCAACGACGCCACTCTCAGACTGCGCGGGATGTACCGCGTTGCCTTCATGGTCCCCTACGTCATGCCGCTGGTCGCCATCGCCCAGATCTGGGTGGTCCTGTTCGATGAGAAGTACGGTCCCGTCAACGCGCTGCTGTCACTGCTGGGCCTGCCCGACATCGGGTGGCTGACCACCAGCCAATGGTCGAAACCGACCCTGGCCCTGTTGTTCCTGTGGAAGACCACCGGCTTCATCGTCATCATCCTGCTGTCCGGACTCCAGGCCATCGACGCATCGCTCTATGAGGCCGCCGAGGTCGACGGCGCCTCCGCGCCGCGCATGTTCGTCTCCCTCACCGTGCCCCTGCTGCGCCCCACGATCATGTTCGCCGTCGTCATCCAGACGATCGCGGTGTTCCAGATGTTCGCCGAGCCCTACAACGTCACCCAGGGCGGCCCCTACGGCTCCACGACGACGGCCGGGTACTACCTCTACAACCACATCACGCGCGGAGACCTGGGAACGGGAGCGGCGAATTCCTTCCTGCTCATCATCGTCGTCATGGCGATCTCCGTCCTGTTCGCCCGCGTGCTCACCCCGAAGGACCGCTCATGATCCGCCAGAAACGCCACATCGGGTCCCAGGTCCTCCTGATGATCCTGCTGGTCATCTCGCTGGCACCCGTCCTGTGGGCCGTGTTCTCGGCCTTCAAGCCGGCCTCCGACATCATCGCCCGGCCCCTGTCCTTCGACCCCTCGACGTTCACGGCGTCGAACTTCGCGGCCATGTTCCGCGACGTCCCGATCTGGCACGGCTTCCGCAACACGGCGATCGTCTTGGTCATCAAGGGCGGCATGACGATGTTCTTCGCGCCCCTGGCCGGCTTCGCCTTCGCGAAGTACGACTTCCACGGCAAGAACCTGATCTTCGGCGCCGTCATGGTCAGCCTGGTCCTGCCCACCATCGTCCTCATCGTCCCGCTGCTGCTGGAGATGAAGTCCCTGGGGTGGGTCAACACCTACCAGGCGCTGATCCTGCCGGGCTCGATCGACGCGTTCGCGATCTTCTGGATGCGCCAGGTCATCGCCGCGGTGCCCGACGAGCTCCTGGACGCCGCCCGCATCGACGGCTGCGGCGAGTTCGCGATCTTCCTCCGCGTCATCCTGCCCGTCATCAAGCCAGGCCTGGCGGGACTGGCGGTTCTCACCATCATGAACGTCTACAACGACTTCGTCTGGCCCGTCATCATCGCGAGCTCCGACAAGATGGCCACCCTGCAGGTCGTCCTGTCCACCCTCTCCCAGAACATCTCCGGCAACCGCATCGGAGCCGACTACGCCACCGTCACCGGCGAGCTCCTCGCCGCCACGTCGGTGGCACTGATCCCCCTGCTCCTGCTGTTCATGGCCTTCCAGCGCCAGTTCATCAGCGGGATCCTCGCAGGGAGCGTGAAAGGATGAGCATGCACTCCCGCCCCCAGACCTCCCGGTCCGACCGCCCCGCCCCGTCGGGCGCGGCCCCGTCCGCACGGGTCGCGTCCGGCTCGTCCGCCGCGGCGGTCCCGTCCGGACCCGTGGGGGTCCCCCGCCCCGAGTACCCCCGCCCGGACCTGGACCGCTCGCGGCGCCCGGACCGCTGGCTCAGCCTCAACGGGACATGGGACTTCGAGGGCGCCGACGCCCCGGCCCGGATCACGGTCCCCTTCGCCTGGGAGACCGAGGCGTCCGGGGTGGCCCGCCCCTGGCTGGACCACGGGATCTACCGCCGCCGGACCCGGGTGCCGGCCGAGTGGGCGGCCTCGTCGATCATCCTGTGCTTCGGAGCGGTCCATCACCACGCGATCGTGCGGGTGGACGGGCGGATGGTCGGCGAGCACACGGGCGGGCACGAGTCCTTCGAGGTCGACCTCACCGGCCTGATTGCCCCCGGCCAGGAGGTCCAGCTCAGCGTCGAGGTCGATGCCCCCGCCGACAAGCGCGCCATTCCCCACGGCAAGCAGCGCTCGATCCCGCGCGACGACTTCGACGGCGTCCAGTTCACGCCGACCTCGGGGATTTGGCAGTCCGTATGGCTGGAGGCGCGCGGGACCGCCTACATCCGCGAGCTGTCGCTGCGCGGGGACAGCCTGACCGGGTGGGACGTGGCGGGGCGGGTCGCGGGCAGACCCGCTCCCGGGGCGTCCGTCCGGTTGGAGGTCGCGGGGTCGGGGGAGTCCGTCCTCCTCCCCATTGACGAGGGCGGCCGCGTGCGCGGCAGGCTGGAACCGGCGAACCCCCACCTGTGGTCGCCGGAGGACCCGTACCTGTACAGCATCGACGTGACGGTGGGGCAGGGCGCCGCCGCCGACCAGGTGTCGGCCACCGCCGGGCTGCGCCGCGTCGAGGTGCGCGGCGAGGAGTTCCTGCTCAACGGATCCAGGCGCGACCTCCGCGGCGTGCTGGACCAGGGCTATTGGCCGGGCTCCGGCCTGACGGCGCCGACCGCCGCCGACCTGGTGGACGACCTGCGTCTGGCCCGCGACCTGGGCTACACGCTGGTCCGCAAGCACCTCAAGTTCGAGGAGCCGCTGTGGCTGCACGAGGCCGACCGTCTGGGGATGCTCGTGTGGGAGGAGCCGCCGTGCCCGAGCCGGTTCTCCGCGGCGGCGGCCGAGGGCTTCGAGGCGCAGCTGCCGGGGATGGTCGCCCGCGACGGCAACCATCCGAGCATCGTGATCTGGGGCCTGTACAACGAGGAGTGGGGGCTGGACTGGGACATCCCGGGCAGCGCGGAGCGGGCGGCGGCGGCCGCGCGGGCGTACGACCTGCTGCGCGGCCTGGACGGCACGCGGCCGATCGTCGAGAACTCCGGATGGGCCCACGTGCGCACGGACCTGGTGGACTGGCACTACTACGAGCCTCATCTGGGCCGCTGGGCCGCGGCGCTCGCGGACTTCGCCGCCGGGACGCGGGACACCTTCCCGGTCCGGCTGGGCCCGGAGCTGCTGGTCGAGAAGTCGTTCTACGGGTCGGCGGACTTCCCGCGGACCGGCGTGCCGATCCTCAACAGCGAGTACGGCGAGGGCGCGACCAGCCTGGAGCGGGCCTGGCACCTCAGGTGGCAGACCCAGGAACTGCGCCGCCATGACCGTTTCGCCGGGTACGTCTACACCGAACTCACGGACGTCGAGCACGAGTGCGCCGGGCTGGTGGACGCCTGGCGCCACCCCAAGGACTGGGGCGGCCTGCGCCCGCGCGACGTCAACGCGGACACCGTGTTGATCGTCGACCTGGTGCCGCTGGAGGCGGGAGCCGACATCGAGCCGCCCGCGGAGGACCGGGTGGTGGATGTGCGCGTGTCCCACCACGGCGCCTCGCCCGTCGAGGGACGGGTCCGCGCCGCGTGGACGCCGGCCGGCACCCCGATGGGGGCGATGGAGGCGCACGTCGGCCGGACCGGGGCCGGCGACACAGCCGGTGACGTGCCAGCCGACGCGGCCGGCGCCGTGTCCGGCGCCGAGGTGGAGGCGGCGCCGTTCCGGGTGAGCGATCCGGTGGGCGTGGCCGTCCCCGCCCATCCGGGGGCCGGGCGGTTGATGATCTGGTTGGAGGACGCGGACGGCGCGGTGCTGGCCCGGACCTTCCTGGATGCCGCGGAGGTGGAGCGCGGGCGCTGAGGGCGGCGCCCCTCACCCCTCCCCGGACAGCGTCCGCGGGACCGACGGGACGAGCTTCCACGCCACCAGCGCCGCCATGGCGGTGCAGACGGCAGCCGCCAGGGCGGCGACCTGCATTCCGGTGTTGAAGGCGGCCCGGGCGGCCTCGGCGGTGGCGGAGGCCGGGTCGACGACGCTGAGGGCGCGCGCCAGCGAGTCCTCGACGGCGGTGAGCGTCGTCCCCGCCAGATGCTCAGGCAGGACCAGCGCGCGCCGATAGACGCCGTTGACCAGGGAGCCCAGGACGGCCACGCCCAACGCGGAGCCGAGCTCGACGGAGGTCTCCGAGATGGCCGAGGCGGCGCCCGCCTTCTGCGGAGGCACGGCGGAGACGACGGCGTCGGTGGTGACGGTGCCCGCGATGCCGTTGCCCAGTCCGACGGGGATGAGCGCCAGGGCCAGCCAGAGGAAATGGGGCATGCCCTCGGCGAAGGACACGGCGACCAGCCCGATCGCGACCAGTCCCAATCCGACGGCGATGGAGCGTCCGTCGCCCAGTCGGGAGAGCAGCCACCCGACCACGAGGACCGCCAGGATCGAGGACACCGTGGTCGGCAGCTCGGCCAACCCGGCCGTGAGCGGCGTGAAGCCGCGCGCCAGCTGGAGGTACTGGGAGTAGAAGTACAGCAGTCCGGACAGGGCGAACATCGCGATGAAGTTCGCCAGGACGGTCGCGGAGAACGCCGGGTTGCGGAACAGGCGGATGTCGATCATCGGGACCGGCATGCGCCTCTGGCGGCGCACGAACAGCCAACCGGCGAGGAGGCCCGCGGCCAGCGCGCTGAGACCCGCGCCGTCCGGTCCCGCCTGGACGGTGTGCTTGATCGCGTAGACGAGGGGCAGGATCGCCGCCATCGAGAGCAGGGAGGACGCCACGTCGAAGGGGCCGGGATCGGGATCCCTGGACTCGGGGAGAATGAACAGGCCGGCGACCAGCAGGATCATCATGACGGGGACATTGACCAGGAACACCGAGCCCCACCAGAAATGCTCGAGGAGGAATCCGGCCAGCAGGGGCCCCAGTGCCGATCCGGCGCCCCATGCCGCGGACCAGATCGCGATGGCGCGCGTGCGCTCGCCGGCGTCGAGGAACGTGTTGCGGATGATCGACAGGGTGGAAGGCATGAGCGTCGCCCCCGCGATGCCCATGAGCAGCCGCGCGAGGATCAGCACCTGGGCGGTCGTGGCCAGCGCGGCGGCCACGGACGCCAGCCCGAACACGGCCGAGCCGATGAGCAGCAGCCGTTTGCGTCCGATGCGGTCCCCCAGGGATCCCATGAAGACCAGGAAGCCGGACACTCCGATGGAGTAGATGTCCCCGATCCACAGGATCTCCGTCCCGGTGGCGTCCAGGGAGGCCGTCAGTGAGGGGACGGCGACGACCAGGACGGTCGTGTCGATGGCCAGCAGGAGGACGGGCAGGATCAGGACTGCGAGCGTCCACCACCGGTTCGGCGCCGCCCCGCGGCGGGAGCGCGTCGGCATGTCTGTCAGAGCCATGGCTAAAACTATACCAGCCAGACGGTATAGTTCATGGTGACGTTCGGCAGGAGGGCACTGACGAGGGCGGCCCGCGTGGCCGGGCGACTCGACCAGGCGATGTCCGCGTGCCTGCGGGCGGGCAGGTACCTTGGGGGCGGTGGCGGTGGACCCGAGCCCGCGGAGCGTGGAGCGCGGACCGGCCCCGCGGCGTGACGCGGCGATGAACGCCGGGCAGCGATGGAGGGGATCTGCATGGGACGGACGGCCGGACGTGACGCGGAGGCCACGCGCCGCCTGATCCTGGACGCGGCGGCGGAGGCCATCCTCCAAGACGGCCCGACGGCCACGATCGAGCAGATCGCCGCGCGCGCAGGCGTCTCCAAAGGCGGCCTGCTTTACCACTTCGCCAGCAAGAACGACCTGGTCGAGGCCCTCACCCGGTCCCTCGTCCTCGACTTCCGCGAGCAGGTCCAGGCGGCGGTGGACCCCGACGACGACGCCCCCGGCAAGCTCCTACGCGCCTACGTCCGCGTCGAGGTGGATCCGAACGTCGACGCCACGATGGCCCAGGACCGTCACATGCTGGAGACCCTCCTCGTCACCATCCCGGTGGTGCGCCGGATCTGGCAGGAGGACGACGCCTGGTGGGAGGCGGCGCTGCTGGCCGACGGCGTCGACGTCGGCCTGCGCGACCTCGTCCAGGCCGCGGCGGACGGCGCCTGGGCCGCCCGCGGATGGGGGGACAGCGGCCCGGCCGACCGGGTGACGGCGCTGAGGGACCGCCTGTTGGCGATGACCAGGCCCCGGCCCTCCGCTCTGCGCGGTTGATCGGTCCGGCGCCCGACGGTCCTGACCCGGCGTTCAGACGCTGTAGGCCTCGCGCAGCTCCTCGACCGCGGCGTCCTGCCAGTCGCGCGAGGATGCGACGGTGGCTAGCAGCCCCTGGGTCCCGTGGAGCTGGCCGAGCCCGCGGCGCAGACGGGTCGCCACCCCGGCCTGCTCGAGGTGATGGGCGTAGGCCTCGCCCCCATCGCGCAGGGGGTCGAGTTCAGCGGTCATCACCATCGCCCGCGGCAGGGCACGCAGGGCATCCAGCGGCAACGACTCGGGATCGAACAGGGGATCCGCCGCGGCTCCCGCCAGCGCGGCGGCCACCGCGGACAGCGCAGCGGCTCCGCGCTCCGCCTGCGGGCCGGCAGAACCGACAGCTCCCAGGGGCGCCAAGCCCGCCAGCGCCGACGGATCCATTCCGAGGTACGCCATCGCGACCAGGGCGGCGCCCTGCTGCTCCTCGGGCCCGGCGAACTCCCGGGTCGACGGCCAGTCCAGACGGAACGACAGGGCAGGGATCTCGAGCAACTGATGGACCAGGGGAGGCCGCTCGGCCTGTGAGCGCTCCCGCTCGACTGACCCGACCGTCGACTGCCCCGGTGCGCCAGCCCCGGCGCGCCACCGCACCGCAGCCACCGCCGCGACGTGCCCGCCGGCCGAGGCGCCTCCGACGCCCACCCGCGAGGGGTCGGCGCCCCACTCGGGCGCCGTGTCCTGCGAGGTCAGCAGGTCCAGGAACGCCAGAGTGTCCTCGACGGCCGCGGGATAGGGATGCTCGGGCGCCAGCCGGTAGTCCAGGGCGTAGATCTGGACGCCCGCGCGCGCGGCGCGGTCGGAGAGGAACACGTCGTGGATCCGTTCGCGGGCCGTTCCCGACACGAATCCGCCCCCGTGCAGATAGACCTGGGTCGGCAGTCGCTCATCCGCCGCGGCCTCGGCCGTCCCCGCAGTGTGCGCCGACCTGGCGGTCCCGGCCGTCCTGGCGGTGTGCGCCGACCCAGCCGCGCCGGACATCCCCACCCGGCCGGGGCGGCGCGGCCGCACCCTCTTGGCGTACAGCCCCCCCGACACGGGAACCTCGACGTCCTCGATGACGGCTTCCGGATTCACCGGCCCCGCCAGCTCCTCCGCCAGCCGGTCGCTCAGCCGTCGCTCGCGGTCGCGACGCGCCGGCCAGCCTTCCGCCTGCGGCAGCTCTGCCGAGATCTCGGCATTGCGGGCCATCCACTGCCGGATCCCCGGCTCCAGTCGGTCACGGTCGATCATCGGACGCGCCTCCACTTCGTCGAACTCGGTCGTCCTCGCTCACTCGCGGCCGATCCTCGTCACCGGGTCGGTCGATGGAACCCTGCCCAGTGTCGTCCTGGTCGACGAGCGGGAGTGTCAGCACGCAGCCGTCCCGTCCGCCGACCCGCAGCGTCTGGTCGCTGGGGACCAGGTGCGAGAAGTCGCGGGAGGGATCCGCGGTCCCCGGGTTGCGCAGGTGCAGGGGATGGGCGCCGCCGGACACCTGCAACCGAAGCCGCGTCCCGGCCCGGAACCGATGGGCCGCCGGGTCGAACGCGAGCGTGACGTGCCTCGCGCCACCGGAGGCGTTCCGGCGCGCCGTGGACGCCGGGCGGTCCGTGCCCGCGACCGCGGGATGTCCGGCCGACGCGGCCTCCGCGTCGTCCTCGTCGGGGGAGCCCCGTCCCCACCCGGGTGGCAGCCGGCGGTACGCGTCGGCGACCGTGCGCGAACGGCCGCGCGCGTCGACCTCGCACAGCCGCAGGAACAGGTCAGGCCGCGGGACCGTGGAGGAGAGCATCAGCGTCGCCTCCGCCTCCCCGACCATCGTGAAGTCGCGCGCGAGCGGCTCGGAGGTGAACACCAGCACGTCCCCGCGCCGCTCGCGGCGCCCCTGCCTGCGCCGTCCCGCCGTGAACGGGTTGAGCGTGCGCCCCCCGCCCTGCGGCGTCGGGTGCGCCGGGTCGTAGCGGAATCCCACCCGTCCCTCGGACGAGGGCGGCGCCTCCTCCTCCGGCTCGAGTCCGCCCGGCGCGGTGAGCACCCACCGGGCCGGGGCGGCCGGCGGCGGCCACCGCTCGAGATCGCGCCATCCGCCGCCCCCGGTGATGAGGACCTGCACCGGGGGACCGGCCTGCACGGCGTCGGCGTCGCGGAGCTGCCTGGCCGCGAGGCCCAGTGCGACGTCGTTCATGCCGGCGTCCATATGCGTCCACTCGCCGATCACCAGGCGGACGGGACGGCCCGCGCGACGCAGCGCCTGGAAGTCCCGGACCTGTTCGCGCAGGAACAGGTCCTGCCAGCCGGCGATCAGGACGGTGGGAGGGACCCGATCGATGTCCTGGGCGGTCGCGAAGGCCCGCCACCAGGGGTCGGCGGGGTCGAGGTGTGCCATCCAGTCGCGGAAGTCGGGGGAGGCGTGCCCCAGAACGACCGCGTCCGCCCGATCCGGCGGCACGGTCAGCGCCGCGCGTCTGAGGCCCAGGACACCCCGCGCCAGCGCCAGGGTGCGCGTCGGGAAGGCCTCCTCCTGGCTGTCCAGCGAGATCACCCACGCGAGCATCGTCTCCAGGTTGACGCCGCCGCCCTCGAGGAACATCGCAGGGCCGATGCTGCGGGCCGACACGGCGACCGTCATCGCGTCTGGGGGACGAGGGGCGTCGACCTGGGCCCACTGGGTGTAGCCGACGTAGGACCCGCCGAACGTGTGGACGGCGCCGGTGGCCCACGGCTGCGCCCGCACCCAGGCCAGTGCGGCCCGCCCGTCCGCGACCTCGTCGTGGAAGGGGGCGAACACGCCGCCGGATCCGAAGGTGCCGCGGCATCCCTGGATGACGACGTGATGGCCGCGCTGGGCCAGCAACAGCGCCTGGACGCCCATCGAGTCGCGACCGTAGGGCGTGCGGACCAGCACGGTCGACCCCAGGGCACCGCGCGAGGGGTAGACATGGTCGGTGAGCAGGACCGCGCCGTCGGGTGCGGCCACCGGGATCCCCCGCTCGATCCGGACGTCGGGATGGGTGAGGGGGCCCAGGATGTCGGTGCGCGGCGACAGTCGGTCGTAGTCGCCGCGCCCCCACGACGACAGATCGTCGCGGGTCAGGGGCTCCGATCGGCGAGGGCGGCCCGGGCCGGCCGGGTCCGCCGTCTCGGCGCGGAGGGCGGGGTCGGGC
>JAFAAX010000077.1 GCA_023426345.1 Actinomycetes bacterium
ACCATGATGGAAGGACGCGCCACCACCAACTGGAAGCAGGCCCTCGCCCAACTCGCAGTCGCCTACCCCGACCGCATCAACCCCTACCTCTGAAAACCACCCCACACACAGTTCAGTTGACAGGCTCGTGATGCACGGGAGCGCGTCGCCTTCTTGATGGTGTGGTAACCGATCAAGTGTGTCGCGCTCCCGCCTCGTCCACACGGATTGCCGCGCGCGAGCCGGGGGCGTTGCACTTCAGTTCAGAACTCGGGCCCGAGCCGGACCGGGGAAACGATGTCCGGAACGTCGAGAAGTCGTCTCCATAGGCCTCGACTTGCACCATCACATGATCGACGACGCGGCGGGCCCTCCGTCGATCTCCATTCATCGAGACCGCATCCGGGTCTCGCCAGGCGAGCATCGTCGCCCGCCGGACGTCCTCCAGCGTCCAGGACGGAGGGAACTCCGTCTTCCCGACCCACCCTTTCCCCGATCGATGTCCGCCCCTGAGGTGGGCCGTGCCGTCAGACGCCACAACGACCCGCCCGTCCCATGTCTTGCGCCAGTCCTCCTCGCTCCAGCGCGGGTCGCCGTCCGCCGAACCCGGGACGGGCGCACTCCGACCGGGCGGCCCGCCGGTCCCTCCACCGGCGCCGGGTGCCGGCCCGCCCGCGGGCCGCGAAAGGAGTGGGCCGAGGCGTCGGGCCATCCGGATCACCGACGCGAGCAGCATGCCCGCAGTGACCAGCAGGACGGCGCCCACCGACCCGCCCGGCCAGGGAAGCCGCGCGCCGGGCCACGCGGAGACCGTCAGGCCGGCGCCGGCGATCCAGCCGGTGAAGACCCCGGACACAACGGCCAGTGCATGGCCCCCGTCCGGCCACCAGGGGGCGGTCACGGCCGCCGCCAGACCGAGGAGCGAGGCGGGCGCGACGGCCGGAGCGGCCGCGATGTTCGCCAGGACGCCCCACGTCGGCAGCCACGGGTTGAGCAGCAGCAGAACGGGCGCCACCAGGATCTGCGCGGCGATCGGGATCGCCGCCGCATCGAGGATGCGACGCGCCGCGCGCCCGGCGAGCGTGTCGGCGCGGAGGGACTCCCGGGCCCATCGGCTCCACGCGGCAGCCGGACCGATGACGCCCCACGTCGCCAGGACGGACAAGGCGAAGCCGAACGACCGCGCCGACCACGGATCGACCAGCAGGATCGCCACCGCGACCGCGCACAGCGCCGCCTGGGCCTGGCCCGGTCGCCGCGTGAGCAGCCCGCCGACGCCCACTCCGGCCGTCGCGACGGAACGCACGACGGACGGCTCCGGGCCGACGACGGCCACCAGCGCGGCCATCACCGCGAGGGACGCCAGGGCCCTCCCGCGTCCGCGCCCGGGCACCACGGCGACGACGACCCCGAGGAGGATCGCGACGTGGGAGCCGGACACGGCTGTCAGATGCGTGAGGGAGGCCGTGCGCATCGCCTCGCCGAGGTCGTCCGGCATCGCGCGGTCGTCGCCCACGGCCATGCCCGGGACCAAGGCGCGCGCCTGGTCGGGCAGTCCGCGGACGGCGTCCACCAGATCGGCGCGGACCCCTCGCACGGCGCCGCGCCATCCTCCCGGACGGCTGAGGAGCCGCGGATCGTCGGCGCGCAGAGTGCCGGCGAACGGCGGGTCGGAACGGAAGGAGACGTCCGGCGCCCCGCTCACGCGGACGATGTCGCCGCGCGCCAGATGCTCCCATCCGGTCCCCTGGGCGAGCATCCGAACGCGGCTCGGCAGCGGTTCCGCCGCCGGCGCGGACCCTGCGAGGGCGTCCGCGGTGGGATCGGAGCCGGCAAGCGCTGAGGCAGCGGGATCGGAGCTAGAAGAGAGGGACGCAGCGATGCCGGTGGAGCGGCCCGGACCCGAGACGGTCGAGACGGTGAGGATCCGCACCTCGGCGGAGCGCCGGTCGCCCGCCCACCGGGTTCGCACCGGCGCGGGATCGTCGAGGAGCTCGGCCGTGACGGTCAATCGCGTGGCCCCCTGGTCGATGAGCCGCATCGTCGGATCGCGGGTGTGGGCGGTCATCGCCGCCGTGCCGCTCAACAGGGCGCAGGCGCTGGCGACCGCGGCGAGCGCGATGCCCCACCTCAGCGATCCACCCGGAGTGCGGGCATGCGCCCCTCTGCGCCCAGAGCGGTCCCGTCGCTCGCGGGCCCACCAGGTCACGAGTGCGCCGGCGACCGCCAGGAGCACCGCCGCGCCGGCGAGCAGCAACGCGGGAGGCAGGCCGGGTCGCGTCGACATCCACGCCCCGGCCCACACCGCGGCCATCGCCGGGACCAGCCGCCGGTCCGCCATGACCGGCGCAACCCGATCCGCGGCTGCCCGCCCAGGCTCGCCGCTCATCCGCACACCCCCGTCCCGATCCTCGCGACGAGCGCAGGTCCGATGCCGGGGACCTCGTCGAGTTGCTCCGCGGAGTCGATGCGCCCCACCTGCTCGCGGTAGGCCAGGATCCGGCCCGCGAGCGCCGGCCCCACCCCATCGAGGGTCTCCAATCGCGCTTGGTCAGCGGTGTTGAGGTCGACGCAGGAGGAGCCTCCGCCTCCCATCTGATCACCAGCGCCGGCGGCACCGGCGTCGGTCGAAGCCGCGCCGCCCGCGCCGGCGGGGGCCTCCCCGAGTCGCCAGAGCACGATGTGCTCGCCGTCGGCGAGGATCCGCGCCATGTTGACGGCGCTCAGGTCTGCGTCGGGGAGGACGCCGCCCGCAGCGGCCACGGCATCGACCACGCGGGACCCGGCGGGCAACTCGACGACGCCGGGCGCGCCGACCTGGCCGGTGACGTACACGATGACGCTGCGATCCGACTCCGCGCCGCCGTCGGTCCCGCCGCTGAGCCCTGCCCCGCCGCCCGGCAGAGCGCCGCTCTCCGAGAAGGCCGCCGCGCCGCCGCCCGATGGCGCCGAGTCGGCGGCAGCGCCGCCCTCGTCACCGGAAAGGGAATCGGACAGCGCGACGGACCCGCCCGCGTCCTCGAGTCCGGGACCCGACAGGCTCCGCCACACCGACAACCCGGCGAGCAGCGCGAGGACCGCGACCAGGGCGACGACGGTCCCCGGCCCGGGCAGCACCCGGGTCTGCGGCCGTTCCACGGGGTCGCCGCGCTCGCGCGCCGCGCCGTCGTAGACGGCCTCGGTCAGTCGGCGCATGCGGCGCCGGCGCAAGGAGTCCACGCTCCGACGCTAGGCGCGGCCTCTGACCGCGTGCCTCACGCGGCTCACCCGGCTGTGGACGGGTTCAACCCCGACGCCCGCGTTGTGGGCACGCCGATCCCTGTGGACCGCCGCCTGTCAGGACGCGCCCGGTCCGCTGGCGCCCGGGGAGCGGCCGCCGCCGGATCCCCGCGCGAGGACGCCCCGCGCGACCGCCAGCGGCATCAGCCCGTCCGGCTGCACGGGCGAGGCCCACAGCCCGCCGTCGACGGCCCGGTCCGTGAGGAACGACGCCGACCCGGCCGTCGCCTCCGGGTGCGCGAGGTCCCAGGCCAGCAGGACGGCCACGAGGGCGGCCGCCGTCTCGGCGTCCTCCGGATGGACGCCCAGGGCCGGCAGGCCGGCATAGGCCCGGCGCAGGGCCGCCGCGTCCAGGACCGATCGGGTTCTGGCCATGGGGGCCACCGTGAAGGACACGGTGCGGCCGCGGTCGCGCTCGACGGTGGCCCGCCAGCGCCCGATGCGCTTGGCCGCCGCGTAGTTGGGGCCCTGGAAGCCGACCAGGCCGTCGGCCAGCCCACCGCCGGGCATCGTGCGCCGCGCCGCTGGCACGCGCTGCGCGACGGCCCACGCGCGCTCAACGGCGGTGGCGTCCCGCGGCGCCGGCTCCTCGTCCCCGAGCAGGTAAACGTCCGTCGGCGTGCCGTACCAGGCGAGCGCCGCGTCCCCGCGGGCCCCGCACACGAGACGCCCCACCGTGTCCGCGCCCAGTTCCGCCTCCAGGAAACGCGCTCCGGGGGCGTACAGCGTATCGACGAGGGCGACCCTGCCCGGCAGACCCGCGATCCATCGCGCCACGGCGCCCGGATCGGCCACGACATCGCCGGCCTCCGGTGGCGCCAGCCACAGCCTGCCGGGAGCGCGGCGGGCGGTCTCCACCAGCCGGGCGGTGCGCGCAGACCCCTCTCGGCTCACGGCGGCCACGTCGGCTCCCCCTCGCAGCAGCCAGGGTGCTGGGGACAGCTCGGCGCCCGCGCCCAGGCAGACGATCGTCCACCCGTCCAGGCGCAGCAGGTCGGGGTCCGCCGCCAGGTCGGCGACGGCGTCCACCGCGGACATGCGCATCCGGCCCTGGCCCGCGCGGGCGCGCAGCGCGTCCAGCAGGTCGGCGCCGCTGCGGAGCCGGCCGTCGAGTGGGATCTCCAGACGCCGAGGCGCGGCAGCTGTCCCGGAGTCGCCCTCGTCGATGAGGATCCCGGGACCGACAGGGCCGGACAACGCGGCTTCCCCCAGGGGCGCGCCGGAAGACAACCGGACAGTGGACTCCAGGAACGCCAGGCCATCGGCCGCCGCCCGGCTGCCCCGTTGGGGCGCGTCGAAGGCGCTGAGCAGCGCGAAAGCGGACCGGTAGCGCTGGCGCCAGGGATCAGCGGCCCGCACCTGCGCGGCGGCGTCGGGCGCGACGCCGGCCAGCGCCGCGGCGGCCATCCCCTGGGAGACCGGCGTCGAGCGCATCCTGCCCTGGTCGTCGCGCGGCAGGACCACCGCGGGCGCGACGGGGCGCGCAGCGGCGGCGGGCCGGTCGACGTGGAGATGGACGAGGTCGTGTCCGGTCCGCGTCGACAGGACGGCCAGGTCATCCCGGCCGAGGTCCACCAGCTCGACCTCGGCGGGGACCAGCACGGGCGAGCGGAAGTGCGCGGCGACCGACACCGGCTGCGAGCCGTCGAGACCGAGGGCCCCGGCGGCCCAGGCGTCCACCGCGGCGCCGTGCAGGATCGGGCGGCGGTAGCCGAACAGCCGGGCCATCAGGCGGGACACGTGGATCGGGTTGATGTCGCCCGTGCGGCCGGCCCAGGCACGGGCGTCGCGAGCCGTGAAGCGCCGGCGGGCGATGACGGGACGGGGGCCGACATCGAGGACGCCCGCGGGCGTGACGCCCCGTTCGACGCGCAGATCGGGGGCGAGCGGCGCCCCCGGAACGTCCCCGACGACGAGGTCGGGCCCGGTGGCGCCGCGCGCGAGGTAGCGGGTCCGCTCCTCGTAGACGGGCTCCCCGATGCCTGCCGATGCGTTGCCGGGGGGCGGCTCCCGATCGTCGTCCGGCGCCCCGTCGATTGCCGCAAGCCCGGGACGCGAGAGCGTGAGCAGCGTCCAGACCTCGGTGCCCGACGCCGAGCGCCGCCACCCGGTCACGCGGCCGCGGAAACGGAGGGGGACGGAGCGCTCCACTCCGGGCGGGGCGGACAGCGGACCGTCAGCTGCGGCGCCATCGGGCGCGGATCCACTGATCGGGTGGAACAGGCGCCAGGACTGGTCGGTGATGACCAGGCCCAGGACCGAGGCCGGGACCTGGGGCGCGGCCAGCAGCTCGACGGTCGCAGGGAAGCACGCGGCGTGCAGGACCGCCGGTGTGAGCGCCGGTGCGGCGCCCGACGTCGACTGACCAGAGTCGGGGGCGCAGCCGGGGCCTCCGCGCTCCGCGTCCGCCGCATCGGCCGAGACCTTGAGGCCGCGCTCGAGGTGGGGCAGCGCCGGCCGGCGGGGACCGCCGGCCCCGCCCTCGTCATCGGGATGCCGGCCCGCGGAGCGCGCCCCGCCGGAGGCCCGCGCCCAGCGGAAGACCTCATCGCGGAGCACGCGGGTGAGCAGGGACAGTCGAGCGCTCGTCATGCCTCCATCCTCGCCCGCCGATGGCGCCGGCGCCTCGCGGCGCCCCGGCCTCTCGGCGGAGGCACGCCGGCGCCGATACGCTGAGGGCGTCTGGAACGGATCGAGGGAGGCGTCTGATGCGCATCGGATTCATCGGAGCGGGGGCGATGGCGTCGGCCATCGCGACGGGAGCCGTGGCGGCGGGACTCGACGGCTCGCAGATGCTGTTCACCGACACCCACGGCGCGCACGCGCCCGGACTGGCCGCCGCCACGGACGGCGCGGTCGCCCGCTCGAATGCGCAGCTCGTCGCCGACTCCGACTACGTCGTGCTGGCCGTCAAGCCGCACCTGCAGGCCGGCGTCATCGCGGAGATCCGAGCAGCCGTCGCCGACCGCCCCGGAGTGTGCGTCGTGTCGATCGCCGCCGGACGGACCCTGGCCGCCATGGCCGACGACTTCGGCGGGCCGGTCGCGCTGGTGCGCGCCATGCCGAACGTCAACGCGCAGATCGGGCAGTCGATGACCGCGTTCTGCGCGAACGACCAGGTCACCGACGCGCAGATCGCCGACGTCCGGACCCTGCTGGACTCGATCGGCCGTTCGATCGCCCTCGACGAGGCCGACTTCCCTGTCTTCTCCGCCCTGGCCGGCTGCTCCCCGGCGTGGGTCTTCCAGATCGTCGACGCCCTGGCCCGAGCCGGCGTCAAGCACGGGATGCGCAAGCAGCAGGCCGTCGCCATCGTCGCGCAGGCCCTGGTCGGATCGGCGACGCTGGTGCTCGACGCCGCCGACCGCGAGATCACTCCCGGCCAGCTCGTCGACCAGGTGACCAGCCCTGGCGGCACCACGATCGCCGGCCTGCTCGCCGCCGAGGAGGCCGGCCTGTCCACCGCGCTCGTCAAGGCCGTCGATGCGGCGGTCGCCCGGGATCGCGAGCTGGGCTGAGCGCCCGCGCACCCGCGAGGTTCGCCCATGCGGACCCTCGCGGGCACGGTGTCGATAGGATCGCGCCATGACCGATGACGTGGAGGCGCTGCGCGCCCAATTGGCAGCGGCAGAGGCGCGCGCCACAGCCGCGGAGGCCGAAGCGGCGAGGGCTCAGGCCGAGGCCGCACGCGCCGCTCTGGCCGCCGCCGAGAAGGCCACCTCCCCACGCCCGCCCACCCCACAGGCCACGGCACCCGAGGACGCGGCGTCGCCCTCGTCGGCGGAGCTGTCCCCCCTGGCGCAGACGATCGCCGCGGGCTACGCCTTCGAGACGCCCGGCGTCGTCATCGGCACGCTGATGGACGGCGACTCGCCCGCCCCGCGCCGC
The DNA here is from genome assembly GCA_023426345.1 of Actinomycetes bacterium. Taxonomy (GTDB): domain Bacteria; phylum Actinomycetota; class Actinomycetes; order Actinomycetales; family Actinomycetaceae; genus Pauljensenia. Next base: position 7,147 of record JAFAAX010000077.1, read on the forward strand.
ATCGTCTCGATGCCGCTGGGCGTCTTCAACCGCCACCTCCTGGTCGCGGGCGCCACGGGCACCGGCAAGACGCGCACGCTCCAGCTCCTGGCCGAGGGCCTGTCCGCCGCGGGCGCGCCCGTCCTCCTGTGCGACGTCAAGGGCGACCTCACGGGGCTGGCCGAGCCGGGCCCCGCCTCCGACACGCTCAGCGCCCGCACCCGGGCGAACGGGCAGGCGTGGTCCCCCGGTTCGTTCCCCGTCGATCTGCTCGCCTTGGGCGGGGTCGACACGCAGTTCCCGGGCGTCACGGTGCGCACCACCGTCACGGACTTCGGCCCGATCCTCCTGGCCCGCGCCCTCGACCTCAACACCACGCAGGAGCAGTCCCTCCAACTGGTGTTCTCCTGGGCCGACGCGCAGGGACTCGAACTCATCGACCTGGCCGACCTGCGGTCCGTCATCGCGTTCCTCACCTCGGCGGATGGCAAGGACCAACTGGATGGGATCGGCGGCGTCTCGAAGGCCACCGCCGGCGTCATCCTGCGGGCCCTCGCCGCTCTGGAAGCCCAGGGCGGCGACCAGTTCTTCGGCGAGCCCGGCTTCGACACCGCGGACCTCATGCGCCGCGCGTCCGACGGACGCGGCGTGATCTCGCTGCTGGGCGTCGGCGACATGTCCCGGCATCCAGCGCTGGTGTCGGCCGTCATCATGTGGCTGCTGGCGGATCTGTTCTCCGGACTGCCCGAGGTCGGGGACCCGGACCGCCCGACGCTCGTCTTCGTCTTCGACGAGGCGCACCTGCTGTTCGCCGACGCGACGAAGGAGTTCCTGCGCCAGGTCGTCCAGACGGTGCGGCTCATCCGTTCCAAGGGCGTCGGGATCGTCTTCGTCACGCAGACGCCCAAGGACATCCCCGCCGACGTCCTCGCCCAGCTGGGCTCGCGCGTCCAGCACGCGCTGCGCGCCGCGACGCCCGACGACCAGAAGAGGCTCCGCCAGACGGTCTCCACGTTCCCGAACACGGAGCTCGACCTCGAGGAGGTGCTGACGACGCTGGGGACCGGCGAGGCCGTGGTGACGGTGCTCGCTCCCGATGGCCGTCCCACGCCGGTGGCGCCGACGAGGATCTGGGCGCCGGCCTCCGTCATGGGGCCCGCCGCCGCTGAGGTCGTGTCCGGACTGGTCGCCGCCTCCCCGCTGGTCGCCAAGTACGCCACCGCCGTCAATCCGATCTCCGCGGAGGAGAAGCTCGCCCAGCGCGCTCAGGACGCCGAGGCCGGGCG
>JAFAAX010000112.1 GCA_023426345.1 Actinomycetes bacterium
GGGCCGCCCCCGTCGACGCGGGGCCCGCGACGCCCCCGGCTAGACTCGGCACATGCACATCGAGCCCGCGGATCCGCCTGTGCCCGGCGAGGACGCCCCGTGCTCCGGCACGCCGTCCCCGGGACCCTCGGATGTGCCCGCCACGGAGGCCGCGCAGGACGGCCTGTTCGAGGTCCCCCGCGGCGCCCGGCGCCTCCGCGCCCGCGTCGTCGTCTTGTCGGGCCCCTCGGGCTCGGGCAAGACGTCGCTGTCCACGCGCACGGGCCTGTCCTCGCTGTCCCTCGATCACTTCTACCGCGACGGGGACGAGGCGGGCCTGCCGATGCTGCGCGAGGGGCTGGTCGACTGGGACGACGCCCGCTCGTGGGACGCCGACGACGCCTCGGCGGCCGTCCTGGAGCTGTGCCGGACCGGGTCCACGGAGGTCCCGATCTACGACATCCCGACGAACCGCCGCACGGGGACGCGCCGCATGGTCCTCGACGAGGACGACGCCCTGTTCATCGCGGAGGGCATCTTCTCCGCCGAGCTCGTCCACCGCCTCGAGGACGAGGGCGTCCTGGCGGACGCGCTGTGCATCGCCCGTTCGCCGCTGCGCAACATGTGGTTCCGTCTGCTGCGCGACCTCGGCGAGGCGCGCAAGCCTCCGAACGTCCTGCTCATGCGCGGCGCGAAGCTGGCCCGCGAGGAGCCGGCGAAGATCCGGCACTGGGTGTCGTGCGGCTGCCGCCCGATCGGGTCCTTGGAGGAGGCGGCCGCCGCGCTGGAGGCCCTCGCCCACGCCGAGCGCCACGCGCGCGCCGCTGCGAGGCCGTGATGCCTCGCCGTGACGAGGGCGCGCGCCGGGCGCGGCCGGCCGTGTCTCATCGGGCAATGGACCCCGGTGCCCCGCGTCGCCGTGCGATGACGGCGGCGGCCGCGGCATCGGTCGCCCTCGTCCTCGCGTCGTGCGCCTTTGACGGCCGCTGGGAGATCGTCATCACCGATGCCTGCCCGGCGATCGGATACTCGAGCGCCCTCGTCGTCTATGTCGACGATCCGACCGGAGACGCCTCCGACGTGCGGATCTGCGAGAACGAGGGATGCGAGCCCCCGGAGGACCGGAGCGCCCCCGACAGGCTGGGAGCCAACGGCGGCATCGACGCCGACGCCACCGACGGACGGGTCGATCTGGGGATCGTCGGCGGGGAGGCCACGCTGGGCATGCTCGTCTCCGCTCCGAGCCCCCTCTGGATCGACGTCCTGGACGAGGGCGGCCGCGTGCTGTCGACCGCTCGCGTGGAGCCCGACTACATCCGCATCGATGGGACCGAGCGGTGCGGCGGCAACCGTCGCGCCGACGTCACGGTCGCCGTCCCCTGACCCACGTCGTCGCACCGTCCGACTGGACGAGGTCGACTCTGCGCCGCCGAAGGCGGCGCCGTCCTCGTCAGGCGGGACGGTGGGCGAGGATCAGGTCGCGCAAGTTCGTGAAGGCCAGGCGCCGACCCGCGCGCCGACAGCACCAAATGGTCGACTGCCCGTCAGAGCAGGATTCCCGAGTCACCGTCTCCGACCTGCACGGACACGACCTGCGCTCGGTTGAGCCCGCGGACATCGGCGACCATTTGGTGTTGTCGAGGTCGCAGACACGGTGCTGGCCCGGGAACCCCGGTCACAGGACGGGCGTCGCGCCCCCGTCGACGCGCAGGGCCGTGCCCGTCACGTAGGCGGCGGGCTCGGAGGCGAGGAAGGCCACCGCCGCCCCGAACTCGGACGGCGCGCCCAGCCGCCCGGCGGGGATGGCGGCGAGGTTGCGCGCCCGGACCTCCTCGAGCGGGACACCCTGCGCGGTCGCGGCATCGCCATCGAGCTCGGCGATCCGGTCCGTCGCGATCCGTCCAGCCAAGACCATGTTGACGGTCACGCCATCGGCGGCCACCTCCGCGGCGAGGGTCCTCAGCCAGCCCGCGAGCGCCGACCGGCCCATGGTGGACAGCACCAGCGACGGGATCCCGACATCCACCGACGTCGAGCTGATCGCGACGATCCGCCCCCATCGCTGCTCGCGCATATGCGCCAGTGTGAGGCCCACCAGGTGGACGTGGGGGACGACCAGGCGGTCGACGGCGGAGTCGACCTCGTCGGGATCGACGTCGAGCGCGGTCGCCGGGCGCGGACCCGGGCCGTTGAGCACCACGATGTCCGGGTCCCCGAACGCGTCGCGCGTGCGTTCGACCGCGCGGAGGCGGCCGTCCGGGTGGAGCAGGTTGACCTCGGCGCCGGCGGCCCGTCCGCCGTCCCGGGCGTTGATCGCGGCCACCACCTCCCGGATCACCTCGCCGCGGCGCCCCGTGACGACGACGTCGACGCCCTCGGCGGCCAACGCCTCGGCGCTGGCGCGCCCCAGTCCCGCTGTGGAGGCTGCGACCAATGCCACACGCCCCTCGATTCCCAGGTCCATCCGCGCCCCTCATCCACGACAACCGGTGTTCCACCCATTGTCACGCAGGCGACGCCGCCCCGGCCCTCTTTCCATCTCCCGCGTCACACGCATGGTCGACGAACGGGGTGCCGTCGTCATCCTGAGGAACAACACACCGCGTGGCGTCCTCATCGACATCAACGAACTGGACGAGCAGGTCCCAGTCGAGATCGATGCCTCCGGATCCCGCGACCGCCGCGTCGAGGAGTCGGCCCGGCACTTCCTTCAGAAGTACCACCGGGCGTTCGAGGAACTCGCGAAGCGAGAAGGCCGTCGATCGACGAGGTCATCCTCATGCGCGACCTCGCTCTCGCCGAACATGGTGGGTCGCCGGGTCTCCGCGACACGTCCGATGTCGACCGCCGGATCCTCCACCGACTCACCTGACGGCACCGTCCTCAGTGCCGAGGACGGTGCCGATCGGAGGCGGAGGCCCCGTCCCGGTCCCGGCCCCCGACCGCGTCAAGGGTGCCGGGGAAGGCCCCGTCCCCGGGCATCCCCTCCCCCGCGACGCGGGGGCGGCCCACCAGCGCGGCGGCGATCACGGTCGTCAACGGGATGGCGAGCACCAGCCCGATGGAGGCGACGGCGATGCCGACCAGCTCGTGGGCGATGTCATCGTAGGTGACGAGGTCGAGCAGCGTGTGGTCGAGCGTCGAGACCAGCATGAGGAGCCCCAGCGCGCCGCCCGCGTACGCGAACGCGATCGTGTAGACGGTCGAGGCGATGTGGTCGCGCCCGATCCTCATGGCGTGCGCGAAGATGCTCCAGCGCGTGTCCCCCGGCGCCGCCGCACGGAGTTCCCACACCGACGACGCCTGGGTGATCGTGACGTCGTTGAGCACGCCGACGCCGCCGAGGACCATGCCGCACAGCAGCACGCCCCGCATGTCGGCGTGGGGGGCGTAATAGGCGAGCTGGGTCATCTCCTCGGTGCCGGCGGCCAGCAGGTGCGAGGCCGGGATCGCCCACGCGGCCAGCGCCGTCACCAGCGCGATGCCGGCGAACGTCCCGAGCAGCGCCGTCGAGGACTTCACCGAGATCCCATGCGCCAGGTAGACGACCAGGAAGAGCACGGCCGCGGCCGTCGTCAGGGCCACGGGGACGGACGGCCTGCCGGCCAGCAGCGCCGGCAGCGTGAAGAACCAGATCGTGGCCAGCGCCCCCACCAGCCCGCACAGCGCCGCCAGTCCCTTGAGACGGGCCACCGCGATGACCACGACGGCCAGGGCGATCCCCAGGACCGCCAGCGGCATGCCCCGGTGGAAGTCCATGAACAGGTAGGTGACGGACGGCTGGGCGCCCGGTGTGCCGGACAGGGCCTGCCCGGACGGGGATCCGGCGCCGGCCGTGCCCGTCCCACCGGTGTCCGCCGAGCCCGTGCCCGAGGTCCCCGCGTCCGTCCCCTGACTGCTCCCGCCGTCGGCGTTCGGGATCGCAGATCCGGCGATGCCGCCGTCGCCGGCCGTCGGCACCGCGATGAGGCGCATCGTCGCGCCGACGGTGTCGTCGGTGACCAGCGCGGCGCCCAGCTGAACGTCCGCCTCCTCGCCGGTGGCGTCGATGCGGACGCGGACGGTGGCGTTCTGGCCGGTCTGGACGTCCCCGGGGTCCTCGACGGACAGGACCGTGCCCGAGACCTCCTGCGTGCCGCCGGCCAGGAAGCTCCGCCGGTCGGGCAGGTCGGAGGCGCGCGGCCACAGGACGACCAGCGCCGCCAGGGTCGCGGCGAGCAGCGCCACCATGACGACGGCCAGGCGGGCCTTCACCGTCCGGCTCGCGGGCGCGGGCCCGCCATGAGCATGCGAGTGCGACATGGCCCTCACACTAACCGCGCGTCCCGACCGCCCGTCCGGACGGACCAGGGGTCGCCCTCGTCGACGACGGCCCTGCGGGCAGCGCGCCCGCGCACGCCCGCGCGAACCGGACACGCGCGCGCGGCAGCCCGCCCCCAGCGTGGCAGCCGGCCTCTTCGGAACCGGACCCGCGCCGCCGTCAGATCTTCTTGACCAGCGGGAACGTGATGGTCTCGCGGATCCCCTGGCCGGTCAGCGCCATGAGGAGGCGGTCCAGGCCCATCCCCATGCCGCCGCTGGGCGGCATGCCGTACTCCATGGCCTGGAGGAAGTCCTCGTCCAGCACCATGGCCTCGGGGTCGCCCTCGGCGGCGGCCAGGGCCTGGGCCTCGAAGCGGCGCCGCTGGATGACGGGGTCGACCAGCTCCGAGTAGGCGGTGGCCAGCTCGAAGCCGCGGACGTAGAGGTCCCACTTCTCGACCTTGCCGGGCTGGGAGCGGTGCCCGCGCGTCAACGGGCTGGAGTCCTCCGGGAAGTCGCGGACGAAGGTCGGCGCCCACAGGTCGTCCCCGACCGTCTTCTCGAACAGCACCTCGACGATCTTGCCGGGCACGTAGTGGTCGGGGATCTCCTCGCCGACCCCGCGGGCCAGCGTCACCAGCTCGGCGCGCGGCGTCTGCGGAGTGACCGCGTGTCCCAGCGCCTCGGAGGTGGCCTCGTAGAGGCTGATCGCGTCCCAGGACCCCGACAGGTCGTAGGTCGACCCGTCGGGCAGGGTGACGACCTCGGAGCCCAGGGCGTCGCGCGCGGACTTCTGGATGAACTCGCGCGTGCGCCGGGCCATCGTGTCGTAGGAGCCGTAGGCCTCATAGGCCTCCAGCATCGTGAACTCCGGCGAGTGGGAGGAGTCCGCGCCCTCGTTGCGGAAGTTCCGGTTGATCTCGAAGACCTTGTCCACCCCGCCGACGACGGCGCGCTTGAGGTAGAGCTCCGGGGCGATGCGCAGGTAGAGGTCGGTGTCATAGGCGTTCATGTGCGTCATGAACGGGCGGGCCGCCGCGCCCCCGTGGAGGACCTGGAGCATCGGCGTCTCGATCTCGATGAAGCCGGCCTCGTCGAAGTAGGCGCGCAGCGACTTCACGACGCGCGCGCGCAGGCGCACCATGTCGCGTGCGGCCGGCCGCACGATGAGGTCGAGGTAGCGCCGCCGGATGCGCTGGTCCTCCGACAGGGACATCTCCGTGCCGTCCTCGGCCACGTAGGTCTTGGGCAGGGGGCGCAGCGCCTTCGAGGCGATCTCCCACGCGGGGATCGCGTCGGGCCCGGTCTCGCCGTGCGGCCCCGTCTCCTCCGCCGCCCCGGGCGCCGCCATGATGGACAGCTCCCCGCGCCGCGACGAGAGGACCCTGCCGTGGACGAACAGGTGGTCGCCCAGGTCGACCTCCGCCTTGTAGGCGGCCAGGGAGTCCGCCCCGATCTCGGCCGCGGAGAGCATGACCTGGAGCCGGTTGCCGGCCCCGTCCTGGAGGGTGGCGAAGCACAGCTTCCCGCCGTTGCGCATGAGCATGACGCGCCCGGCCAGGCCGACGACGACGTCCGTCTCCTCGCCGGCCTCGAGCCCGACGTAGTCCGCGCGGACCTGCGCGATCGTCGCCGTGATGGGCAGGACCACCGGGTAGGGGGCGATGCCGGCGTCCAGCATCCTCTGGCGCTTCTCCGCGCGGACCCGCATCTGCTCGGGGAGGTCGTCCGCGGGGGCCGGGGCCCCCGACGCGGTGGGGTTCTCGATGGACGAGGGCGCCCGCGTGGGCGTCGTCCCGCTGTTCTGCTCAGTCACGCCCACCATGGTAACGGCTGGCGCCGGGGCGCCCCGCTGGCCCGTGCCCGCCCCCGCCGGGTGTGACCTTTCCCCCGCCGTTCCCCCGCCGACGCCGCTCGGTTCCCCCGCGGCGGCGGCGCGTCACTGGG
>JAFAAX010000152.1 GCA_023426345.1 Actinomycetes bacterium
GGCCCGCTCCCCTCGGGGGAGCGGGCCCGCCCGCCGTTCACGGGAGCGTGCGGGCCCGGCGGGTCCGCACGAGGCCCCACGACGTCAGAGCTGGGAGCCCTTGACGGACTGCGTGAGCGACGACCCGTCGCCGGAGACCGCGACGCAGACGATCTCGCGGTCGTGGGCCTTGTCCCAGGAGTCCTGGGTGGGCACCATCCACGTGAGGTCCAGGGAGGAGGTCTCGTAGTCGCTGCCGACGTAGGACGAGAAGGCGCTCAGGCAATCGGTCTGCGCTTGGGCGTCCAGGGCGTCGGAGTCGGGGAGCGTGTCGCCATCGATGGTGGTGACGCCGATGACCTCGGCGTCGTGCTCGTCGGTGCAGACAGTCGTCGTGACGTTGGAGATCTCGTCGGAGTCATCGGTGGGGGACACCATGCAGTCGCCCTCCTCGAGGGCCAGGGCGCTGGTGGTGGAGCATCCGCCCAGCAGGGAGGCCAGGCCGATCAGGCCGACTGCTGTCAGGGAGGTCAGAGCGTGGGGGCGGCGTGCCGCATGCATATGAGAGAGCCTCTCGGTCGTCGATGATGGGATGCGCGGGGCCTGAAGGCCTCGCAGAACGGGGGCGCCGCCGCGACTCGCCTGTCGCAGGAGCACCCCCGTGTGAGACGTGGTCGAGACCAAGGTCCCGTTCCGCCTGTCACATCACGATAGCGTGGATGAGGAGGTACATGACGGCGGCGACCGCCCCCGCGGCGGGCAGGGTGAGGAACCAGGCGCCCACGATGTTGCCGGCGACGCCCCACCGCACGGCGGAGAACCGCTTCGTGGCGCCGACGCCCAGGATCGCGGAGGTGATCGTGTGCGTCGTGGAGATCGGCGCGTGGAGGACGTAGGCCGACAGGTAGAGGATCGTCGCGGACACGGACTCGGCGACGAACCCGCGGGCGGGATCCAGGTCGATGATGCGCCGGCCGAGCGTGCGCATGATCCGCCATCCCCCGGAGTACGTGCCCAGCGAGATCGCGCCGGCGGCCGCCAGCTTCACCCACAGCGGGATCTGCATGTCGCCGGTGACGGGGTCGAAGATGTTGTGGTTCTCGCCGTAGCCGCCGGCCACCAGCGCCATCACGATGACGCCCATCGTCTTCTGTGCGTCCTGGAGGCCGTGCCCGAGGGCCATCGCGGCCGCGGAGACCGTCTGGGCCAGGCGGAAGTGGCGCATCGTGCGGTGGTAGGGCGCGTTCTGGAGCAGACGCATCACGAGTTTCATCACGGCGTAGCCGAGGACGAAACCGATGACGGGCGACGCGAACATGGGGATGATGACGTGGCTAAGGATGCCGCCCCACATCACCTTCGTCGAGGCCATCAGGCCGGCGCCGACCAGGCCGCCGATCAGGGCGTGGGAGGAGGAGGACGGCAGCCCCAGCCACCACGTGATGAGGTTCCACGCGCCCGCGCCCAGCAGGGCGCCCATGACGATGATGAGGCCCTCTCTCTGCATCGTGACGTCGGTCGACGTCGAGTAGGAGGAGATGTCGATGATGCCCTCGCCGATCGTCTTGGCGACCTCGGTGCCCAGGAGGGCTCCGACGATGTTCATGCCGGCGGCCATCAGCAGGGCGATGCGGGGCGTGAGGGCGCGGGTCGACACCGAGGTCGCGATCGCATTGGCGGCGTCGTGGAATCCATTGGTGAAATCGAAGGCCAGCGCGATGACGATGACCAGGACCACCAGGACCAGGTTGAGGTCCACCGGTCAGGACTCCTTGACCGCGATGGACTCGATGCCGTTGGCCAGGTCCTCGAAGGCGTCGGCGCAGGCCTCGAGGGCCTCGATGACGTCCTTGAGCTTGATGATCATCACCGGATCCAGGCCCGAGTCGAACAGCGTGGTGAGGGTGAGGCGGTAGGCCTGGTCGCCCTCGTTCTCCAGGCGGTTGATCTCTACCCAGTAGTCGCGCAGGTCCAGCGGGGACTTCAGGCCGGGCATGGCCCGCGCCGTCTGGTCCGCGCAGCGGGTGAGCACGTCGACCTGCCGGGCGATGAGATCGGCGACATCGTCGGGGATGTGGGTGAGGCCGTAGAGGACGATGAGGTCGCCGGCCTCGTCCATGAGGTCCATGCAGTCGTCCAGGCGCGACGCCAGGAAGCCGAGGTCCTCCCGGTCGAAGGGCGTGATGAAGGACAGGTTCAGGCGGCGCACGACCTGGTGGTTGACCTCATCGCCGGCGTGCTCGACCTCGTGGAGCTGGTCGCGCAGCGCGACGCGTTCCTCGGGGCTGGCGCCGAGCATCGCGGCCAGGAGCCCGACGCCGGTGACGAGCTGCTCCGCCTGCGCGGAGAGAAGATCGAAGAAGGTCGGGCCTTCCTGAGAACGAAATCCCACGGTGCAACTCCTGAGGTGAGGCGGGGCAGATGGTGCCACGTTCCAGGGAAAGACTAGAGCACGCACCGCCCTGCCCCGCACGGTTGTGGGCTCGCACACACGCCCGGCAGGACCATCCGCCCTCGCGCGGCCCGCCGCCGTCTGGGAGGATGTGACATGTACGACGAGGGTGGAAGCACCCGAGAAGACACACTGCCCCAGGAGGCAACATGTCAGTGACCGAACAGGACGTGCGCGCTGCAGCACCGTCGAACGCTCCCGAGGACGTCATCGCGTGGGTGACGACGATCGCCGAGCTCGCCACGCCTGAGGCCGTCGAGTTCTGCGACGGCTCCCAGGAGGAGTGGGACCGACTCACCCAGCTGATGGTGGACAACGGGATGTTCACCCGGCTCAATCCGTCGAAGCGCCCGAACTCCTTCCTGGCCCGTTCGCTGCCCTCCGATGTGGCCCGCGTCGAGTCCCGCACGTTCATCTGCTGCGAGAAGGAGGAGGACGCCGGCCCGACGAACCACTGGGCCGATCCCGCGGAGATGAAGGCCACCCTGAACGAGAAGTTCACGGGGACCATGAAGGGCCGCACGATGTACGTGATCCCCTTCTCCATGGGCCCGCTGGGCGGCCCGATCTCCCAGCTCGGCATCGAGATCACCGACTCGCCCTACGTCGTGTGCAACATGCGGATCATGACCCGCATGGGCGCCCAGGCGATGGACCTCATCAACGAGGGCCAGGTGTGGGTGCCGGCCGTGCACTCCGTGGGCGTGCCGCTGGAGCCGGGCCAGGAGGACACCGCGTGGCCCTGCAACGACGAGAAGTACATCACGCACTTCCCCGAGACCAATGAGATCTGGTCCTACGGCTCCGGGTACGGCGGCAACGCGCTGCTGGGCAAGAAGTGCTTCGCGCTGCGCATCGCCTCGACGATGGCCCGTCGCGACGGCTGGATGGCCGAGCACATGCTGATCCTGCGCCTCACCCGCGAGTCCGACGGCAAGCAGTTCCATGTGACCGCGGCCTTCCCGAGCGCCTGCGGCAAGACGAACCTTGCCATGCTCCAGCCCACCATCCCCGGCTACAAGGTCGAGACGGTCGGCGACGACATCGCGTGGATGCGTCCCGGCCCGGACGGCCGCCTGTACGCCATCAACCCGGAGGCCGGCTTCTTCGGCGTCGCCCCGGGTACGTCCTACACGACGAACCCGATGGCCATGGAGACCATGAAGGCCAACACCATCTTCACCAACGTCGCGCTGACCGACGACGGCGACGTGTGGTGGGAGGGCATCGACGGCGACGTGCCGGCGCACCTCATCGACTGGCACGGCAAGGACTGGACGCCGGAGAGCGACGCGCCCGCCGCCCATGCGAACAGCCGCTTCACCACGCCCGCCTCGCAGTGCCCGATCATCTGCCCGGACTGGGAGGCCCCCCAGGGCGTTCCGGTGGACGCGATCCTGTTCGGCGGGCGCCGCGCGACCAACGTGCCGCTGGTCGCCGAGCAGTACTCGGCCGCTCACGGCGTGTTCATCGGCGCGTCGGTGGCCTCCGAGGTCACCGCCGCGGCGACGGACGTCAAGGCCGGCTCGCTGCGCCACGACCCGTTCGCGATGCTGCCCTTCTGCGGCTACAACATGGCGGACTACTGGGGCCACTGGCTGGAGATGCAGGCCAAGCTGGGCGACAAGTTCCCGAAGATCTACCAGGTCAACTGGTTCCGCAAGGACGAGAACGGCAAGTTCCTGTGGCCCGGATACGGCGACAACTCCCGCGTGCTGGACTGGATCGTCCGCCGCTCCGCGGGTGAGGTCGAGGCCATCGACGGCGTGACGGGCCGCTACCCGCACGTCGAGGACTTCAACCTCGACGGCGTCGACGTGGGCAAGGCCGAGTGGGACAAGATGTACACGGTCGATCCCGACGCCTGGGCCGCCGAGGCGGACTCCTCGGAGGAGTACTTCGCGCAGTTCGGCGATCACCTGCCTCAGGCGATCACCGACCAGTTGACCGCCCTGCGCGCGCGCATCGCGGCGGCCAAGGCCGGCCAGCCGATCCCCACGGAGGGCTGATCGCCGGTCCCCACCGGGTCGGGGATCCCAGGATCCCCGATCTCCGGTCCCATTGACGAGGCCGCCCCCTTGCGCTGGTCACCACCGCGCGAGGGGGCGGCCCCGTTCGTCGTCCCTCCCGCGCGGGGCGGCGAGGGCGTCCCGCGCGGCCTCGATCGGCCCGGCCTCTCCCGGCCTCGGCGCCCGATGGCGTGCGCCGGCGAGGCCGGGCGATACTTGAGCCCATGCGCGGTGTCCCGGCCTGCCTCGACAGGCTCATCCCTGTGTCCCTGCTTGCCCTGGGGACGGCCATCGCGCTGAGCGCGTGCGACCTGTCGGGGGCGGTCGAGGTGTCGCCCGACGGCGTCGCCGACGTCATGCTGGAGATCGGCATCGACCGGGACCTCATCGACGACCCCTCGCTGTCATGCGGGCAGGTGATGTCCGGCGCGCTCGACGGGTATCTGCCGGTGGACGGGCCGGGGGCACAGATCGACGACGTCTCGGACGCCGACGTGTTGCGGTGCCGTCTCACCGAGCAGGTGTCGCTGGTGGACGCCGGGTGGGACGGGCAGTCCGGAGGCCCCCTGTGGAGTGCGGACGCCGCGGCGGGGGACTACCGGTTCTTTGTGCCGTTCTCCCAGGGCACCGGGTCCGAGGCGCTGTCGGAGAAGGACCTCGAGCAGGCGGGCGTCGACGCGTCGGTGACACTGTCGGTCACGATGCCCGCTCCCGTGACGTGGGCGTCGGAGGGGGAGATCTCCGGGTCGACGGTGACGGTGACGGGTGTCCACGCGCTGGTCACCGACCTGGACATCCGCACCGGTTCCGATGTGCCCGCGACGGGCGGGCCCACCACATGGATCGTCGTCACCGTGGTGGTCGCGGCGAGCCTGCTGCTGGCGGCCGCCGCGCTGATCCTCCGGGCGGTGCTGATCCGCCGGGGGAAGTGGGGGCGGCAGGGAAAGCGCTGAAGCGCGGATCTGCATCAGCGGGCGCCTGGCCTGCCTGACCCGACCCGCCTGCCCCCTCCCGCGACTTCGGTGCTCTTTCCCCGCGACTTCGGTGCTCTTCTCCGGTGAGTTCGGTTCTCTTTCGACGGGGTGCTCGTGCGGTTGCCTTTCCTGACGACGAGGCTGGATTCGGGAGGCCCCGGGCGCGGGATGCGGCCGCGGCGTGCTTCACGGGTCGCTGTCGACATACCTTGACGAGTGCGGTCGTGTGGTGGTTCTCAGGCGTCCATGCCAGTCAGGCATACCAATCAGGCTGGTGCGTGTCGCCGCGAGGCCGGCCTCCATGCGCTTCCATGGGCGCTGACGTGCGATACGACCGGCATCAGCACTCCTCGCCCGCAACGCCGCCGCTGCGCGCCACAGGAACCGAACTCGCGAGAGAAGAGCACCGAAGTCGCGGAGGGAGGGAGGGAAGGACGGAAAGAGCGCTGCCGCTGTCCGCGAGGTATGCCCGCGGCGCGCTGAACGCGTTGAGGCATTTCCGCGGGCCGAGAGGGATCGATTCCGACGACGCCCAGATGTCACGGCAGAAGCGGCGTGAGTCCATCGGCAGAACCTTCAGCCGGTTCGAGAAGGCAGATCTTCAACGGTCGGAATCGGTCGGGGGACCACGAGGGATGCGCCTGTCGCCGGTCGCAGCCGGACTACACCAAATGGTCGGACACCGCTGAGAGAGTCTTCGGCGTTTCCGCAGGTCGGGGCCTTTCTTGCGGTGTGTATCCCCTCCCGGCAGTCGACTATTTGGTGCTGTCTGCCATGGTTTCGGGCGCCCGAAGCACACCGCCGAACCGACCCCGCGGGGGGAGACCTTCGAGCTATGCCGTCGGCGCACCAGGGCTCCCCCCAGGGCCGAGACATGCCGTGGGGCCGGTGGGGTCGCACGTGGGCGAACCTCGAGGTCCCGGATGGGCGAACCTCGCGGGAGAGGAGCGCCCAGGTCGGCGGAGCCGGCGGAGCAGGCGAGGCCGCCCTCCTCACCCTCGGCCGCCCGTGGTCGCCCGGGCGGTGGCGGGCAGGCGGACTCCTCTAGACTGTCCGGGGATCCGGCGCGGACGGCAGCCATGGCGAGCGAAGCAACGCAGATGGAGGAGGAACCCGGTGGACACGTACCTCAGCGACGCCGAGCTGGCGCAGGCGACGACGCAGTTGGCGGGCATCGAGGCGATGTTCTCCCAGCGCGTCGTCGGCCAGGAGGAGTTGCGCCGCGCCCTGATCGCGGGCCTGCTGGCCAAGGGCCATGTGCTCATCGAGTCCGTCCCGGGCCTGGCCAAGACGACGGCCGCGCAGACCCTGGCGGCGGCCGTGTCCGGCACGTTCCACCGCATCCAGTGCACCCCCGACCTCATGCCCAACGACATCATCGGCACGCAGATCTACAACCAGGCCACCGGCGAGATGACGACCCAGCTGGGCCCCGTCCACGCGAACATCGTGCTCCTGGATGAGATCAACCGGTCCTCGGCGAAGACCCAGTCCGCGATGCTGGAGGCCATGCAGGAGGCCCAGACGACGATCGGCGGCGTCGTCCACCCGCTGCCGAAGCCGTTCATGGTGATGGCCACCCAGAACCCCATCGAGGAGGAGGGCACCTACGTCCTGCCCGAAGCCCAGATGGACCGCTTCCTCATGAAGCAGGTCATCACCTATCCGCAGCCCCGCGAGGAGCTGGAGGTCCTCGAGCGCATCGACGACGGCCGCATCGGCGCCGATCTGACGGGCGATCCGATCTCGTTGGCGGATCTCCAGGAGCTCCAGGCGATGTCCCGGCGGGTGTTCATCCACACGACCATCAAGACCTACATCGTCGACCTCATCAACACCACGCGCGGGGCGGGTCCGAACCCGCTGCCCGGGTTCCGCACGCATGTGCGCGTCGGCGCCTCGCCGCGCGGCGGGATCGCGCTCATGCAGGTCTCGCAGGCCCTCGCCCTGATGGCGGGGCGCAACTACGTGATCCCCGAGGACGTCAAGGCGATGCGCCACTCCATCCTCCGGCACCGCCTGATCCGCACTTACGACGCCGTCGCCGACGACGTCAACGTCGACGGCCTGGTGGACGCCGTCTTCAATGCGGTGCCGGTGCCGTGAGCCGCCATCGCCTGATCCTCCTCATCGACGAGGGCGGCCCGCGTGGTTCCCTCGCCGGGTCCGGCGCGCCCGCCCGGCCGGCCGAGGGGGGATGGTGACGTGCACGCCCCCGGCCTGGAGGCCATCTCGGCCCGCGTCGAACTGCCCGTCCTGCGGCGCCTCCTGTCGTTGATGGACGGACGCCACGGCGCGCTGCGCGCCGGGCACGGCATGGAGTTCCTGGACATGGCCGAGTACAAGGCCGGGGACGACGTCAAGGACATCGACTGGCTGGCCTCGGCGCGGGTGGGGCGCACGGTGGTCAAACGCTTCGAGGCGACGGGCAACGTCCAGGTCATCCTGGTCGTCGACACGGGCCGGTCGATGGGGGCCCTGGCGCCGTCGGGGGAGACGAAGGAGGAGGTCGCGCTTGCGGCGTGCGAGACCATCGCGTGGCTGTCGACGATGCGAGGCGACCAGATCGGCCTGGTGGCGGGCGACTCCCAGCGCATGCGGCAGATGTCGGCGCGCTCGGGCAACGCCCATGCCGAGACCATCCTGCGGCGCGTCGCCGCCGACATCGACCTGGCCTCCCCGCCGTCTGACGTGCGGCGGCTGCTCCAGCGCGCCCTCGCGGCCACGCTGCGGCGGTCCCTCGTCGTCATCGTCTCCGACGAGACCCAGCCCGCCCCCGAGGACGACGACCTCGTCAAGCGCCTGCGCACCCGCCACGAGGTCATCGTGATGTCCGTCGCCGACGCGGACCCGACCTCGTTCGCGCGGGGCACCCCCGTCATCGACGTCAACACCGGTCCCCTGCCCGACTTCGTCCTGGGCGACGCGGAGCTGGCGGACCAGGCCCGCGAGGCCGCGCGCCTGCGCAAGGAGCAGGTCTCCGCCATGCTGTGGCGCAGGGGCGCCACGCAGGTGTCCGTCGAGTCCTCCGCCTCGGTGGCGCGCGCGCTGGTGACGGCGCTGGAGAGGGGGAACCGTGTCCGGTAGCGGCGACCTCGGCACCACCTTGCGCGACCCCGTCACGTATCCGAACTGGATGTGGGTGGTGGGCGCGGTCCTCGCCGTGCTCGCCGTGGCATGGGCGGCGGTGCTCCTGTGGCGGTGGTGGCGCTCGGAGGACACGCAGGCCCCGGAACTCCTCACCATCTCCGAGGCCGAGCGCCGCCGCTACCGGGGGCTCCTCGATCAGATCCGCCTCCGCCAGGCGGACGGCGAGCTCGATCTGCGCGGCGTCCACCTGGCCGTCGCCGGCCTCATGCGCGCGCTGGGCACCCAGAGGTCCGGCCGGGATCTGGAGGTCGCCACCGTCGAGGAGATCGACAGGCTGGTGCCGTCCTGGCCGGAGCTGGTCGACGTCCTGCGCGAATGCGAGCAGCCGAGCTTCTCCGGGGAGTCCGGCGGACCGCAGGCGATCGACGAGGCCGTCCCCGGAGCCGCCCTCGTCGATGAGGGGGCGGACCGCTCCGACGACGCGCGGGTGGCGCGCACGCTGGACCTCGCACGGCGGGCGGTGGGGGCATGAGGTTCCCGTGGCTGCCGTGGGCGTGCGCCGCCGTCATCGTCGCGGTCGGCGTGATCGGATGGCTCGTTCTGCGCGGCGCGGGCCGGCGGTCCGGCCACCGCGGCTGGGTGGCGAACTCCGGCTACGTCCGCGACCTGCCGAAGTACCGGACCCTGCTGCGCCGGACGCGGTGGGGGGTGGCCGGCACCGTCGCCTGCCTGGCGGTCGTGGCGGTCGCCGCCTCCGTGTCGGCGGGCGCCCCCGTCGACCGCCGCCTGGAGGACCGGCGGCTCTCCAGCCGCGACATCGTGCTGTGCCTGGACGACTCCGGATCGATGATCCCCTACGACGCGGAGATCGCGGGCGCCTTCCGCCAGATGGCGGACCACTTCTCCGGGGAGCGCGTGGCGCTGCACCTGTGGAGCGCCCGCACGATGGTGATGTTCCCGCTCACCGACGACTACGACATGGTGGGGGACACCCTGGCGGATGTCGAGCGGATCATGAGCCAGGGGTACCAGGGGCAGGACGACACGGGGGTGTACGTCTCCAGCGAGCTCTACGACTTCCTGGAGGCCACCGACGACCCGGACATGGAGGTCTCCTCGCTGGCCGGGGACGGACTGGCCTCGTGCGTGCTGGGGTTCGACCACACGGACCAGGAGCGCTCGCGGATGGTCATCCTGGCCACTGACAACGAGGTGCTCGGCGCGCAGATCTACACGCTCGCGCAGGCCGTCGACTTCGCCCGGCAGCAGCATGTCGTCGTCACGGCCCTGTACCCCGGGGACACGACCTCGCTGAGCGCGGAGGGCCAGGAGCTGCGCGACCAGGTGCGCCTGACGGGCGGCGACTTCTACGACGCCCACGATCCGTCGTCGGTGGACGGCATCGTCGCCGAGATCGAGGCCCAGCAGCTGGCGGAGGTGCAGGGGTCGGCGACCACGCTGGAGACCGACCGGCCCGGCGCGCCCCTCGCCTGGGCGGCGCTGGGGCTGCTCGCCCTGCTCGCCGTCGGCGCGTGGGCGCGGCTCTAGGATCGGCTCATGGCTCCCACCTCTCGCACGACCCCATCCGGGCGCGCCGGCGCCGCGCGCGGTCGCGGGCCGGGCCGTCCCCCGGCGGGGGGCGAGGACAAGCGCGAGCGGATCCTGGTGGAGGCGCTGGGCCTGTTCGCGCTCCACGGGTACGCGGGGACGTCCCTGGCCGACGTCGCCCAGGCTGCCGAGATCTCGAAGCCGGGGCTGCTCCACCACTTCCCCTCCAAGACGGAGCTGTTCGCGGCCGTCCTGGAACGACGCGATCAGCAGGCGTCGACGGAGATCCTGGACGGGGCCGGGGACCTCTGGGAGGCGCTCGACCGGTGGGCGGCGCTCATGGAGGACAACGTCGCCCATCCCGAGGGGACCGCCCTGTACGTCGCCCTGTCGAGCACGGCGGTGGACGCCGCCCATCCCGCCCATGACTGGCTGATCGGCCACCTGGACGGGGCGATCGACTTCCTGCGCAGCGCCGTCGAGCGGGGACAGGAGCGGGGCACGGTCCGCGCGGACGCCCCGGCCGAACTCATCGCCCGCACGATCGTCGCGATCTCCGACGGGATGCAGATCCAGTGGGCGGCCTCCCGGACGGAGCGCGGCGGCGCCCGGACTGTGGATCCGGTGGCGGAGACCGTCCTGGTCCGCCGCCTGCTTGAGGACCGGTGGCGGCTTCCGGCGCCCGGCGACGGGAAGGGGGAGGACGCATGATCTTCCGGCCCGTGGTCCATCCCGCCTGGTGGATCGCGCTGTTCGCCCTGGCGGCGGTCGCGCTGCTGGTCCTCGGCGTCCGGCGCGGGGCCACGGCGCGCCGCTGGCCGACGGTGCGGCGGTCTCTGATGGCGGTCCTGGTGACCGTCATGCTGGCGGGGCCGTCGGTGCCGGGCGAGGCGCGCACGATCACGTCGAACACCGAGGTCTGGCTGGTCGTGGACCGCACCGGATCGATGGCCGCCGAGGACTGGGGGAGCGAGGGCCTGCCCCGCCTGGACGGCGTGCGCGAGGACGCCCAGACGATCCTGTCGTCGATGGCGGGAGCCCGTTTCAGCATCCAGACCTGGGACTCCCAGCTCACCACGGCCGTCCCGCTGACCACCGACGAGTCCGCCGTGCAGTCCTATCTCGACACCTTCCACCAGGAGGCGTCCGAGTTCTCCCAGGGATCGGCTCCGGACCGCCCGGTGCAGGCGCTCGCCCGGAAGCTCGCCGACGCCCGGCAGAAGAACCCTCAGAACGTCCGTTATCTGTTCGTCCTCACCGACGGGGAGACCTCGAACACGACGGAGACGTTCGACCCGTCGACGTGGGCGCCCCTGGCCGACCTGGTCGACGGCGGCCTGGTGATCGGCTACGGCACCGCCCAGGGCGGGCCCATGCGCGCCTACCGCGTCGGAACCGGGACGGGAACGGGAGCAGGTGAGGGATCGTCGGGAGCCCAGTCCGGGGAGACCTCGATGAGCGGCGCGGGCGAGCCGGGCGGCGGGGACGCCGAGTACATCCGCGACTACTCCCAGCCCGGCGCGCCCGTGGCGATCTCCCACATCGACGAGGACGCCCTGCGGGGCATCGCGGACGCGCTGGGCGTCGACGACGTCCACTCGCCGGATTCGTCGGCGATCGCCTCGGCGGCGTCGTCCATGATGGACGGCGCCACGCTGATCGCCGCCTCCCGGGAGGAACTGTCGACCTATCGCTTCGTGATCTGGCCGTTCGCGACGGCCCTGGCGACCCTGGTCGCCTGGGAGGTCTGGGCGATTGCGGGCCGCCTGCGCGCGCTGAGGAGCTCCCATGCGATCTGAGGGCCGGGACGGACGAGGGCGGAGGGCCGGCCGGCCCTCGGCGGGCGGACGTCCGCGCGGCGCCCGGCCGGGAGCGCGCGGCTCCTCCGGCGACGAGCGGTGGAGGAGCCCGCAGGGCGATCCGGACCTGCTGCCCTTCGGCGCCCCTTCTCCGTCCGACGCGGACCGGGGC
>JAFAAX010000071.1 GCA_023426345.1 Actinomycetes bacterium
CGGCGGGCCCAGGCGGCGCCGAACGGCCGGGCGGCGCCGAGGCGGCGGTGATCGCCCGCTCCGTCGACCGTCTCCGCGGACTCGGCCTGGGCGACGACTGGCGGCTGTTCGCCCGCCCGGACGAGGACGCCCGCCGGCGCCTCCGCGAACTCGGGCGCGATCCCGGCCGCGCCCCCGACCTGGTCGACTTCCGCGGCCTGCTGGCGCCGGGGACGGGGTTCACGGCGTGGATGCGGGCGGCGCTGTCCGCTCTGCGCACCGCCTACGATCATCCGGTCGACGTCGAGTTCACCCTCAACGTCGACGCCGCCGAGCCCGGCGGCTCCTGGCGCGTCAACATCGTCCAGTGCCGTCCCCTGCAGACGCGCGGGCCGTCCTCGTCGACGGGCGAGGTAGAGGTGCCCGACGACCCGGACGACGCGCTGGTCGCGCTGCACGGCCACTTCATGGGCGGCACGGCCGCCCTGCCCCTCACCCACGTCGTCCTGGTCCGGCCACGGGCCTACGCCGAGCTGGGCACCCAGGACCGCCACGAGGTGGCTCGCCGGATCGGGGCCGTCACCGCCGCTCTACGGGAGCCACCGGGCGGCGGGGAGCCGGCCTCCGTGCTGCTGCTGGGTCCCGGGCGGTGGGGCACCACGACGCCCTCGTTGGGGGTGCCCTCCCACTTCACGGAGATCTCGTCGGTCGCCGTGCTCGGCGAGCTGGCCGACGGGCCGGGCGACTTCCGGCCCGAGCTGTCCTGGGGCAGCCACTTCTTCCAGGACCTCGTCGAGACCGGCATCTTCTACCTGGCCATCGACCCGCTGGACCCGGGGACGGCCCTCCGACTTGAGCGCGTCCTGGCATGGCCGAACCGGGTGGCCGACCTCGTTCCCGGCGCCGCGCCGCTCGCCGGCGTCCTCCACGTCGCGGACATGCGCGGCGGGGAGAACGCGGGCAGGCGCGGGCTGGAACTGCGCGCCGATGTCACGACGCAGCGACTCGTCATCCGCTGATGTCTCCCCTGACGCCACCCCCTGGCCACCCCCCTTGGCGCGACTTCGGTGCTGTTTCCCCGCGACTTCGGTTCTGTCCCGCGTGTTCATCCCCGCGTGTTCGTTGAGGTCAGGTGGCGCCATCGTTGCTTTGATGGAATCTGAGGTATCGGCGCCCGCGCGCGCCCAGACAGACCGAAGTCACGGGGAAACAGCACCGAAGTCGGCGAGCGGCCGACGGCGCCGCCCTCGCGGGCGGACGCCCGCCCGCCTTGGCACAATAGGGGGATGCCAGACGACGCCACATCGCACGCAGACGTACCGACCGGCGGTTCCACAGATCGCCAGTACGAGGACCTCCTCGCCCGCATCATGGCGCAGGGCACGCCGAAGGGCGACCGCACGGGCACGGGCACGCGCTCGATCTTCGGCGCCCAGCTGCGCTACGACCTCTCCCAGGGGTTCCCCCTCATCACCACCAAGCGCGTGTGGACGAAGGGCGTCATCGGCGAGCTGCTGTGGTTCCTCTCCGGGGACTCCAACGCCCGCGTGCTCCAGGATCAGGGCATCCGCATCTGGGACGAGTGGGCCGCGCCGGACGGCGAACTCGGTCCGGTCTACGGCGTCCAGTGGCGGCGTTGGGCCGCCCCCGACGGGCGGAGCATCGACCAGATCGCCGATGTCCTGGAGACCCTGCGCACTGACCCGGACTCGCGACGCATGATCGTCTCCGCCTGGAACGTCGCCGATCTGCCGCGCATGGCGCTGGAGCCCTGCCACGCGTTCTTCCAGCTGTACGTCGCCGACGGGCGGCTCAGCCTCCAGGTCTACCAGCGCTCCTGCGACATGTTCCTGGGGGTTCCCTTCAACATCGCCTCCTATGCCGTGCTGGCCCATATGTTCGCTCAACAGGCCGACCTGGAGATCGGCGACCTGGTGTGGACCGGCGGAGACTGCCACATCTACGACAACCACGTCGCTCAGGTCACCGAACAACTGTCGCGCGAGCCCTACGCGTTCCCCCGCCTCGAGCTGCGCCGCGCGCCGTCGATGTTCGACTACCGCCTCGACGACGTCCAGATCGTCGGCTACCGGCACTGGCCCGCCATCACGGCGCCGGTGGCGGTATGAGCGCGGCCCGACCGGGAGGCGGCCACGGACCGGACCGCGCCGCGACCGCAGGGGCACCCCCCGTCCTCGCCTCGATCTGGGCGCAGGACCGCAGGCGCGTCCTGGGATCGGGCGCGGGGATGCTGTGGCACGTGCCGGCGGACTTCGCGCACTTCCGGGCCGTGACGCTCGGATGCCCCGTGCTCATGGGCCGCGCCTCCTGGGAGTCGTTGGGCGGAGCGCTCCCCGATCGCGCGAACATCGTCATCACCCGCACGCCCGGATACGCCGCCCCCGGTGCGATGGTCGTCGCTTCCTGGCAGGAGGCGGTCGACCGGGGCCTGGCGGACGCCCAGCGGAGCGGCGCGCCGGTCGTCTGGGTGACGGGCGGGGCCCAGATCTACGCCCAGGCGATGGATCGCGTCGACGAGCTGGTCATCACCGATCTGGACCTCGACATCGTGGGGGCCGGATACGCGGGACCGGTCGTGCGGGCTCCCGAGGTCCCGGCCGATACCTGGACCGCGGACCCGTCGCGCTCCGACGCGCACTGGCGTCCGGCCTCCGGCGACGCCCGGTGGCGGATCACGACCTACGTCCGGCGCCTCACCGAGCGCTCCTCCCCTCCCCGGCGGGCTCGGGAGCCGTCAGCTCGGGAGCGGTGAGCAGGCGCGGACCCGTCTGGATCGCGGCGACCTCGGGCAGGACGCTGGACTCGTCGAGGACCTGCAGGCGACGGGCCGTCACCAGGACGCGCGTCTCCAGCGACCCGGCGAACTTGTTCCAGCTCTCCACCGTCTTCTCGATACTCCTGCGCATGGCGTCCGCATGGGCGCCCAGCGTCCCCAACCGCTGATAGAGATCGCGTGAGAGGTCGAAGAGCTCCTTCGCCTGCTCGGTGAGCGCCTCCTGCTGCCAGGTGAAGGCGACGGTGCGCATCACCGACCACAGGGTGACGGGGGAGGCCAGGGCCACGCGCCTGCCGAACGCGTAGTCGAGCAGGGAGGGATCGGCTTCCAACGCCGCCGAGAGCAGGGACTCCGAGGGGATGAACGCGATGACGAAGTCCGGGCTGATGTCCAGTCCCGTCCAGTAGTGCTTGGCGGCCAGGGTGTCGACGTGGGCCCGCACGGCGGCCACGTGGCGCCGCAAGAGGTCGGCGCGACGTCGCCCTTCCTCGCCGTCGGCGCCGGCCGGGATCTCCATCGCGCGGATGTAGGAGTCGAAGGGGACCTTCGCGTCGATCGGCAACGACTTGCCGCCGGGCAGATGCAGCACCATGTCCGGACGCTTGCGGCCCTCCTCGGTGTCCAGGGACGACTGGACGTCGAAGTCGACGTGCTCGACCAGGCCGGCGGACTCCACGATGTTGCGCAGCTGGGCCTCCCCCCAGGCGCCGCGCACCGAGGTGTTGCGCAGAGCGGCCTCCAGCGCGTTCGTCGCCGCACGCAACTGGCGGTCGGCCTCCCGCGCCTGGGACATCTGCTCGGCGAGGGCCCCGTACTGGCCGTGGCGCTGCTGCTCCATCTCGGCGATCGCGCGCTGCATGCCCTGCAACCGGTCCTGGACGGGGGCGAGCGCCTCCAGGACGCGGCCGCGCTCCCTCTGCTCGCGGGCTTCGCGCTGCGCATCCCCGGCGAGCATCTGCTCGCGCACGCGGGCCTGCTCCTCGATGCGGCGCTGCAACGCCTCGCGCTGCCGCTCGAGGAGCGCCGCCTGCTCGCGCCACTGGGACTCGCGCTCCTGCCCCGCGCGCTCCCGCGCCTCCAGCGTGGCCC
>JAFAAX010000185.1 GCA_023426345.1 Actinomycetes bacterium
GGGCCCGCACGGGCCCGGCCTTCCCACCCTGGCGACGGAGGACCTCCATGTCGAACGAGCACCCGGCATTCTTCGGTGACGACGGGCCGGCTGAGCGGCCGACCGGGGTCCCGGACGACCTGCTGCCCTATCTGGAGGAGGCCGACGCCCCCTCCGAGGAGGACGACGCTCAGGCCGAGGAGCGCGCCGAGGAGGCACGGGCCGACGACGACGAGCGCACCGAGGCCCTGCGGCAGCTGGTCGCCCACTCGCTGCTGCTCGGCCCCGACCCGTCGATCCTCGCCGAGGTCGAGGGCGAGGACTGGGACCGCGACGACCTCGGCGCCGACGACGAGCCCGGCCATGCGGGGACGCCCTCGTCGATGAGCCACGACGAGCGGCTCGACGCCGCCGAGCGCGACCTGGCGCTGGATCGCCGGGTGGCGGAGATCACCCGCGACATCCTGGCCCGCGCGCCCGAGCACCAGGTCCAGCCCTCTCTGGAGCGCGTCGAGGCGGCCCTGGACATCCTCGGCGACCCACAGGGCGCCTACCCGAGCGTCCACCTGACGGGGACCAACGGAAAGACCTCGACGGCGCGGATGGTCGACACCCTGCTCACGGCGCTCGGCATGCGGGTCGGGCGCTTCACGTCGCCCCACCTCGTCGACATCCGCGAGCGGATCTCGCTGGAGGGCGCGCCGATCACGGCGGAGGGATTCGTCGCGGCCTGGGAGGACATCGCCCCCTACGTCGACATGGTCGATCAGCGCTCGACGGCCCAGGGCGGCCCGCGGATGTCCTTCTTCGAGGTCCTCGCCGTCATGGCGTTCGCGGCCTTCGCCGACTATCCGGTCGACGCGGCGGTCGTCGAGGTCGGCATGGGCGGGCTGTGGGACGCGACGAACGCGATGGACGGCGACGTCGCCGTCATCCTCCCCATCGACCTCGACCACCAGAAGTGGCTGGGGAGCACGGTCGAGGAGATCGCAGCGGAGAAGGCCGGCATCATCAAGGCCCACCAGACCGTCGTCATCGCGCGGCAGCCCGAGGCGGCGCTCGAGGTGCTCCTCGCGCGCGCCCGGGAGGTTGACGCGGTCGTGCGCCTGGAGGACCGCGACTTCGAGGTCCTCGACCGCCAGATGGGCGTCGGCGGCCAGATGGCGACGATCCGCACCCCCGCCGCGATCTACCAGGACGTCTTCGTGCCCCTCCTCGGCGAGCACCAGGCCCACAACGCGGCCGCCGCGCTGGTCGCCGTCGAGGCCTTCCTCGGGGGGCGCGAGCTGGACGGGCGCGTCGTCGAGCAGGGGATGATGAGCGCCACGTCGCCGGGACGCCTCGAAGTCGTGCGGACCTCGCCGACGATCGTCGTCGACGCCGCCCACAACCCGGCCGGCGCGCGGACGCTGCGCGCGGCCCTGGACCAGGGGGTCTTCGACTTCGCGCACATCGTCGGCCTGTTCTCGGCGATGGGGGACAAGGACGTCGAGGGGATGCTCGGCGAGCTCGAGCCCGTCCTCGACGACCTGGTCGTCACCGCCCTGCCGGGCGACCGGGCGATGTCCGCGGACCAGCTGATGGCGATCGCGACCGACGTCTTCGGGGAGGACCGCGTCGAGCTCCGCGAGGACCTGGCCGAGGCCGTCGACCGCGCCGTGGAGCTGGCCGAGGCCCATACGGCGCCCGGGCAGAGCGCGGGCGTCGTGGCATTCGGGTCGATCGTGCTGGCGGGCGAGGTGACGACCCTGGTGCGCGGGGCGCGCTGAGCGGTGCGTGCGCGGCGCCGACGTGGCACGATGGTGTTCGTCATCGTCACGGTCCCACCGGATGCAAGGAGGCACCCATGAAGAAGCTCATCAACGACGTCCACGAGGTCGTCCGCGAGTCCCTCGAGGGATTCGCCCGCGCCCACGCCGACCTGGTCGAACTCCACCTCGACCCGACGTTCGTCACGCGGCGCCGCCCCAAGGCGGAGGGCCGCGTGGGCCTGGTCTCCGGCGGCGGCTCCGGCCACGAGCCGCTGCACGCCGGCTTCGTCGGGGAGGGCATGCTGGACGCCGCCGTGCCGGGCGCCGTCTTCACCTCGCCGACGCCCGACCCCATCCTCGAGGCGACCAAGGCCGCCGACCACGGCGCGGGCGTGCTGCACATCGTCAAGAACTACACCGGCGACGTCCTCAACTTCGAGACCGCCTCCGAACTGGCCGAGATGGAGGACATCGAGGTGGCCTCCGTGGTCGTCGACGACGACGTCGCCGTCGAGGACTCCCTGTACACGGCCGGCCGCCGCGGAGTGGCGGGCACCGTGCTGGTCGAGAAGATCGCCGGCGCCGCCGCCGAGCGCGGGGACGACCTGGCCGCGGTCGCCGCCCTGGCCGCCCGGGTCAACGCGAACGTCCGCTCGATGGGGCTCGCCCTGGGGCCGTGCACGGTGCCCCACGCCGGCACCCCGTCCTTCGAGCTCGGCGAGGACGAGATCGAGCTGGGCATCGGCATCCACGGCGAGCCCGGCTACCGGCGCGGCCGCATGGAGCCGGCCGACGCCCTGACGAAGGAGCTCTACGAGCGCGTGCGCGACGACCTCGCGCTCACGTCGGGGGAGCGCGTCGTCACGCTGGTCAACGGCATGGGCGGCACGCCGCTGTCGGAGCTCTACATCGTCCACCGCGCCCTGGCGGCGCTCCTCGACGCGGACGGGATCGCCATCGCGCGCTCCCTGGTCGGCAACTACGTGACCAGCCTCGAGATGCCCGGCTGCTCGGTCACGCTGCTGCGCGCCGACGACGAGATGATCGACCTGTTCGACGCCCCGGCGGACACGCCGGCGTGGAAGTGAGCGGAGCGGAGATGGCACTGGATGCGGCGTGGGCCGCGGCCTGGATCCGGGGCGCGGCGGCGGCCATGGCCGACAATCGCGAGCGCCTCATCGACCTGGACCGCCGGATCGGCGACGGCGACCACGGGGAGAACATGGATCGGGGCTTCGCGGCGGTCGTCGCGGCGCTCGACGCCGCGGACGCCCCCGACACGGTCTCGGGGATCCTCAAGACGGTCGCCCGCACGCTGATGTCGACCGTGGGGGGCGCGGCCGGGCCCCTCTACGGCATGGCCTTCCTCCGCGCCGCGAAGGCGATGCCCGACCAGCCCGGGGCCGCGCTGTCCGCGGCCGATGTCCACGCGATGCTGGAGGCCGCCTGCACCGGCATCCAGGCGCGCGGCAAGGCCGAGCCCGGGGACAAGACCATGGTGGACGCCTGGGCCCCCGCCGTCGAGGCCGCCCGCGCGGCCGCCGAGGCGGGGGAGACCGCCGAGCAGGCCCTAGCGGCGGCCGCCCGCGGCGCCGAGC
>JAFAAX010000103.1 GCA_023426345.1 Actinomycetes bacterium
GGCGTGAACGGCCCCCAGCGCACCACGCCGCCGACGGCCAGGTGGAAGATCAGGTGATAGCCGCGTCCCGCGTCGGTGGGCAGGCCGGCGGCCTCGAAGGCGGCGAGGAGGCCGGACCGGGTGAGCGGCGCCGCAGCCAGCGCGTCGACGGCGACCGCCAGGGCGCGCGCGATCGCCGCGTCGTCGAGGCCCAGTTGATGCCGGCGCCGGGCGGTCGAGCGGTGGACCCGCGCCGAGGTGAGGGACAGGAGGTCGGCCAGATGCGACGGCGTCGTGGCGAACAGGGTGCCCCGCATCGGCCAGGAGCGCACCAGCTCGCCGCGCGTGAAGGCCGCGCGGACGTCGTCCAGCGTCGTCCCCGGCGCGCAGCGGATCGCGATCGCGCGCAGGACGGCACCGAGGTCCTGGCCCTGCAGGGCGACGGCGCGGTCCACGACCTGGACGGGGGACAGCCCGGCCGCCGCGGATGACGGGCCGAGCAGCTGCGCGTCCAGCCGCATCCGCCGGGCGGTGGCGGGGGAGAGATCGTTCACCGTCGGGATGGTACCCCCCGCCGCTGGCGCATCCCGCCGGCGATCCTCCGCCGCGGGTGCGGCCTGTGGGCGACGTCACTAGGGTGGGGGCATGGCGCAGAACCCGAGCCCCGGGGCGCCGCCCAGGCTGACCTCCCCGGACAAGCTGATCTTCCCCGACGCGCGGTTCACGAAGCGGGACCTCGCGGACTACCTCGATGCCGTCGCCGACGCCTTCCTGCCCCAGTTGCGTGACCGCCCCGTGACGCGGGTCCGCTTCCCTGACGGCGTGGCGGGCGAGCGCCTCTTCCAGCGCCATGTGGGACGCGGCGCGCCCGGATGGGTCCGCACGGCGCGTCTGCGCGCCAGCCCGGTGGACATGGGGCGCGAGGCGTCCTCCGACCCCGGGTCCTCGGCCCTGGTCGTCTCCCCGGTGGTCGACGACCGGCGGACGCTGGCGTGGATGGCCAACCAGGCCACGGTCGAGTTCCACACGCCGCAGTGGCGCCTGGGCCCGCGCGGCGCCGTCCGGCCCCCGGACCGGCTGGTCATCGACCTGGATCCCGGGGAGGGCGCCGGCCTGGACGAGTGCGCCCGGGCCGCCCGGCTGGTCCGCGCGGCCCTGGCGGCCGACGGGCTGGACCCCGTCCCCGTCACGAGCGGCGGGAAGGGCCTGCACGTGCGGTGCGCGCTCCTCCCCGACGAGGGCGGCCCGCGGGGCCGGCTCCCGTTCGCACGCACCGCCATCGGGGTGCATCGCTACGTCCGCGAGCTCGCGCACCGCCTGGCCCAGGAGGAGCACGGGCTGATCGTCGCCCGCGCCGCGAAGGAGGACCGCGTGGGCCGGGTGTTCCTGGACTGGAGCCAGAACCATCCGGCCAAGTCCACGATCACCCCCTATAGCCTGCGCGCCAAGGGCCCCCGGCCCACTGTCGCCGCCCCGCGGACCTGGGAGGAGATCCGCCCCGGGCTCGCCCAGCTGGGCCCCGACCAGGTGCTCGCCCGCCTCCAGCGCGACGGCGACCTCCTGGCCGCCCCCTCCATCCCCTGACACCTCTCACGGAAGGACACCTCTCATGGGACGCCGAGTCGTCTTCGAGGAATTCGGCGGCATCGACCGCCTGCACATCGTCGAGGCCCCCGATCCACAGCCCGGCCTCGGGCAGGTCCGCGTGCGCGTGGCGTTCGCGGGCCTCAACCCCGTGGACTGGAAGATCCTGGCCGGCGGACCCGGCAGGGGCGCGCCGAAGCCGCCGTCGGGCAACGGCAACGACTTCGCGGGGGTGGTCGACATGGTCGGCCCCGGCGTGGAGGACCTGGCCGTCGGCGACCCGGTCTTCGGGGGACTGCGCTTCTTCGCCCAGGCCGACCACCTCCTGATCGACGCCGCCCACGTGTGCGCCGTGCCCCCGGGGCTGGGACTGGACACGGCCGCGGGCCTCCAGATCACGTCCTTGACGGCGCTGGCCGGGGTGCGCGCGATCGCCCCGCGGGCCGGGGAGACGGTGCTGGTCACCGGGGCCGCGGGCGGCGTCGGCGTGCTGGCCGCGCAGCTGGCCCGCGCCGCGGGAGCCACGGTGCTCGGCACCGCGGGCCCGGACAACCACCCGTTCCTCCAGTCGCTGGGCATCGTGCCCGTCCTCTACGGCGAGGGGCTGGCGGACCGGCTGCGGGATCTGGCGCCCGGCGGCATCCAGGCCGCCTACTCGACGCGCGGCCTCGACGAGGTCCGCGCCCTGGTGGGCCTCGGCATCCCGGCGGGGCGGATCAACGCGATCGCCGCCGGCCCCGCGGCCGGCGAACTCGGCGCCCACACCGACGGCATGGCGGCGTCCCTTCCCGGGGATCTGGAGAGGATCGCGGCCGCCGTGGCGTCGGGCGCCCTGATCAGCCCGATCGACTCCGTCTACGACCTGGAGGACGTCGGATCCGCCTACGCCCGCCTGCAGGCCGGCCACGTGCGCGGCAAGATCCTCTTGCGCACCGCGTCCGCCGCCGGGGCCGCGGAGCTGCTCGGCGCGTGATCAGCGGCGCCGGCGCTCTCTCACGCGGACCGAGATCTGGATCGGGGAGCCGTCGAACCCGAAGTCCTCGCGCATGCGCCGCTCGATGAACCGGCGGTAGCCGGGATCGAGGAATCCGGTGGTGAACAGGACGAAGCGCGGCGGCCGGGTCGACACCTGCGTGCCGAACAGGATGCGGGGCTGCTTGCCGCCGCGCAGGGGATGCGGGTGGGCGGCGACGAGCTGCCCGAGGAACGCGTTGAGCCGGCCCGTCGGGATGCGGGTCTCCCAGCCGGCCAGCGCGGCGTCGAGCGCGCGGGCGATCCGGTTCGTGTGCCACGTCGTCAGCGCCGACAGGTTGATCCGCGGCGCCCAGGGGATCTGGACGAGGTCGCGTTCCTGCTCGGCGCGCAGGCGGGCCTGGCGGTCCTCGTCGACGAGGTCCCACTTGTTGTTGACGATGACCAGGGCGCGCCCCGCGTCGATGGCCTGCTGGACGACGCGGACGTCCTGCTCGGTGAGGGGCTCGGAGGCGTCGAGGAGCACCATGGCCACCTCCGCCTTCTCCAGGGCCGCCTGCGTGCGGATCGAGGCGTAGTAGTCGGCGCCCGTGGTGCGGTGCATCTTGCGGCGGATGCCGGCCGTGTCGACGAACCACCAGGGGCGGCCGTCGAGCTCGAGGAGCTCGTCGACGGGGTCGCGCGTGGTGCCCGCCACCTCGTCGACGACCACGCGCTCGGCCCCCGTCAGGGCGTTGAGCAGCGAGGACTTGCCGACGTTGGGACGCCCGATCAACGCGACGCGCCGAGGCCCCCCCTCGGGCATCGCCGGGGCGACGGCGGAGCGCTCGGGCAGGGCGGCGAGGATCGCGTCGAGCAGATCGCCGGTGCCGCGCCCGTGGAGGGCCGAGATCGCGTAGGGCTCGCCCAGCCCGAGGGACCACAGCAACGCCGCGTCGGACTCCTGGAGCGGGGAGTCGACCTTGTTCGCGGCCAGCACGACGGGCTTGCCCGACGCCCGCAGGACGCGGACGATCCGCTCGTCGGTGGCCGTGACGCCGACCGTGGCGTCGACGACCAGGCACACCGCGTCCGCCAGATCGATGGCGATCTCCGCCTGCTCGGCGACCGAGCGGTCCAGGCCGCGCACGTCGACCTCCCAGCCGCCGGTGTCGACCAGGGTGAAGTCGCGGCCCGCCCAGTCCGCGGGATAGGCGACCCGGTCGCGCGTCACGCCGGGCGTGTCCTGGACGACGGCCTCGCGGCGCCCGAGGATGCGGTTGACCAGCGTCGACTTGCCGACGTTGGGGCGTCCGACGACGGCCAGCACCGGCAGGCCGGCCGCGGCGCCGCCGGACTCGTCCGCGGGAGCCCCGCCGTCGAGCAGGGCCAGGTCCTCCTCGTCGAGCTCGTACTGCTCGAGGGAGGCGCGCATCGCGCGGGCCCGCAGGTCCTGGTCCTCGGCGGTCTCCTCGGGAGGGGGAGCCGCGGGGTCGGCGGGGGAGAGCCCGGTCAGGTCGTCAGTCACGCGCCAATCCTAGACGAGGGCGGCCCCGGCCCCCGGGCCGGGGCGACCGGCCGCCCTCAGCGACGGCCGCGCGGATCCTGATCGAGGACCTCGCGGCTGACGGGCACGTCGTTGTAGACGTGTTTGATGCCCTCGATGTCCTGATACCACTCCGCGCCCTTGCCCGTGATGAGCACCGTGTCCCCGGGCCGGGCCGCGAGGATCGCCCGGCGCACCGCGTCGCGGCGGCAGGTGGACACCTCGACGACGCCGCGCAGGTCGGGGCGCACGTCCGCGACGCCCGCGAGCAGCTCGGCGCGGATCGAGGCCGCGTCCTCCGTGCGGGGGTTCTCGTCGGTGACCCACAGGTCGTCGGCCAGCCGCGCGGCGATCCGCGCCAGGGGGGCGCGCTTCGTGGCGTCGCGGTCGCCGTCGGTGCCGAAGACCAGGACGATCCGCCCGCGGGTGAGGTCGCGCGTCGAGCGCAGCGTCCACTCCAGGCCCTCGGGCGTGTGGGCGTAGTCGACGACGACGAGGGGCTGGGCGGGGTGGGGGAGCGCGTTGACCTTCTCCATGCGCCCGGGCACCTGGTCGGCGCGCTCGACCGCGGCGATGACGGCGTCGACGTCGAGCCCCAGGACGGTGGCGGCGACGATGGCGACCGCGGTGTTCTGCACGTTGACGTCGCCCAGCACGGGGGTCGCCACCGCGTGGCCGCGCCCGTCGGGATCGACCAGCGTGAAGACGGTGCGGGAGGTCTCCCGGTCCGCGTGCGTGTCGCGGACCGTCCAGTCCGCCGGCTGGTCCGTCAGCGCGGAGACGGTGACCACCGGCACCTCCGCCTCCGCGGCCAGGCGCCGGCCCCACTGGTCGTCGACGCACACGACGCCGCGGCGCGAGTGCGCCGGGGTGAACAGGAGCCTCTTCGCGGCGAAGTAGTGCTCCATGTCGTGGTAGTAGTCGAGGTGGTCGTGCTGGAGGTTCGTGAACCCCGCGACGTCGAAGACGACGCCGTCGACGCGGTGGAGGCTCAGCGCGTGCGCGGAGGTCTCGATCACGGCGGCCCCGAGCCCCTCCTGCTCGGCCAGGGCGAGCATCCGCTGGACGACGGGCGCCTCGCTGGTCGTGTGCTCGGAGAGGATGCGGAGGTCCCCGATCAGCGTCTCGACGGTGCCGCACAGCGCCGGGTCCTGATGGGCCGCGCCCAATGCGGCCCGCATGAGGTAGGACGTGGTCGTCTTGCCGTTCGTGCCGGTCACCGCCAGGGTGCGCAGCCGGTCGGCCGGATGCCCGTAGACCGTGGCGGACGCCACCGCGGCGGCGGAGCGCGGATCCGCGACGACCGCCACGGGCACGGCGAGCCCCTCCTGGGCGACGCGGCGGGCGCCCTCCTCATCGGTGAGCACGGCGACGGCGCCCTCCTCGACGGCGCGCCGGGCGAAGCGGATCCCGTGCTGGGTGAGGCCGGGGATCGCGACGAACAGCCACCCGGGGTCCAGGTCGAGCGTCGACACCGTCACGCCCCCCACCACGACGGAGCGGGCGGGGACGCCGGGCGCGTCCACCCACTCCAGCACCGCGAGGCCGCGGAGGGCGTCGGACAGGGGGATCGGGGTGACGGACGGGCGGATGTCGCACACGGAACTCATGGCGGTCACTCTATCCGGCGAGCGGCGGGCCCCGCCCCGAGCGCCCCCGCCTCTACACTCGGGGCATGCCCGTCTTCTCCGCGCCCCTCGGCGGCCCCGCCGCGCCCCGCGGGAGAGGCGGTCCGGGCGCGTCGCCCTCGTCCGGTCCGGCGGCCGCCGGCGGCCGCGATCCGGCGGCCGCGATGTCGCTGCTCAACCAGCTCCTGAGGAACCCCCTGGACGCGGGCTACCACGCCTACTCGAAGGACGCGGCCGACGCCCGCGTCGCGGCCTGGAGGAAGGCGCTCCTCCTCCTGCTCGCCGCGGCGCTGGGCCTGGCCTGCACCCTGGCCGTGCGCGATCTGCGGGCTCCCGGAGCGGACGCCGTCCAACAGACTCTGCTCGACCAGGCCCGCGCCCAGATGGCGACCGTCCAGTCCCTGGACGCCGACGTCACGGCCCTGTCGGCCCAGGCGCGCGCCGCCGCCGGAGACGCGGGACCGGACGAGGCCGCCCTGGCGCCCGGCGTCGCCGTGGCGGCCTCCACGACGCCCGTCGACGGCCCCGGGCTGCTGGTCACCCTGGACGACCGCCGGGACACCGGGCTGGACTCCCCGGTGGCCGACGGCGCCGTCAGCGACCAGGACCTGCGCGTGGTCCTCAACGCGCTGTGGAGCGGAGGAGCCGAGGCCCTGTCCGTCAACGGGCTGCGCATCGGTCCGGGCACGTTCGTCCGCACGGCCGGCTCCGTCATCCTCGTCGACGTCACCCCGGTCCAGGCCCCCTACGAGGTCGCGGCGATCGGGGACGCGAACGACCTGTCGATCGCCCTGGTCCGCGGCGCCGCCGGCGACTACCTGTCGACCGCGCAGTCGCTGCGCGGGATCACCGTGCGGTCCCGCTCCTCCTCGTCGTTGCCGATGGACGCCCTGGACGCGCCCGTCGGCGGCCGCTCCACCACCACCGACAGCTCAGGAGGCTGATGTGATCGCCGTCCTCGGACTCGCCCTGGGGATCCTCGTGGGATTCCTGGTGGACCCCTCCATCCCCACCTGGCTCCAGCCCTACCTGCCCGTGGCCGTCGTCGCCGGGCTCGACGCGCTCTTCGGCGCGGGCCGGGCGTGGCTGGAGGGGACGTTCTCCGACCGCGTGTTCATCATGTCGTTCTTCTGGAACGTCGTCGTCGCCTGCCTGCTCGTCTTCCTGGGCGCGCAGCTGGGCGTCGGCTCCGCGATGACCACGGCCGTCGTGGTCGTGCTCGGCATCCGGATCTTCTCCAACACCGCCTCCATCCGCCGGCTGATCTTCAAGGCGTGAGCACCGTGGACGACGCACCAGACCCCCGGCCCGACGGACTCCCCGCGCGCGGCCCGCAGCGGCACGGCGTGTGGAGGAGGCTCCGCTCCGCCCTGTTCGCCCGGCCGCGCCCCCTCCACCTCGTGCTCCTGCTCATCTGCTTCACGCTGGGCGTCGCCATGGTCACCCAGCTGCGCGCCCAGCAGACCGATCCGCTGGAGACGATGGACCAGCAGGACCTCGTCGCCCTGCTCAGCGAGCTCAACACCCGCGAGGACACGCTGCGCCAGGAGAAGGCGGACCTTCAGTCCCAGCTGTCGGACCTGGAGAACGCGGCGTCCGAGCAGGAGGCCGCCCAGGCGGCGGCCGAGCGGGCGGCCAGCCAGGCCGCCGTCAACGCCGGCACCGTCCCCGTCCACGGCCCCGGGCTGGTGATGGCGGTCGCCGATCCCGCGCGCGCCCTCGACTCCTCCCAGTTCGTCATGACGCTGGGGGAGCTGCGCAACGCGGGAGCGGAGGCCGTGGCCCTCAACGGCATCCGGATCACGCCGCGCTCCTGGTTCGGCGACGACGGCTCGGGGGTGGTCCTGGACGGGCAGTCCGTCTCGGCGCCCTACACGTGGCAGATCCTGGGAGACGCCTCGACGCTGGAGCCCGCGCTCGAGATCCAGGCCGGCTCCGCCCAGCAGATGCGGGCCCGCGGGGCCACGGTTACGATCACCCCGGCCGACGACCTCCGGATCACGGCCGTCGCAGAGGCGCCCCAGCCCCACTGGGCGACCGTCCGGTGACTGCGCGGCGGAGTGTGACACTAGACTGATCCCAACGTGCCGCCATTGACCCAGGAGGGAAGAAGTGGATCCCCAGAAGGATTTCGATCCCACGGCCACCTCACTGTTCGGACTGCCCGCGGAGGAGGACGCCGCCGGCGGCCCGGTGCCCCTGTCGGCGCGCGACCGCGACGCCGTCGACGCGCTGCCGGCCGGATCGGCGCTGCTCATCGTCCAGAGGGGCCCCAACTCGGGAGCCCGGTTCCTCCTGGATCCCGAGGTGACGAACGCGGGCCGCTCCCCGAAGTCCGACATCTTCCTCGACGACGTCACGGTGTCGAGGCGCCACTGCCAGTTCATCGCGCGCGACGGCGGATACTACGTGCGCGACTCCGGGTCCCTCAACGGGACCTACGTCAACCGCGAGCGGGTCGAGCAGGCCGAGCTCCACGCCGGCGACGAGGTCCAGATCGGCAAGTACCGCCTCACCTACCATCCCTCTCCCCGCCAGGCATGAGCGCCGCCGCGCCCGCCCCCGTCCCCGCCGCCTCGCCCGGTGACGCCGCCGAGGCCTGGCCGCGCGGCGTTCCCCGGGACCCCGTCCTCTCCATCGGGCAGGTCGTCGACGCCCTGCGCGCGGAGTTCCCGGCGGTGACGGTCTCGAAGATCCGCTTCCTGGAGGATCAGGGCCTCGTCGCCCCCGTCCGGTCGGGGTCCGGGTACCGCAAGTACTCCCGCGCCGACATCGAGCGCCTCCGCTTCGTCCTCATCCAGCAGCGCGACTCCTACGCGCCGCTGCGCGTCATCGGCGACCAGCTGCGGGCGCTGGACGCGGGCCACGACATCGAGCCGGCGCCGACGGCGCGCGTCGTCACCTCCGAGGGTCACGTCGTCGTCCCCACGCACCGCACGTCGGTGCCCGCCCGGGAGCTGTCCGATCTCACGGGGGCCGGCATCGACACGCTCGAGCGCTACGCGGCGCTCGGGCTGATCACGCCCGACATGGCGGGGTACTTCCCGGCCCGCACGGTCCAGGTGGTCTCGCTGCTGGTCGCCCTGGAGTCCCAGGGCGTGGACGCTCGGATCCTGCGCTCCGTGCGCACGGGCGCCGAGCGCAGCGCCGACCTGGTCGATCAGGCCGTGTCGTCACAGCGCTCGCGCAACCGCGCCGCCGACCTCGAGCGCGCGGGCTCCCGGTCGATGGAGCTCGGCGAGCTGATGGCGGACCTCCATCGGGAGATGCTGCGCGTGTCGCTGTCCCAGCTCAACGGCCTCGACCAGGCCGGCGGGGCGGGACGCCAACCCTCACCGTGAGCATGAGGGTGAGGCGCGCCGGGACGGTCGTTGACCGGCCCCCTCGCGATGTTTACCGTTGACCGTGTCATCGCACGACCATCCCGTCCCCGAAGGAGCCGCCGTGAGCGCCCAGCCTCCACAACCCCGGGCCGCAGCCCGGCAGGGCATGCTCTTCGGCGATCCCCTCGAAGGGCTCGACGAGGAGCAGACGGGGTATCGCGGCCCCGTCGCCTGCGCGGTCACCGGCATCACGTACCGCCAGCTCGACTACTGGGCCCGCACGGGCCTGCTGGAGCCCTCGGTCCGCGCCGCCCGGGGGTCCGGGTCCCAGCGCCTCTACTCCTTCAAGGACCTGCTGGTCCTGCGCGTCGTCAAGAAGCTCCTCGACACCGGCGTCTCCCTGCAGCAGGTGCGCGCCGCCGTCGGCACGCTCCAGGACCGGGGCGTGGACGACCTGGCCGCCATCACGCTGATGAGCGACGGCGCCTCCGTCTACGAGTGCACGTCCGCCGACGAGGTCATCGACCTCCTCCAGGGCGGCCAGGGCGTGTTCGGCATCGCCGTGGGGCGCGTCTGGCGCGAGATCGAGGGATCCCTCGCCGAGCTGCCGATCGAGCAGGCCTCGCCGGCCGAGCCGATGGTCGACGAGCTGGCGGAGCGCCGGCGCCGCAGGCGCTCGGCCTCCTGAGCGCCTAGTCTGGGCCCACACCCCCGATGAAGGAGGGCCCCATGGCCGGAGAGCACGACATCAGAGCCGTCGAGGTCCGGGTCCGCGGACTCGTCCAGGGCGTCGGCTACCGTTTCGGCGCCCTGCATCGGGCGGCGGCCCTGGATGTGGCGGGATGGATCCGCAACGAGAACAACGGCGATGTCCTCGCGCATCTGGAGGGGCTCGGCTATCGCATCGATTCCCTGCTCGAATGGATGAGGGAGGGCTCACCGTCCGCGCAGGTGACCCGCGTCGACGTGTCGAGCGCGGCGGTGGAGGGGTGGGACGGCTTCACCCTGCGCTAGGAGGAGGGCGTCAGCGACCGGCGGATCGAGAACCCGGTCGAGCAGTCGCGGATCTGGACCGTGACGATCCCGTGGGGATCCACCGAGTACAGTTCCTCGACAAGTGGCCCGTCCTCGGTCCGGACGATCTCGACGCCGCCGATGTCCCCACCCGCCCGCACGCGGTCCTGCAGCGGGGGAGTGAGGGGCATGACGACCTGCCCCGACGGCAGGACCTCGCCCCGCGGGACGCCCTCGTCGTCCGTGGCCGTGTATTCGACGAAGCGGAACCACCCGATATTGTGCGCGGCCCGGTAGGTCCGGGACACCGACACGGTGGACGTCGTCGAGACGCGCTGGTCGGGGCCGAGCACCGGGTCGAAGGAGACCCGCGACCCCGACTCGCGTTCGCGGAACACGCCCAGCCCCCGCGACAGCCGCTCGGAGAGCGTGTACCCGGCGTCCGGATCGGCCGCGATGGCCAGCCCGATCGCCGTGGAGGCCGCCGTATGCGGCGATCGGTGGACGCGCCGGCCGAACCGCGCCCGCAGGGCGCGCGAGACGAGCGGCAGCTCCGATCCGCCGCCCACCACGTAGAGGCCGGCGACGTCCGGCGATAGGACTCCGGCGCCGTCCCGATCGCGGGCGAGGAGCGGCTCCATCGTCGCCAGCGTCGCCTCGACGAGCATCCCCGCGTCCTCGGAGAAGCGGGCGACCGGGACCGCCACGTCGCGCCCGCCGACGTCCAGGACGAGCACGCGGGACTGGGGCGACATCGACTCCTTGGCCAGCCGGGCCTCCTCGAGCAGCGCCTCCCAGGCGCCCTCGCTGAGGGAGGCCTCCGCCACGCCCGCCTCGCGCAGGGCGCAGCGCGCGAGGATCGCGTCGAAGTCGTCCCCGCCGAGCAGGTTGTTGCCCCGCGATCCCAGGACCTCGTGGGCGCGCCCCGACACGGCCACCAGGGACGCGTCGAACGTGCCGCCGCCGAGGTCGTAGACGAGGACATGTCCGCGGCGGCCGGTCAGCGTGCCCGCATGGCGGTGCGTGTACTCGAAGCCCGCGGCCGAGGGCTCGTTGACCATCGCGAGCACCGAGAACCCGGCGGCCCGGAACGCCTCCAGGGTGAGGAAGCGCTGGGCGGAGTGCGCGTGGGCGGGGATGCCGACGACGGCCTCCAACGGCTCGCCCTCGGGGATCTCGGACACCGACGAGGAGGCCCGCAGGCACCCGCCGACATAGGCGAGGAACCCGGTGACCAGTCCGAGCAAGGACAGGTCGCGGCGGCCCAGGCGCACCGTCGTCGCGCCGCTCACCTCCGGGTCGGCGAGCAGCCGCTTGATGGAGCGCACGTGCGGCGCGCCCGCGCGGGCGAGCTCCTGCGCCCGGAAGCCGAAGACGGGGCGGTCGCCGTCCAGCGCGACGACGGAGGGGATGAACTCGTGGACGTCGTCGAGGTCGTCGGCGAAGGCGACGACCGGGTAGTTGCCCCGGTCCGCCGCCGCGACGGTGGTCCGCGTCGTCCCGAAGTCCACGCCCAGTCTCATGGGCCCAGTCTAGGGCGCGGGCGAGCGGTAGCATGGGGCCTCCGACGCGGCGCGGGAACGCGGGAGCGCAGGGGAGCGGGGGACCGAGGCAGAGGGGAGCGCGATGGCGATCGAGGACGTGATCGGGTGGGTCGGCTCGGTGTTGGTCGTCGTCTCCCTCATGCTTCCCAGCGTGCGGCGCTTCCGGTGGATGAACTTCACCGGCTCCGTGCTCGCGACGATCTACAACGGGCTGTTCCAGATCTGGCCGTTCTTCGCGATGAACCTCGCGATCGCCCTCATCGACGCCGCCTGGATCCTCCGCATCGAGCGCGACGCGCGGCGGGGGCGCGCCTATCAGCTGGTCCCCATCGACGCGTCCGAGCCGTACTTCGCGCACATGGCCCATGCGCTGGGGGAGGCCGTGGACCGCTGGTACCCGGGC
The DNA here is from genome assembly GCA_023426345.1 of Actinomycetes bacterium. Taxonomy (GTDB): domain Bacteria; phylum Actinomycetota; class Actinomycetes; order Actinomycetales; family Actinomycetaceae; genus Pauljensenia. The sequence continues at coordinate 11,973 of JAFAAX010000103.1, forward strand.
TTCGGCGTCTCGGCGGCGCCGGCCGGGCGCCGGGCGTTCCTGGTCCTGCACGGCGAGGAGACGATCGGGCTGGTCGTGGCCGACGTGGACGGGGACGTCGCGGACATCGCGCTGGACGTCGTGACGCCGCGGTTCCGGGACTTCACGCCGGGCCGCTTCGTCTACACGCAGGGCGGGCTCGCCCAGATCCTCGGCGTGTCGGCGCTGCGGGTGAGGCCCGGGACCACGCGGGACCCGGACTACTTCCGCGCCGTCGGGTTCCAGGACGCGGGGGAGGACCTGGTGCTGGGGGCGGAGTCCCGGTTCTGAGGGAGTCGCGACCTGCCGGCGCCCTCGCCGTTCTGACATAATGTACATTATCGGATATTGACGAGGGCGGCCCCGGCTGCGCCGGGGCGCGCGCGGCGGGGCCCGGCTCAGGTGCGGACGTGCGCCGCCAAGTACTGCGCCGTCAGCGTCGAGCCGTCCGCGACCATCTGCGCCGGCGTCCCCTCGAACACGATCCGTCCGCCGGCGCTGCCTGCTCCCGGGCCGAGGTCCACGATCCAGTCCGCATGGGCCATGACCGACAGGTCGTGCTCGACGACGATGACCGACGTGCCCCCGTCCACCAGGCGGTCCAGGAGCGCCAGCAGATCGCCGACATCGGCGGGATGCAGGCCGGTCGTCGGCTCGTCGAGGACGTAGAGCGAGGTGGCGCCCCTCGGGCCTGCCTCGCCCATCCGGGCCGCCAGCTTGAGGCGCTGGCGCTCGCCGCCCGACAGCGAGGTCAGTGGCTGCCCGAGCGCGAGGTAGCCGAGTCCGACATCGGTCAGGCGCGCGAGGATGCGGTGCGCCTTGGGCGTCCTCGCGCCGCCCTCGTCGAAGAAGCCGGCGGCCTCCGCGCACGACATGTCCAGGACGTCCGCGATGCTGCGCCCGGCGAGCGTGAGCCCCAGGACGTCGTCGCGGTAGCGCCGGCCGGCGCACTCCTCGCACGTCGTGGCCACGGTCTCCATGAAGCCGAGCTCCGTGTACGTGACGCCGACGCCGTGGCAGACGGGGCAGGCCCCCTCCGAGTTGGCGCTGAACAGCGCCGGTTTGACGCCGTTCGCCTTCGCGAACGCCCCGCGGATCGGGTCCAGCGCGCCCGAGTACGTCGCCGGGTTGGACCGCCGCGACCCGCCGATCGGCCCCTGATCGATGACGAGGGCGTCCGCGTCGTCCGGCAGCGACTCCACGAGCGAGCTCTTGCCGGAGCCCGCGACGCCCGTCAGGACGCAGAGGACGCCGAGCGGCAGGTCGACCGCGATGTCGCGGAGGTTGTGCAGCGAGGCGCCCCGGATCGCCAGGGTCCCCGCGGGCGCGCGCACCGAGTCCTTGACGCGTCCGCGGTCGGCCAGGTGGCGCCCGGTCAGCGTGCCGCTGGCCCGCAGGCCCTCGACGCTCCCCTCGTAGACGATCCGCCCTCCGCGGGGGCCGGCGCCCGGTCCCAGGTCGATGACGTGGTCCGCGCGCTCGACGACCTCCGGCTCGTGCTCGACGACGAGCACGGTGTTCCCCTTGTCGCGCAACTGTTCCAGCAGGGCGATCATCCGGGCGACGTCGTGCGGGTGCAGGCCCGCGGTCGGCTCGTCGAAGACGTAGGTGACGTCCGTCAGAGCGGAGCCCACGTGCGACACCATCCGGGTGCGCTGGGCCTCTCCCCCGCTGAGGGTGCCGGCCGGCCGGTCCAGGGACAGGTAGCCCAGGCCGATGTCGACGAAGCCGTCCAGCAGGGCCCGCAGCGAGGCGAGCAGCGGAGCGGCCCCGGGCAGGTCGAGCCCGCGCGCCCAGGCGAGGAGATCGACGATCGAGTGCGAGCAGGCGTCCGCGATCGACCACCCGCCGACGAGGCTCGAGCGGGCGGCCTCGCTCAGGCGCGTGCCCCCGCACTCGGGGCAAACCTGGAACGTCACGGCCCGTTCAACGAAGGCGCGGAGGTGGGGTTGGAGCGCGTCGGGGTCCTTGCCGAGCATTGACGCGCGGATGCGCGGGACCAGGCCCTCGTAGGTGTAGTGCGCGTTGCCGTAGGCGATCTTCGTGGCCGGCTTGTAGAGGAAGTCCTCGAGCTGGCGCTTCGTGTAGTCCTTGATCGGGCGGTCGGGATCGAGGAACCCGGACTCCGCGTAGAGCCGGACGTACCAGCCGTCGAGCGTGTAGCCGGGCACGGTGATGGCGCCCTCGCGCAGGGACAAGGTGTCGTCGTAGAGCTGGGAGAGGTCGATGTCGGAGACCCGGCCCAGCCCCTCGCATCGCGGGCACATCCCGCCCGTCACCGAGTACTCGGCGCGCTCCCTCACCTGGCGGCCGTTGCGGGTGCGCGTCACGGCCCCGGCTCCCGACGAGGACGCGACGTTGAAGGCGAAGGCCTGCGGGGAGCCGACGTGCGGGCTGCCGAAACGGGAGAACAACACCCGGAGCAGCGCGTTCGAGTCGGTGGCGGTGCCCACCGTCGACCGGGCGTTCGCGCCCATCGGCTCCTGGCCGACCAGGATCGCCGGGGTGAGCCCCTCCAGGACGTCGACATCGGGACGGTCCAGGGAGGGCATGAATCCCTGGACGAACGCGCTGTAGGTCTGGTCGATGAGGCGGCGGGACTCCGCGGCCACCGTGTCGAACACCAGGGAGCTCTTGCCCGATCCCGATACGCCGGTGACGACGGTGAGCCGACGTTTCGGGATGTCGGCGTCGATGCTCCGCAGATTGTTGCCGCGCGCGCCGCGCACGCGGATGACGTCGTGGGTGTCGGCAGATGCGGTCATGGTGGATGACTGTAGAGCGCGGCTCCCCCGCGCGCGAACGGGCCGGACTGCCGGGATGGCCCTGCGCGCGCGGTTGCGGTGCGATGACCGCTTGACAAAGCGTTCTTTGCAAAGGATTATTTGCATATGTCCTCCGACCGCGACCCCCGCCTGCGCCCGACCTTCGATCCGGACCGCGACCTCGTCACCGGGACGGAGGAGCTCCGCGCGCTCGCGCACCCCCTGCGCCTGCGCCTGCTCGGCCTCCTGCGCCTCGACGGCCCCTCCACGGCGACCCGGCTGGCGCAGCGCTGCGGGGAGTCATCGGGGCTCACCAGCTATCACCTGCGCCAGCTCGCCGCCGCGGGCTTCGTCGAGGACGCCGATCCCTCCGACCTCGCCGGCACCCCGGCCCGCGGGAGGGAGCGGTGGTGGAAGGCCGCGCGCCCCTCCACGCACGCCGAGCGGCCACCGGCAGGCGACGCGGAGGGCACGGCCGTGAGCGCCGACTACCTGCGCGCCGTCATCGCGGTCTACGCCGATCGGGCACGCCAATGGCTGACGACCGAGCACACGTGGCCCGAGGAATGGCAGGAGCTCAGCGGGATCGGCGATGTCGCCCTGCGCCTGTCCGCCGCCGAGGCCCGGCGGTTCCGCCTCGAGCTCAGCGGGCTGCTCGGGCGGTATCGGAGCCACGACCCGTCCGAGGCCCCGGGGAGCGGCGACGTGCCGGGCGACGCCGTGGTCGTCTCGATGCAGTACCAGCTCTTCCCCGACCCCGAGCAGGATCCGCCCCGCTCGCCGGACCGGCGGTGAGCGGCGCCGGGCGGCCCCGGCTCGCGCTGGCGACGCTGGTGGCCGCGCACACGATGGCCGCCGTCGGCAACACGATCACGGTGTTCGCCACGCCCTTCCTCATCCGCTCGCTGGGAGGCAGCGCCGCCCAGGTCGGGCTGGCCACCGCGGTGGCGACCGTCCCGGTGGTCTTCGGCGGCCCGCTGAGCGGCGTCCTCATCGACCGGGTGGGCGCGCGCCGCTTCAGCATCGCCTCCGACCTCGTCAGCGGCGCGACGGTGCTGGCCATCGCCGCCGGGGGCGCCCTGCCGCTGGGGGGGGCTCCTGGCGCTGCTGGCGCTCAGCGGCCTCTTCGACACGCCGGGCCAAACGGCGCGGACCGTCCTGCTGCCCGCCCTGGCTCGGGCCGCGCGCCTGCCGCTGGAGCGCGCCGCCGGTCTGAGCTCCGGGGCCGAGCGGACCGCCGCGCTCATCGGCGCTCCTGTGGCGGGCGCGCTGGTGGCCTCGATCGGCGTGGAGAGGACGTTCCTCGTCGACGCCGCGTCCTTCGCCCTCTCGGCGGGCCTCGTGGCGAGGATCCCCGCCGCCCTCGCGCGGCCCTCCCCCCTCCCCGCCGATCCGGCCGCGGGCGCCAGCGGCGTCGCGCACTACTGGCAGGACTTCCTCGATGGCCTGCGCACCCTCGTGCGCCGCCCGCTCCTGCGCGACATCGCCGTGATTGTCCTGATCTTCAACGCCCTGGACGCCGCTCGGTTCTTGGTCCTCCTCCCCCTGTACTCCCTGGACCGGCTCGGCGGGGCGAGCGCCGCAGGGCTCATCACCGGGGCCCTGGCGGGCGGGTCCGTGGCCGGCGCCGCCCTGTTCAGCGCCTGGGGCCACCGCCTGCCGCGCCGGACCGTGTTCATCGTGTGCTTCGCCCTGACCGGGGGCCCGCTCTCGGCGGCGTTCCTCCTCCAGGCGCCGCTGGGCGCGCTCGTGGCGCTCAGCGCCGCGACGGGTCTGTCCGGCGGCATGCTCAACCCGCTCATCAACACGCTGCGCCTGGAACTCACGCCGCCCCACCTGCTCGCCCGCGTCCAGAGCCTCATGATCGCGGTCGCCTGGGCGGGCATCCCCGTGGGATCCCTCCTGGCCGGCGTCGCCGCCGACCGCGTCGCCGTGCCGACCGTGTTCGGCATCGTCGGAGGCCTCTACGTCCTCACCGCCCTGGTCCCCCTGGCCGGGCCGTCCTGGCGCCTCATGGAGAGGCCGTCCGCACCGCGCGGGACGCCCTCGTCAGGGTGACGCCAGCGCGAGCGCCACGACGGGGAGCAGCGCGCGGACCGCCCACCCGGTGGGCGCGGCGATGAAGACCGCCATTAGCAGTTTCCAGGCCCACGCCGGGACGCGGGTGATCCGCGCCAACGCCGCCGGATCGTCCGCACGGCCGCCGCCGGCCACGACCGCCCCGAACTGGCGCCACGCGCCGACCAGGAGGACCATGCCGGCCCCCGCCACGACGGTCGACGTCGCGGCGACGTCGCCCGTCCACCACAGCGCCCCGACGCCCACCAGCCCCGCGGCCAGGACCGCCACGGTGAACAGGGAGCGCGAGCGCGCCAGGGCGGTGAGGAGCAGGACCAGGGCCGCCAACAGGACCGGATCCGCGCGCCCCGCCATCGCCGCCGCGATCATCGCGGCCCCCACCAGCGCGGGCATGGGGTATCCGGCGAGCGTCGTGAGGACCAGTCCGGCTCCTCGGGGCCGGCCGGCGGTCACCGTGTGCCCCGACATGTCCGGGCTCACGGCGAACCCGGTGAAACGGCGCCCGCACAGCAGCCCCACCACGGCGTGCCCGAGCTCGTGGACGACCGTGACCAGGGGCCGCAGGACCCTCCACAGGGGCGGGACCGCCACGATGACCGCCGCCGCGGCGAGAGCCGTCACCAGCCACGGGCCGGCGGGCACGGCCTGCGCGGCCACGGACTGGCCCAGTCTGTCCAGCAGATGGCTCCCGGCGTCGGTTCCCTCCATGGGATCATTCTCTTCGAGGACGCTGGGAATATCCGGTAGAATCCGGACGTTTGGCAATGAGACGACGGTGAGGAGACACCATGGCGGATCGGGCGCTTCGGGGCATGCAGATCGGCGCGAAGTCGATGGAGTCCGAGGAGGGCGTCGTCTTCGCGGACCGGTTCACCGCCAGGTACCTGTGCCCCAACGGCCATGAGTTCGAGGTGACGTTCGCGGCCGAGGCCACCCCCCCGGCCACGTGGGAGTGCACCTGCGGCGCGACCGCGGAGATCGTCGGAGACATCCCGGAGGACGAGGACCAGAAGCCCACGAAGCCGGTGCGCACCCACTGGGACATGCTGCGCGAGCGTCGTTCCCTCGACGAACTCGAGCAGGTGCTCGACGAGCAGCTCACGCTGCTGCGCGAGGGCCGGCTGCGCCCGGAGGGCTCCTACCGCAAGCCCTGAGCGATCCGGCGGACCCCCCACCGGGTCACCAGCGACAGCTCCTCGGCGAAGATGCCGCCGGAGAGCTTGGACGCCCCGAAACGGCGCTCCTCGAAGGCGATCGGCACTTCGACGACCACCGCACCGGATCGGACGGCCTCCCACGTCATCTCCACTTGGAATCCGTATCCGCGCGCGCCCACCCGGTCGAGGACACCCGAGCGGGCCAGCCAGTCGGCGCGGTAGACGCGGAACCCCGCCGTCGCATCGCGAACGCCCATCCCCAGCATCGCGCGGATGTAGAGATTGCCCGCGCGCGACAGCAGGCGGCGCGGCATCGGCCATCCGCGCACGGATCCGCCCCTCACCCACCGCGATCCGATGACCAGATCCGGGTGATCCGGGCCGGCCGTGCGCGCCAGGAGCCGACCGAGCTGCTCGGGCCGGTGCGACCCGTCGGCGTCCATCTGCGCCAGCGCCGTGGCGCCGCGCGCCAGGCCCCAGCGGAATCCGTCGACGTAGGCGCTGCCCAGCCCCGAGCGCGCCGGCCGGTGGAGGACCGCGATCCGCGGATCCGCCGCCGCGCGGGCGTCCGCCCACTCGCCCGTGCCGTCGGGCGACGCGTCGTCGACGACGAGGACACGGACATCCGGCAGCGCGCCGAGCAGGCGGTCGAGCACCCCCGGCAGGGACTCGATCTCGTCGTAGGTGGGGACCACGACCAGCGTCGTCCCCGCGATCGCCGCGCTCACGGGCGCCGCCTCTCCCGCCGGGCCAGGAGCGACGCGCCGGCCGAGGTGAGGGCGAGGACCACCGTGACGACGATGAGGACCCAGTCGGGGAAATCCGCCAGGCGCGCCGCGGGCGTGATCGTCGTGCGCAGCGGGACCTCCGCGACCAGGGAAGCGGCCACCTGTTTGCCCGACTGGGCGATCACCGAGCCATCGGGCCGCACGATGACGGACGTCCCGTTCGTCGAGGCCTGGATCGCGGAGCGGGAGAACTCCATGGCGCGGAACCGCAGCATCTGCGCCTGCTGATCCGACTCGGCCGAGTCGACGAAGTGGTAGTTGTTCGTCGGGACGACGATGAGCTGCCCGCCCTCGCGCACGCCCGCGGACAGGAGCGGCTCGTAGGCCACTTCGAAGCAGATCCCCATCGCCATGGGCACCACCGACCCGTCCGCGACCGGGACGTCGAGCCGCGACGGGTTGTCGACGCCGACCATGTCGACGTTGACCTGGGCGGCCTCGGTGGCCAGATGGGAGACGAAGCCCCTCCAGGGGATGTACTCGCCGAAGGGCACCGGATGCTGCTTGCCGTAGAATCCCGGGCGCAGTCCGCTGCCCGGCATCCACACACCGATCCAGTTCTCCCGCGTCTGGGAGTGGATCTCCTGCCAGCCGACGATCGTGGGCACGCCGAGCGCGTCGACGGCGCCGCGGACCAGCTCCGCCGTCATCGCGTTGCCCCGCGGATCCTTGTCCACGGAGTCCTCCCCCCACACGACCAGATCGAGGTCCGCGCCGGAGTCGGCCAGCTGGTGGGCGACCCGCGCGTTGTTGCCCGTCACCTTCCCGGGCGTCAGGTAGGTCTGATCGCCGGGCTCCTCGACGTTGCCCTGCACGACGCCGACCCGCAGCGCGCCGTTCTGCTGGCCCGTGGGCACGGACACCGCCAGCGGCGCGACGAGGATGGCGATCGCGGCGGCCAGCACCGCCGGCCGCGTCCACCAGTGCCCGGCCTCGTGGGCGGGGACCAGGGAGAACGCCCGGCGCAGGAGGACGGCCGAGGCCATGAGGAGCACGGAGACCAGCGCCTCGCCTCCCCAGGGGGCCAGGTGCCCCAGGGGGGCGTCGACCTGCGTGTAGGCGATGTTCGCCCACGGGAATCCGCCGAACGGCACGCGGGCGCGCAGCTGTTCGACACCCGCCCACGTCACGCCGAAGAGCAGGGCCTGCCCCCCGGGCGTCCGGGTCCAGCGCCACACGCGGGCCGCGGACACGGTCCATGCCCAGGCCGCCATCGGGATCACCTGGGTGGCGGCCAGCGCCACCCACGGCAGCCATCCCCCCGTCGCGACGCGCACCCACTCGATGTGGGCCAGCCAGAAGCCGGCCCCCACGAGCGCCCCGTACCAGGCGGCGCGGCCCGCCGGCGCCCGATCGACCACCGCGACCAGGACGGCCAGGGACGGCGCCGTCAGCCACCACCAGTCGACTCCCGGGAACGAGGCCCACAGCCCGGCCGCCGCCACCGCGACGCACACGTAGTCGCGCGCCCGCCTCACCTCCGGCATCGTCCCCTCTTCCCCGTCGTCATGCGGCCGACCAGGCGACCACGCCGCGCACCAGCAGGTCCCGGGCCCGTCGCGCGGATCGCGCGAGGTCCGGGCGGTCGACGTGACGCACCTGGTCGAGGAGGTCCATCACCTGGCGGACCCACCGCACGAAGTCTCCGCCCTGCAGGTCGGCCTCGTCCAACGCCGTGCCCAGCGCGGCGCCCGAGGCCCACGCGTGGACGGCGACCATCAGTCCGGGCTCCACCGCCGGCGGCGGGGCGGCGCCGGCGCGCGCCTCCGCGCGGCTCACGCGGTCCTGGGCGGCCCGGGTCGCCGCCCAGGCGCGCGCCAGGGGGCCGTCGGGTCCGCCGGGGAGCGCCGGATCGAGGTCCGGGTCCAGGTCCGACCGCGCGTCGAAGACCACCGTCGACGCGATGGCCGCCAGCTCCGGTCCGCTGAGGCCGTCCCAGGCTCCCGACCGGATGGCCTCCACCGTCACCAGATCGCGCTCGCCGAAGACCCGGCGCAACTGCTGCCCCGCCTCCGTCACCTCCTCGCCGTCGAGGAATCCGAGGTCGTCGAGGACCGCGCAGACGCGGTCGAATTCCTGGGCCACGGAGTTCGTGCGGGCCTCGATCGAGCGCGCGAGGTGCTCGTACTCGCGGCGCGCCCGCATCCAGGCGTGTCCGGCGGCCGCGTGCTGTTCGCGGTCCGGGCAACCGTGGACCGGGTGGGCGCGGATCCTGCGCCCCAGTTCCTCGATGCGCGCGTCCTCGGCGCGGCCCGGGCGGTCCGGGGGATCCTCCAGCGTCCCCGAGCGCACGAGGACCCGGAGGCGCTCGGCCAGGGCCGACCGGTCGCGGCCGGTGCGGGCC
>JAFAAX010000173.1 GCA_023426345.1 Actinomycetes bacterium
CGGGCCGCCCCCCCCCCCCCGGCGCCCCGGCGACAGTGGACGACGGGGCCTCAGGCCCCCAACGCGTGCTGGATCGGGCCCAGGGCGAAGTACAGGACGAACAGGAAGGAGATCAGCCACATCAGCGGATGCACCTTCTTCGCCTTGCCCAGCGCGATCTCGATGACGACGTAGGCGATGAAGCCGACGCCGATGCCCACCGAGATCGAGTACGCGAACGGCATGAAGGCGATCGTCAGGAACGCCGGGATCGCCATCTCCGGCTTCTTCCAGTCCAGGTCCAGGACCTGCGTCATCATGAGGAAGCCGACGAAGACCAGCGCGGTGGAGGCGGCCTCGGTCGGGACCAGCGCGACCAGCGGCGACAGGAACGTCGACAGCAGGAACAGCACGCCGGTGACCACGGAGGCCAGTCCCGTCCGCGCGCCCTCGCCGACGCCCGAGGAGGACTCGACGAAGGACGTGTTGGAGGAGACGCCGCCCAGACCGCCGGCGACGGCCGCCAGGGAGTCGATGAGGAGGATCTGGCGGGACTTCGGCGGGGTGCCGGACTCGTCGAGGAGGTCGCCCTCGGCGCCGATGGCGACCATGGTGCCCATCGTGTCGAAGAAGTCGGCGAGCATCAGGGAGAACACGAGCAGGACCACCGAGAGCACGCCCAGTTTCCCGAAGGCGCCGAAGAAGTCGACCTGGCCGAGCGAGCCGAAATGAGGCAGAGCGACCGGCGATCCGGTGATCTCCGGGACGGTCTGCCCCCAGCCCGTCGGGTTGTCGTCCGTCTTCGCGCCCAGGTGCACGACCGCCTGGACGATGACGGCCAGCACGGTCGTGGACAGGATCGAGATGAGGATCGCGCCCTTGACCTTGCGGACGTACAAGACGATGGTGAGGAACAGGCCGACGACGAAGATCAATGCCGGCCAGCCGTCCAGCGATCCGTCGATGCCCAGCTGCACGGGCGTGCCGCCGGGGCGGATGATGCCGGCGTTGATCAGGCCGACGAAGGCGATGAACAGGCCGATGCCCACGGAGATCGCGGTCTTGAGCTGGCGGGGGACGGCCTTGAAGACGGCCTCCCGGAACCCGGTGAGGACCAGGATGGTGATGAGCACGCCCTCCCAGAAGATCAGGCCCATCGACTCCTGGAAGGTGAGGCCCGAGCCGAGCACCAGCGTGAAGGCGACGACGGCGTTGAGGCCCATGCCGGCCGCCAGCGCCAGGGGGAAGTTCGCGACGACGCCCATGAGGATCGTCATGACGCCGGCCACCAGCGCGGTACCCGCGGCGATGTCGGTGGTGCCGAAGGAGGAGTCCTCCGGCAGCGCGTTGGACAGGATGATCGGGTTGATCACCAGGATGTAGGCCATCGCGAAGAAGGTGACGAACCCGCCACGGACCTCTCGGCCGATGGTGGAGCCGCGCTCCGTGATGTGGAAGAACTTGTCGACGGGATTCTGTGGGACTGTGGAGGAGCGGGGACGCTCAGTCGTTGTTCTCACTGACGAATCGTCGCCGTCAGCGGCCCGTCACAACAAGGTCATCCCACGGCCATGGGGGTGTCAACGTGCAGTCGTGCGACGTGTGTAGACTGATCCGAACGCCACGGGACGAGGACGGCCGCGGCGTCCCGCCGCGGCACCCGCCCTTCCGCAGTCCGCCGCACCCGCCCGGTCACTCGACAGGTTCGGCCTCGACCAGGAAGTCGTTGAGGTGGGAGGGCCGCACCGGCCACTCCGGACCCGCCGGCGCGACATCGGTCTCCGAGTGCGACCCGCACGTGTGGTCCAGGCTGACCACCGAGCCGTCGTCGGGCGACCACTCGTTCGCGCACACGCCGAAGACATCGCGCATCGACCCGGGCATTTTGACCAGGAACCCGCAGGTCGAGCACGTCGCGCGCGGCGCGCGCCCCTCGCCGGGCCCGTGTTCCGAGCGGTACCAGCGCTCGACCGCCTGGTCTCGCCCCTGACGCGAGAGGACGCGGGGCCGGCCCAGCCCGAGATCCCGGACGATCGGCAGATCCGGCTCGTCGCCGTCGCGGATCCCGGTCTGCTCGTAGCCCTGTTCGAGGCGCTCGTCATCGCCCTGATAGGGCAGCACGTCGGAACGCGAGACGTCGCCCGGCACCAGGCGCCGGTCCCAGGGCACCCACGGCGGGGCCAGCAGGGCACCCTCGCCGGGGATCAGCTCGACCTCGTCGACGGTGGCCGTCTTGGACCGCGGCACGCGGGCCAGCGTGACGGCCCACAGCCACCCGGAGTAGCCGGGATCGAGGGAGGCGAAGAGGTGGGTGAGGACGCGTTCCTGCTCCATCCGGGAGCCGATGTGGTCGCCGACGGAGCCCGGGCGGGCGACATCCTCGGCGGCCGAGCGCGCGAGGTCGACGGCGGCCTCCAGGACCGGATCGGTGCGGGGCCTGCGGGCGGCGGTCGTGGTGTTCTCAGGCATCGAAGTCCTCGGCGACGGCCTGGAGGACCTTCGCGATCTGGTGGGAGTTCTCCGGGTACTTGCCGCGGCGCAGCGAGTTCGAGGAATGGTCGAGCAGCTTGATGAGGTCCTCCACCACCGGCACCATGTCCTGCGGCTTGCGCCGCTGGGCGCGCGAGACCGACGGCGCCTCCTTGAGGACCCGCACGGACAGCGCCTGCGGGCCGCGGCGCCCGTCCGCGACGCCGTACTCGACGCGGGTGCCCGGGCGGGGCGCGGGGGCGCCCTCGGGAAGGGCGGAGGCGTGCAGGAACACTTCGACGCCGTCGTCGCCGCCGATGAATCCGAAACCGCGCTCGGCATCGAAGAACTTCACCTTGCCGGTGGGCACTGTGCACTCCTTGTGATCGGGGGCCCTCGTGGGCCTCCGGTCCATGATAGTTCCCGCCGCCCTCGCCTGACACGTCGGCGGGGCCCTGCCCGGGAAGCGAAGCGCCCCGGTAGGCTGGTCGGGCGCCCACAGACGGGCAGCGTCCCTCCCGGCGCCGGACGCAGGACGAGGCGGCGCCCGCAGGGGCGCAGGACGCGGGACACGGAGGACGACATGAGGATCATCCATCGGCTGGTCGCCGCTGTGGCGGCCGCCGCGGGGACGTTGGCGCTGGCGGCGGGCGCCGCCGTCGCCACCTCCCCCGTCACCATCGGCCAGTCGGTCACCGACCCGGAGGGGTTCCTCGACAGCTCCCAGGTCCAGACCCTCACCGACGCGGTGCGGGAGCCGGGGCGCCAGGGCGTCTCCGTCTACCTGGTCGCGGTCCCGGACACCTCGGGCGAGGACGCGATGCAGTGGTGCAAGAGGGCCGGGACGCAGTCCGGGCTGGCCGACACCTCGGTGGTCTATGTCATCGCCTACGAGGACCGCGCGGACGCGTGGTGCGGGAACGAGGGCCAGCAGGTCGTCTCGAGCTCCGCCCTGGAGCAGGCCCGGTTCGCCGCCGAGGACGTCCTGGGCCAGGCCGACCCGCTCGACGCCGACACCGCCACCGAGGCGTTCACCACCTTCGTCGACGCGGTGACGGGCGCGATCGGTTCCTCACAGGGGACCGACAGCACGGGGACAGGCGGCAACGGGGGCGGCGGCTCAGACTCGGGGACGTCCTCGTCCGCTTCGGGAATCTCCGGAGGATCCGTGCTCACCCTGCTCATCGCGGTCATCGCCATCGTCGGGGCCGCCATCGCCGGCGTGGCGATCTGGCGCAGCCAGAAGGGGACCCGGGCGGCGATGGGACGCTCCGACGCCGCCCAGGCCCAGAGCATCGCCGGGCGGGTCGACCTGGCGAACCGCCGGCTGCTCGAGGCCGACGAGCTGGTGCGCAGCGCCGCCGACGAACTGGAGTTCGCCCGCGCCCAGTTCGGCGCCACCCGCACCGACGCCTATGCCGCGGCTGTCTCCGCGGCGCGCTCCGGCGTCGATGAGGCGTTCCTCGACCAGAAATCGATGAACGACGCCACAGACGATGCCGGGCGGGGCGCAGCGGCCGACCGCATCCTCTCGCGTCTGGACGCCGTGATGAACCCGCTCGCCGCCCAGCAGAGCGTGTTCCACGACCTCCGCGACTCCGAGGCCGGGGCCGAGCAGCAGCTCGCCGGTCTGCGCGAGCGGATCACCGAGGTCGGCCGCGACGTCGACGCCTCCCAGACAGAGCTCCAGGCCCTGGCGGCCGCCTATCCGGCCCAGACGATCGCCTCGCTCATGGACAACCCGGACCAGGCGCGTGCCCTGCTGGCCTCCGCGTCCACGGCCGCCGACCAGGCCCAGCAGGCCCTGACCGCGAACGACCGCGCCCACGCCGTGGAGGCCGTGGACACGGGACTGCGCGCCGTGGCCATGGCCCAGCTGCAGGTCAGCGCGATCATGGACGCGCAGAAGAATCTGGCCGACGCCTCCGGGCGCCTCACCCAGGCCATCGCGTCGATCACGTCCGACCTCAACGACGTCACCCGCCTGGGAGCCGACTCCACGGCCTTCGCCCCGCTGGTCGAGGACGCGCAGACGGCGGTGTCCGCCGCCCGTCAGGCCCGCGACGGCCGCGGCGACCCGCTCCAGGCACTGGAGGACCTCACGGCGGCGGAGGCCGCCCTCGACGCGGCTCTGGCGGGGCTCCGCTCGTCCGACGACCAGCGGGCCAAGGCCGCGCGCACCGCGAGCGAGAAGCTGCGATCGGCCGAGCAGTGGGTCCAGAGCGCGCAGACCTTCATCCAGTCGCGCCGGGGCCTGATCGCCCTGGACACGCGGTCGCAGATCTCCCAGGCCGAGCAGTCGCTGGACCGCGCCCGGCGCACCCTCGACACCGACCCGGCCGAGTCGGCGCGCTGCTCGGACAGCGCCCAGTCCATCGCGCGGGCGATCCTCAGCTCCGGGGACTCCCAGCCGCCGCAGTCCCACGGGCCGTCATTCGGCGATGCCCTGCTGTGGTCGGTCCTGCTGGGCAACCTGGGAGGCGGGGGGCACCGCGGAGGCGGATGGGGCGGCGACCGCCCGCATCGCGGCGGGTTCGGGGGCTTCGGCGGCGGGTTCGGGGGCGGTTTCGGCGGTGGAGGCGGCGGCTCCTTCGGCGGAGGGGGCGGTGGGTCCTTCGGCGGAGGGGGCGGCGGCTCCTTCGGCGGTGGGGGCGGCGGCAGGTTCTGATTCCCCGACCGAGCGGACCCGCACCGCTGACAGGCGCGCCGCGTGCCGGGCCTTCCGATCCCCCGACCGCGCGACCCAGCCACGCGGGCCGCCCTCGTCAGGGGATTCCGGGCGCCGCCCCACCCTCGCGGCGGGCGGCGCGACCCGATATCCTCAACCCACGTGGCATCGATCACGTCAATCGAATGGAGAAGACCCGATGACCGAGAAGCAGTCGATCCTGGGCCGCGTCGCGACGCTGGCCAAGGCGAACATCAACGCCCTCATCGACAAGGCCGAGGATCCGCAGAAGATGCTCGATCAGCTGATTAGGGACTACACGAATTCCATCGCCGAGGCCGAGACCGCCGTGGCCCAGACCATCGGCAACCTGCGGCTCGCGGAGAAGGACCACGACGATGACGTGGCCGTCGCCGCCGACTGGGGGCGCAAGGCGCAGGCCGCCTCCGACAAGGCCGACCAGCTGCGCGAGGCCGGGGACGCCGCGGGCGCCGAGAAGTGGGACGGGCTGGCCAAGGTGGCCATCGGCAAGCAGCTCCAGTACGAGAAGGAGGCCAGCGACGCGGCGCCGCTCATCGCCTCGCAGACCGAGACCGTCGACAAGCTCAAGGCCGGCCTGGTCTCAATGAAGGACAAGTTGGCCGATCTCAAGACGCGGCGCGACCAGCTGGTCGCCCGCCAGAAGACGGCCGAGGCCCAGGCCAAGGTCACGGACGCGATCTCCTCGATCAGCATCCTCGATCCGACCTCCGAGCTCTCGCGCTACGAGGACAAGGTCCGCCGCGCCGAGGCCCAGGCCCAGGGGCAGGCGGAGGTGGCCTCCACGTCGTTGGAGTCCCAGTTCGCGGAGCTCGCCACCGATGCCGACGACCTCGAGGTCGAGGCCCGGCTGGCGGCCCTCAAGCACAAGGACTGATCGCCGGCTGCTCCCCGCCCGCCGGCGAGGGGCCCTCCGATCTCCCGATCCCGTCGTCGGCGGGCGGGGCCCGCGCGGCCCCGCCCGCCGATTACCCTGTGGACCATGGAAGAGACCACGTACCTCGTCGTCGACGGCGAGAACATCGACGCCACTCTGGGCATGTCAGTCCTGGACCACCGCCCCGCCCCTGAGGAGCGTCCTCGATGGGATCGCGTCCTGGCAGCGGCGGGAGAGGCGTGGGGCCAGCCCGCCAAGGGCCTGTTCTTCCTCAACGGTTCCAACGGCTACCTGCCGATGTCCTTCGTCCAGGCGCTCTCGGCGATGGACTACCAGCCGATCCCGTTGTCGGCCCCGTCCACCGTCAAGGTCGTCGATGTCGGCATCCAGCGCACCCTCGAGGCGATCGCCCAGAAGGACAGTGGATCGGTCATCCTGGGCAGCCACGACGCGGACTTCGTCCCGCAGATGCGCACGCTCCTCGAGCTGGGCCGCAAGGTCGGCGTCATCTGCTTCAAGGAGTTCATGTCCTCCCAACTCCACGAGCTGGAGGCCCTGGGACTGGAGGTCTTCGACCTCGAGTACGACGTCCACGCCTTCCAGGTGAGGCTGCCCCGCATCCACATCATCGACCTGGACGACTTCGACCCGCTCGACTTCCTCTGATCGGCCGGCCCGGCGGAGGCACCGGCACGCACTGGGGCCCTCCACCCGCGCGGGTGGAGGGCCCCAGCCGTCCTCGTCGATCCCGAACCCGCCCGGACAGAGCGGGAGGGAACGGAAAGGCCATCACTTCACGTCGTCGTCCACCCAGTCGAAGGTCCGCGTGACGGCCTTCTTCCACAGGCGGTAGGTGCGCTCGACCTCGGTCTTGTCGAGCGCCGGCGACCAGCGCTTGCCCTCCTGCCAGTTCGCGATGACGTCATCGGTGCCCGACCAGTAGCCGACGGCGATCCCGGCGGCGTAGGCGGCGCCCAGGGCCGTGGTCTCCACGACGACCGGGCGGACGACGTCGACACCCAGGATGTCGGCCTGGAACTGCATGAGCAGCTCGTCGTTGGTCATCCCGCCGTCGACCTTGAGCTCGGCCAGCGGAATGCCGGAGTCGGCGTTCATGGCCTCAACGACCTCACGGGTCTGGAAGGCGGTCGACTCCTCCACCGCGCGGGCGATGTGGCCCTTGGTGGCGTAACGGGTCAGGCCCACGATGGCGCCACGGGCCTCGTCACGCCAGTACGGCGCGAACAGGCCGGAGAACGCCGGGACGAAGTAGACCCCGCCGTTGTCGTCGACGGACTTCGCCAGGTCCTCGATCTCCGAGGACTTCGTGATGAGACCGAGATTGTCGCGGATCCACTGGACGAGGGACCCGGCGACCGCGATCGAGCCCTCGAGCGCGTAAACCGGCTTGTTGTCGCCCAGCTTGTACAGGACGGTGGTGAGCAGGCCGTTCTTCGAGAACACCGGCTCCGCGCCCGTGTTCATCAGCGTGAAGCAGCCCGTGCCGTAGGTGTTCTTCACCATGCCGGGCTCGAAGCACGCCTGGCCGAAGGTCGCCGCCTGCTGGTCGCCCAGGATGCCCGCGACCGGGGTGTCGATGAGCAGCCCGGTGGGACGGCCGTAGCCGTAGATCTCCGAGGACGACTTGATCTCCGGGAGCATCGACATCGGGATGCCGAAGTCCGCGCAGATGTCCTCGCGCCACTGGAGCGTGCGGACGTCCATGAGCAGCGTGCGCGAGGCGTTGGTGACGTCCGTGACATGCACGCCGCCCTCGGGGCCGCCCGTCATGTTCCACAGGACCCAGGTGTCGGGGGTGCCGAAGTACAGGTCTCCGGCCTCGGCCTTCTCCCGCGCCCCGGGCACGTTGTCCAGGATCCACTTGATCTTGGGCGCCGACGGGTAGTTCGAGATGTTCTCACCGGTGATCTGGCGGTAGCGCTCGGTGCCCGCCGGGTCGCCCCCGGCGATCTCGCGCACGATGGAGCTGGTGCGCCCGTCCTGCCACACGATCGCGTTGTAGACCGGCTCCCCCGTGTTCTTGTCCCACACGACGGTCGTCTCGCGCTGGTTCGTGATGCCGACCGCGGCCAGCTGGTGGCGGTTGATCTCCGCGCCGGCCAGGGCCTGGGCGACGACGTCGCGCACGGACTTCCAGATGTCCATCGGATTGTGCTCGACCCAGCCGGGCTGGGGGAAGATCTGGGGGAACTCCTCCTGGCCGACCGCGACGATTTGGCCGGAGTGGTTGAAGATGATCGCCCGGGACGACGTGGTCCCCTGGTCGATCGCCATGATGTACTGCGTGGTGTCCTCTGCCATTGGAAATCTGTCTCCTCTTCGAGGTGTGGGTACAGCAGACGGTGGGCGGGGATCTCGCGGACAGGGTGCTCCTGCGCGTCAGGATCCCCGCCCACCGATGAGGGTGTTCGATGTCAGGCGGCCATGCCCAGTCCGTAGACCACCAGGACGGCGATGATCGCGCCGATGATCGGGCCGACGATCGGCACCCACGCGTAGGACCAGTCCGAGGATCCCTTGCCCTTGATGGGCAGGATCGCGTGGGCCAGGCGCGGGGCGAAGTCACGGGCGGGGTTGATCGCGTAGCCGGTGGGCCCGCCCAGCGACGTGCCGATGACGACGATGATCAGGGCCACGGCCAGCGGGCCGACCGCGGTCGGCGTGCCGCCGGAGACCAGGACGAAGGCGATGAGGACGAACGTGCCCAGGGCCTCCGTCACCAGGTTCCAGCCGTAGGAGCGGGACTCGGGGCCGGTGGCGAACACGCCCAGCTTGGCGCCGGGATCGACGTCGCCGGAGGCGTCGAACTGCTTCTTGAAGGCGAGGAAGCACAGGATCGCGCCGACGAAGGCGCCCAGGAACTCCGCGAGGAAGTAGATCATCACGTTGCCGAAGGTGACGGCGATGCCGCCCGCTCCCAGCGCCGCCCCGTTGAGGGTGACGTCGGAGTTGAAGGCGTGGGCCACGACCTTCGCGATGGTCACGGCCGGGTTGAGGTGGCCGCCGGTCATCCACGCGGCGTAGACGCCGGCGAAGACGGCGAGACCCCACCCGAAGTTGATCATCAGCCAGCCGGTGCCCTTGCCCTTCGACTTGGACAGGTTGTTGGTCGCGCAGACGCCGGCGCCCAACAGGATCAGAATCATCGTGCCCAGGAACTCCGAGGCAAAGATGTTCCAACCGGTGGGGACGTCCGGG
Source organism: Actinomycetes bacterium (assembly GCA_023426345.1). Taxonomy (GTDB): domain Bacteria; phylum Actinomycetota; class Actinomycetes; order Actinomycetales; family Actinomycetaceae; genus Pauljensenia. The sequence continues at coordinate 9,252 of JAFAAX010000173.1, forward strand.
ATGGCCGTCTCCATGGGGAGGAGTGCTGTGAACACGTTCATTCACCTTTCTTCGATGCTTCCTCGCATCGATCGCGAGGGCGGATGGTCCGCCTGCTCTATGCCGCGAGCCGTCTCCGGAGTGAGCCGGGAACGTCGATGCTGCGGTCGGTCCGTGACGGCGTCACGAGTCCCTGGACATCGATCCGCGCGGATCGATGGGTCGGACGGCTCCCCGCAGCGCCTGGCAAGGGGGGCGAGGAGGATCGCGGTCCCGCGGGAGCGAGTGCTGCCATCCCCGTTCACTCCCCTTCGATGTCAGGGCGTCGACGCGCCGCCGGGCAAGGCGCCGGGACCAACGTCATGGGCCCGAGGCTTCATCCGTCACACAGTATGCCAGGCGCTGCACGTTGATTCGGCGCGGATGCACGTCTGTGCATGGCACACTGTGGGGCGTGAGCATCCGTGACGAGCAGGCGCACCAGGCCGCCTCGATGTACTACCTGCAGGGCCAGACCATGGAGGAAGTCGCCCGCCACCTGGGCGTCTCCCGCTCCTCCGTGTCCCGCCTCCTCGCCTACGCCCGCGAGTCGGGCCTGGTCCGCATCTCCGTCGCCGCCGCCCCCGGCACGCGCGGCACGCTAGCGGGGCGCATCCAGGACCAGTTCGGCGTGCACACCTCGGTCGTGCCCGTGCGCGAGGTCGACACCGACGTCAACCGACTGACCAACGTCGCCCGCGTCGCCGCGGAGCGGCTGCTGGACCTCATGGCCCCCCATGCCGTCCTGGGAATCGCCTGGGGGAACACGACGGCGGAGGTCACCCGGTTCCTCCCCCACGTCGACTTCCCCGGCTCCACGGTGGTCCAGCTCAACGGCGCCGCGAACGCCAGCCAGACGGGCCTGCCCTACGCCGACGCGATCATCTCCCAGGCCGCCCAGGCCTTCGGCTCGCGGATGGTCCACTTCCCCGTGCCCGCCTTCTTCGACTACGCGGACACCAAGCAGGCGCTGTGGCGGGAGAAGTCCATCCGCCAGGTCCTCCACACGATCGACTCCGCGACAGTGGCGCTCTTCGGCGTGGGCTCCCTGTCCTCGAACCTTCCCTCCCATGTCTACTCCGGCGGTTTCCTGGAGCCGGAGGAGATGGCCGCCGCCCGCGACGACGGCGTGGTCGGGGACGTCTGCACGGTCCTCATCCGCGAGGACGGCTCCACCGACATGGAGCTCAACCGCCGGGCCTCGGGCCCGACCCCCGCCGTGCTCCGCACGATCCCGCGCCGCCTCTGCGTGGTCGCGGGGACCTCGAAGGCGTTGCCGCTGCTGGGCGCGCTGCGAGCCGGCGTGGCCACGGACCTCGTCCTCGACGACGGCGCGGCGCGCGCGCTGCTGGACCTCGCGCACAGTCTGCCCCATGCGGCGGGCACAATGGGGCGGTGACCCAGACCTACCGACTCCGCGACGCGCGCCCCTCGGATGCGCGGCTCATCGCCGACCTGGTCCGCCCGTACGCCGACCACCGGATCCTGGTGTCCAAGGAGCTCATCGCCTATTTCGAGGACATCCAGGAGTTCGTCGTCGCCGAGCCCTTCCCCGGCGAGGCGCCGCGCCCCGGAGCCCTGGCCGCGCCCGTCGTGGGCTGCGGCGCCCTGCACGTGATGTGGGACGACATCGCCGAGGTCCGCACGCTGGCCGTGCGCCCGGACCACCTGCACAACGGCCTCGGCTCGGCCCTGCTCGACGCCCTCATCGGGCGCGCGCGGCGCCTGGATCTGCGCCGCGTCTTCTGCCTGACCTTCGAGGTCGACTTCTTCGCGCGCCACGGCTTCCATGTCATCGAGGGCACGCCGGTCGGCCAGGACGTCTACTCGCAGATGCTGCGCAGCCACGACGACGGACTCAAGGAGTTCCTCGATCTGGCCGCCGTCAAACCCAACACTCTGGGCAACACCCGCATGCTGCTGGATCTGTGAGCCGCCGCCCCCGGGGACGGGCGGGCCGGCGGGCGGGCGCCCGGGGCGCGACGGGCGGGCGGGCCC
>JAFAAX010000192.1 GCA_023426345.1 Actinomycetes bacterium
CCTCGAGCATGAGCTCGACGTCGACGCCGGCGTCGACCTTGACCGTCGCGTCGTGGCGCCACGTGGCGTAGGCGTCGGACCACGTGTCGACGCGGAAGCCCCAGTCGCCGGTGCCGTCGGCCATCACCCAGCCCTCCAGGCGGTCCAGGCCCGGGGCGACGTCAACCATGGGGGAGCGCATCGCCACCTCGCCGCGGGGGTCCAGCAGGACGGCCTCGGCGGCCAGGGCGTCGTGGCCCTCACGGAAGACGGTCGCGCGGATCGGGAAGGGCTCGCCCTGGGTCGCCTTGGCGGGCAGGCGCCCGCCCTCCACGACGGGGAACAGCTCGAGCGCGGGGATGCGGGGCAGGTCGGGGACGTCCCAGACGCGGGGGAGCCCGGCCGGATCGGGGCTGGTCGTGTTCACGCCTCCCAGCCTAACGGCTGGTCGCCACCGGATGTGTCGCGAGGCACAGCGCGCGCGGGGCGCCCTCGTTGAGAAAGAATGTCGCATAGGCTTTCATTGGACTTTCATCCGCGTTCAGGCGGGCGCTCCCCAAGCGCGCACGGGCCCGCTATGCTTCAGCGCGTGAGAGCAATCCGACGATTTACAGTGAGAACCGTCCTCCCGGAGGCGCTGGCCCCGCTGGACACCCTGGCCCGGAACCTCCGCTGGTGCTGGCACGCCCCCACGGCGCGGTTCTTCGAGTCCCTCGACCCGGCCGCCTGGAAGCGCGTCCAGGGCGACCCGATCGCGTTGCTCGGCCAGATCGGCACCGAGCGCTTCGAGCAGCTGGCCGCCGATCCGAGCGTCGTCGACCGGGCCAACGCCCTCGCCGACGACCTCCAGCGCTACCTCACGGAGCCCCGCTGGTACCAGAGCGAGTTCGCGGCCCCCGGAAAGCCCGAGGCCATCGCCTATTTCTCCGCGGAGTTCGGCATCACGGCGGTCCTCCCGCAGTACTCCGGCGGCCTAGGCATCCTCGCGGGCGACCACCTCAAGAGCGCGTCGGACCTGGGCGTGCCGATCATCGGCGTCGGGCTGCTCTACGAGTCCGGCTACTTCCGCCAGTCCCTGTCGCGCGACGGCTACCAGCGCGAGACCTACCCGCTCATCGACCCGAACAACATGCCGCTGTCGCTGCTGCGCGAATGGGACGGCACCCCCGCGCGGGTCTCCCTCCCGCTGCCGGGCGGGCGCACCCTCAACGCGCAGGTGTGGGTCGCCCAGGTCGGGCGCGTCCCCCTGCTGCTGCTCGACGCGTCGATCCCCGACAACGATCCGGTCTCGCGCAACGTCACCGACCGCCTCTACGGCGGCTCCAAGGAGCACCGCATGGAGCAGGAGCTGCTCCTCGGCGTCGGCGGCGTCAAGGCGCTGCGCCTGTTCTCCCGGCTGACCGGCGCGCCCTCGCCCTCCGTCTACCACTGCAACGAGGGCCACGCGGGCTTCCTGGCCGTCGAGCGCCTCCGCGAGCTCATGGAGGGCGAGGAGCACCTCGACCTCGGCGCCGCCATCGAGGCTGTCCGCTCGGGCACGCTGTTTACCACGCACACCCCCGTCCCCGCGGGGATCGACCGCTTCGACCGCGCCCTGGTCACCCGCTACATGGACGCCATGCCGCTGCCCGGCGTCGCCACGGAGGAGATCGTGTCGCTGGGCAACGAGTCCTACGAGGGCGGCGACCCGGGCGTGTTCAACATGGCGGTCCTCGGCCTGCGCATGGCGCGCCGCGCCAACGGCGTGGCGAAGCTGCACGGCAAGGTCTCCCGCGAGATGTTCGCCGCCCTGTGGAGCGGCTTCGACGTCGACGAGGTCCCGATCACGTCCGTCACCAACGGCGTCCACGGCCCGACCTGGCGGGCGCCCGCCTTCCAGGAGATGGCCCAGCGCTACCTCTCCGATGAGGAGATCGCCTCCGGCGCGGGCTGGCTGACGCCCGCCGAGGACGGCGGCGTCCCCGACGACGTCCTGTGGGCCATGCGCCACGAACTGCGCTCGGCCCTGGTGCGCTCGGCCCGGGAGCGCGTGCGCGCGGCCTGGCTGGAGCGCGGGGCGTCCCCCGCCGAGCTCGGCTGGACGGAGAACGTCCTGGACCCCGACGTCCTCACCATCGGCTTCGCGCGCCGCGTGCCCACCTACAAGCGGCTCACCCTCATGCTCAACGACCCGGAGCGGCTCACCCGGCTGCTCACGGATCCCGAGCGCCCCATCCAGATCGTCGTGGCCGGCAAGTCCCACCCCGACGACGAGCCCGGCGTGGGCCTCATCCAGAAGCTCGTCCAGTTCACGGACGACCCGGCGGTGCACCAGCGCATCGTCTTCCTGCCGGACTACGACATCGCGATGGCGCAGATCCTCATGCCGGGCTGCGACGTGTGGTTGAACAACCCGCTGCGGCCCCTGGAGGCCTCGGGGACCTCGGGGATGAAGGGCGCGCTCAACGGCGCCCTCAACCTGTCGATCCTGGACGGCTGGTGGGATGAGATGTACGACGGCGCCAACGGGTGGGCGATCCCCACGGCCGACGGCGTCGAGGACCCGGATCGGCGCGACCGCATCGAGGCCGCGGCCCTCTACGACCTCATCGAGAACACGGTGGCCCCGCGCTTCTACGACCGCGACGGACGCGGGGTCCCGCGCCGGTGGACGGAGATGATGCGCCACACGCTGTCCGACCTGGGCCCGAAGGTCCAGGCCACCCGCATGGTCCGCGACTACGTCGAGCAGCTCTACCTGCCGGTCTCCGACGCCCACGACGTCCTCGACGTGCCCGGCCACGAGGCCGCCCGGTCGCTGGCCGCGTGGAAGGCGCAGGTGCGGGCCCACTGGGGCGAGGTCCGCGTCGACTACGTCGAGGCCCGCCTGCCGGAGGTCGCCCAGATCGGCGACACCGCGCAGATCACCGCGCAGGTGTCGTTGGGGACGCTGAGCCCCCAGGACGTCGCCGTGCAGGTCCTGGCCGGACCCGTCGGGGCCGACGACGAGATCCACGACTTCGCCACGACGACGCTGCGTCCCGTGGACGGCGTCGGGGAGGGGCGCTGGGTGTTCCGGGGCGCGGAGGCCCTGCCGCGCGCCGGCTCCTTCGGCGTCGCGGTGCGGGTCGTGCCGTCCAACCCGCTGATGGCGGCGCCCACGGAGCTCGGACTGGTCTCCGTGGCGGCGCCCTCGACCGTCACCTCGGAGCAGCACACGAGCTTCGGCGACTGACTCTTCCTCTCTCCGTCCGCGACTTCGGTGCTCTTCTCGACCGAGTTCGGTTCCTGGCCGTTGACGAGGGCGGCCCCCTCACGGACCAGCAGGTCCTGGGAGGGGGCCGCCCTCGTCCCTGGCGGGGTCCAGGACGTGGGACCCGGCCCAGCGCCGGCAACGGCCGTCCTCGGCGACGAGCAGACCGGAGATCGTGCCCGCGTCGCGGATCCAGCTGAGGTCATCCGGACCTGCGACGACGGCCACGGTCGCCCACAGGTCGGCGGTGGCCAGCCGGTCCGCGACGACGGTCGCCGACGCGACCCCGGTCACGTGTTCCCCGGTGCGCGGATCCGTGATGTGGCGGCCGCGTTCGGCGGGACCGGAGGTGGCGACCGCGCCCTCGCGCAGGGTGAGGGTCGAGATCAGGGAACCGCGGTGGAACGGGTCCGCGATCCCGACGCCCCACACCCAGTCGGCGCCAGGGGCGGTGAGCAGCTGCATGTCTCCGCCGGCGGAGATGCCGACGGCCGCCGTGAGCGGATCCTCCAGGAGTGGCGCCAGGTCGTGGCGTGCGGCCTGCTCGACGGCCCACCCCTTGACCAGGCCCGTCGGGTCGAACGCGCCAGTCCTCCAGGCATCGAACCGCCCGCCGGTGCGCGAACGGGCGCGCAGACAGAGGTCCGCCATCTCGCGCACCTCGGATGCGGCGTCGCCGGCCGTCAACTCGCCGCGGGCCATCCGGCTGATGTCGGAGTCCGCCCGGAAGGGGGAGAACACGCGATCCGCCCGGCGCAGGCGTGCCAAAGCCCGGTCCACAGCGTCCCCGGCGCGTGCAGGGGCGGAGGCGGGGTCCTCGGTGATGACACGGATGCTGACGGTCGTCCCCATGATGTCGGCGGCGCGGACCCAGCCTTGCCGGGCGTCGGGCGTGGGCGCCATGGGGTCTCAGCCCTGCGCCTGGTCGAGCGCGCTCTGGAGGGATGTGAGGTATCCCGTCGAAGTGAACGTCGCGCCGGAGACCATCTGGATCGAGGCGCTGCCCGCCGCGACGGCCTCCCGGTTGAGCACTGGGATCGCGGAGGCGCTGATCTGCTCGGTGTGCCGGTCGCCCGAAGGGGCCGTCACCGCATCGGCAAGGGTGAGGACGCCGCCGCTCACGGCGATCTGCACCTGGACCGTGCCATAGCGGGTCGACACCGCTGAGCCCGTGTACGTGCCGTCGGCGAGGCCGGTGGCCGACGATGCGGAGGCAGACGAGGCGGAGCTCGACGCGGACCCTGGGGCTGGCGACGAGGCGGAGGTCGACGCGGACGCGGAGCGCGCCGGGGTGGGGCCGGCGGTGGTTGCGGGGGCCGCGACGGTGGTGGTCGCGGTGCCCTCCCCGGCCGCCGCGGGCACCGACGAGGCGCGGAAGCTGAGGACGCTCAGGGCCAGCGTCACGAGGGCGAGCAGGGAGTAGACGGTTCGTCTCACGGGGATCTCCTGGGTTTCACAGGTCGAAGGACTCGACGTGGACCCGGTCGGGGTCGACGCCGGCGCGCTCGAGGTCCGCGCGCACGGCGTCCATCCAAGGTCCGGGGCCGCACACGTAGATGTCGCGTTGATGGAGGTCCGGAACGGTCGCGGCCAGCAGGTCGACGCCGTCTGACCGTTCGCAGGATTCCGGCAGCCAGGCCGACCCGCGGTGAGTCCTGTGCCCGTCCAGTCGGAGGTGGGCGAGCCCCCGGTCGTGGACCAGGGCCGCGATCGGTTCCTGGAGCAGCGCCTGGCCCGGCTCGGTGTCGCGGGTGATGAGCGTCGCGTCCCCAGGGCGGTAGGGCAGGCCTTCGAGCAGGGACACCAGGGGGGCGACGCCCGCCCCGGCGCCGATGAGCAGGAGCGTGTCGCCGTGCCTGCGCTCACCGGTGAGATGCCCGTAGGGACCCTCGATGAGCACGTGCGTGCCGGGAGCCAGCCGGGTGAGGCGCAGAGTGCCATCCCCGACGATCCGGGCGGTCAGCGTGAGGCGGGTGTCCGTGGGACGCGAGGAGATCGAGAACGGGTGTCCGGCGCTCCATCCGGGCCCATCGAGGAACCGCCAGACGAAGAACTGCCCGGCCTGGGTCCTCAACCGGTCGAGTCCGCGGCCGTCGAGGACAACCGTGACCCCCCGGGTGCCGTCGGGGATCACCGCGCGCACCGTGATCCGGTGGCGCAGAGATCGGCCCAGGGGGATGAGGACCCGGAAGACCGCGACGGAGAGCGCCGCCAGGGCCCACAGGGTCCACCAGAAGGCGGTCGCCACGGGCGAGGAGAGGAAGTCCGCGCCAGTGGACAGCTGGTGGGGCAGGACCAGGAGGACTGCGGCGTATGACCCGAGATGGAGGACGTGCCAGAACTCGTAGCGGAGGCGCCGCCGCGCGAACCGGAGGGAAGCAGCCACGACGACGAGGAGCAGGGCGGTCCCCACAGCGGCGGGGACCATGTCCGGGAAGCTGGTGATCATGGCCCAGAACTCGGCGAGAGGCCCTGTGGTGGCCGCGCCCGCGTCGCCTATGACGATCAGGGCGATATGGGCAAGGAGCAGCCAGAACGCCCAGAATCCGGTGAGCCGGTGGGCCCGTGTGAGCGTGTCGTGGCCGAATGCCCGCTCGAACAGGGGGACGCGGGCCATGAGGATCACCTGGAGCAGGAGGAGGTCGGAGGCCGCCAGCCCGGCGAGTCGGCCCAGGGACGTCCACGCCGCGGCCCCGCCGCCGAGAACGGTCTGAACGCCGCCGCCGTGGATCCACAGGTCGGCGACGAACAGGCCTGTCGCCCAAACTGCGGTGACGCCGGCCAGCCGCCAGGCCTCGGCGCGGCGCAGACGCCACGAAGCCTGGGCGCCTGACGCCGCTCGGCTCGCGGGCAGAGCCTCCGGGCCGCTGAGAGGGTACGCATTCGATGTCATGGCGCCAGTGAAACGGGCGGTTCCCCAGAGTTCGCCAAGAATCGGATTCTCCGAGGATCCTCACAGGGAACTCACACCGGGCGCTGCGGCCTCGCGCAGGCGACGGCGCCTCGCGGAGGCGCGACGCGTGTGCGGCCTGAACTACGCTGGACCGGTCGACAGGTGCCTGGCGCGCCCGAGCGGCACCTGCGACGGGAACCCCGGGAAGGGGGCGGCATGGACAGATCGGCGGGGGCGCAGCTCCCGCGTCTGCTGCTCGTCGAGGATGATCCCGACATCGGGGAGATGACCGCCGAGGTCCTGTCGGACGCCTACGCCGTCACCTGGGACCTGGATGGCGAGCAGGCCCTGCAAGACGCCCTGCGATCCCATTTCGACGCCGTGGTCGTGGACCGCCGGCTGCCGGGGATGGACGGAATGGCCTTCATCGCGGCGCTGCGCCGCGCCAGGATCGCCACCCCGGTCCTCATGCTGACGGCGTTGGGGACACTGGAGGACCGCGTTTCGGGCCTGGACGGCGGGGCCAACGACTACTTGGTCAAACCCTTCGAGTTCGAGGAGCTGACGGCCCGCCTGCGCGCCCTGCGTCGGGGCTTCCGCGCCGAGGGACGCCGCCGCGAGATCGGGGACTGGACCTTCCTTCCCGACACCGCCACCATGTACTCCCCCGGTGGGGGCCGCGTCCAACTGACACCCACCGAGGCGGCACTCGTGGACCTCCTGTCTCAGAGCCCCGAACATGTCTTCTCGCGCGAGCAGATCCTCTCGGCTGTGTTCCGCCCCCAGGACTCGCCGGGCACCGTCGACACCTACGTCCACTATGTGCGCCGCAAGACCAGCCGTGACGTCATCGAGACGGTCCGCGCTCGGGGCTATCGGCTGGGGGAGGCGACATGAGGATCGAGGACGACGAGGCCCGGGTGCGCCGGTCCGCGCGCTCGGTCGGCGTGAGGGTCGGCCTCATGTCGACGGCAGCGACAGCGGGTGGCGCCGCCGTGCTGATCGGGGTCCTCGCCGGACGGTCGCACCACGAGGGCGCCGAGGGAGGCGGCTCGCGGGCGCGAGGCGACGGGGGAGGGCATCTGGTGGTCGACCTCGGTGAGACAGTCCTCCTGGTCGCCATCCTCGGCCTCGCTGCAATCGCGCTGACCGCGTGGGTCGCCTGGATGGCCTCGCGACGCGCGGTCGCGCCGCTGGCGGAGGCGCTGCGGGTGCAGCGGCACTTCGTGGCCGACGCCAGCCACGAACTCCGGACGCCGCTCACCGTCCTCAGCACCCGCGTCCAGACCCTCGAACGACGGCTCGCGCGCGGCGAACCCGTCGACGACGTCGTCGCGCGTCTGCGCGCCGATACGACGGCGATGGCCGAGGTCCTCGACGACCTGCTGCTCAGCGCCGAGGAGTCAGAGGGCGCGTCGGGCGCTGCCCCGGTCGCGCCGACCGTCCGGACGGCGGCCTCCTCGATGGAGGGCGTCGCGGCGGCGGCCGAGGTCCGGATCGCGATTGCGGTCATCGGCGATGCCGTCGTCGCGCTCCCGCGGGTGTCCCTCTCCCGGTGCGTGGTTGCCCTGGTGGACAATGCGATTCGGCACTCGCCGCCCGGGGGCGTGGTTGCCGTGTCGGTGGCGCCCGGAAAGGGCGGGGCTGTCGAGATCCGCGTGGGGGACCAGGGCGACGGCATCCGCGGGATCGATCCGGAGCGTGTCTTCGAGCGCTTCTCCCATGCGGCGGACGGCCACGGGCATCGCAGCTTCGGGTTGGGCCTGGCGCTGGTCCGAGACGTCGCCTCGCGCGCCGGGGGGACTGTGGCGTTCGAGGCCACCTCGGCGGAGGGGACGACTCTCTTGCTCCGTCTGCCCGACGCATCCTCCGCCGGCCGGGGGCGGCCCGTCAGGCGTTGACTCCGAAGATGTGGCCGATCCCGTAGGTGAGCGCCAGGGCGACGGAGCCGCCCACGAGCAGCCGGAGCACGGCGCGGGTCCGGGGCGCATCGCCCAGCCAGGCGCTCACCCATCCCGTGACGGCCAGGGCGACCAGCACGGCGACGATCGTCGCCGGGATCCGCGCGCTCGGGCCCAGGGCGAGCATCGTGAGGAAGGGGAGGAGCGACCCCGCCACGAAGGCGACGAGGGAGCTGAGCGCGGCGGCCCACGGACTGGTGAGGTCGTGGGGGTCGATGTTGTGCTCCGTGGTGAGATGGGCGCCGACGGCGTCGCGCGCGGAGAGCTCCTCGGCCACGGAGCGCGCCGTGGCGGGGGAGAGGCCTTTGGACTCCCAGATCGACGCCAACCGGTCCAGCTCGCCGGCGGGGTCGCGGGCGAGGTCGGCCTCCTTCTCGACAGCCAGCTGGCGCTCGGTGTCGCGCTGAGTGGACACCGAGACGAACTCGCCGACGGACATCGACAGGGCCGCCGAGACGATGCCGGCCGTTCCGGCGATCGCGATGGCGGTCGTGTTCGAGGGGTCCGCGGCCGCGACGCCCACCAGCAGGCCGGAGATCGAGACGATCCCGTCGTTCGCGCCCAGCACGCCTGCCCGCAGCCAGTTGAGGCGCTGGGTGATCGAGCCCCCGCCGAACGGCTCCTGGTCCTCATGCTGGGCGGCGTCGGCGCCGGCCGCGAAACGGTCGCCGCGTCGGAGGCGGGAGACGCGGAGACGGTCCTCGTGGAGGCGCGCGAGGAGCCCGCCGACCGTTGAGCCGAGGGGCTGGGCGTACGAGATGTTCATGACGGCAAAGTTAGGGCAGGTCAGAGGGCCTTTCCACGCAGGGCAGGCGTTCCTTGGATGAATGAGGGGCACCTGAGGATCCCCTGCCGACCTTGCCGGACTCCGCGGAGCGCACATCGGCGGCGGTCCCCAGTGGCGCGGATGTCCACTGCCGGGTGACGCTGGTGCACGGATGTGCAGACCGCGCCACGCGGGCCGCCCTCGTCAAGAGGGGCCCGCTCAGTAATCCATCTGCATGGCGGAGCGGACCTCGGCGAGGGTCTGGTCCGCCACCTCGTTGGCCGCCGCGTTGCCCGCATGGAGGACGTCGAGGAGGTACCCCGGGTCGGCCTCCAGCTCCGCGCGGCGGGCGCGCAGCGGCGCCAGCAGCTCGTTGAGGGACTCGGTGACGACGGCCTTGAGGCGCCCGGCCCCCTGATCGCCGATCTCCTCGGCGATCGCCTCGGGGGCGCGTCCCTGGCACAGGGACGCGATGAGCAGCAGGTTCGACACCTCGGGACGGTGCTCCGGATCGTAGGAGATACGGCGGTCGGCGTCGGTCTTCGCCTTGCGGAGGACCTTCGCCGTCTCGTCCGCGCTCATCCGCAGCTCGATCGTGTTGCCGCGGGACTTCGACATCTTCGCGCCGTCGGTGCCCAGGATGTGGGGCGCCTCCGACAACAGGGCGTCGGGCTGGCGGAACACCGGATGATCGGCCCGGGCGCGCCCGTAGCGCTTGTCGAAGCGCTGCGCGATCGTGCGCGTCTGCTCGAGGTGGGGGAGCTGGTCCTGGCCCACGGGGACGACGTTCGCCTTGCAGAACAGGATGTCGGCCGCCTGGTGGACCGGGTAGGTGAGCAGCAGGCCGCTCATCGCGCGCCCGCCCGTCGCCTCCAGCTCCGCCTTGACCGTCGGGTTGCGGTGCAGCTCGGACTCGGTGACCAGCGAGAGGAACGGCAGCATCAGCTGGTTGAGGCCGGGGACCGCGGAGTGCGTGAAGATCGTGGTCCGCGCGGGATCGAGCCCCGCGGCCAGGTAGTCGGCCATCAGAGCCAGCACGCGCTCCTTGAGGGGGCCCACGCCGTCGCGGTCCGTGATGACCTGGTAGTCGGCGATGAGCGCCCACGTGTCCACGCCGCGGTTCTGCAGGTCCACCCACTCGCGCAGGGTCCCCAGATAGTGGCCGATGTGGAGGGCGCCGGTGGGGCGCGCCCCCGTCAGCATCCGGAAGCCGGAGGGGTCCTTCGCGATCGCGTCGTCGACCTCGCGGGAGCGGGCCTGGGCGCGGGCGAGCGACGCCTCATTGGTGGGATCGTCGGGCGGGAGGTCACGGGTGGTCACCCGCACAGTCTAGGCGGTCCCCGGCGGACGTCCGCCCGCCCTCACGGCCGGGCGGCGCCGCGCCCGTCGGAGAGCAGCACCATCATCGACTGCGGGGCCAGTTCGACGGGCGATCCGCAGTCCACCCGCTCCAGTCCCTCGGGCAGCGCCCGCCACGAGGAGAGGTCGCCGGACACGTCGATGCCGCCCTCGGCGGGACTCGACCAGGAGGTGTCGAGGACGGTCAGCCAGTCGTTTCCGTGCCCGCGGGCCGGCGTGGCCGTCTGGTCGTCCAGCGTGCCGTTGACGACGACGAGCGTGTCGCGGTCGCTCAGCGGGAGGCCCGAGCGCAGCATCTGGAACACGCGGTTGTCCGGGCGGAACCAGCCGTCCTGCGACATGCCGTGGCCGTCGCGCGTGTACCACCCGACGTCGGTGATCGCGTCGCCGCCCACCGGGCGCCCGGTGGAGAAGTCCGGGATCCGCAGGGCGGGGAACCGGCGGCGCAGCCAGAGGAGCCAGCGGGCCGTGTCGATCTGGTCGCGCTGGTCCTCGGAGAGGTCCCAGTCCAGCCAGGAGATCGGCCCGTCCTGGCAGTACGCGTTGTTGTTGCCGTACTGCGAGCGCTGGAACTCGTCGCCGGCCGTGATCATCGGCGTGCCCGCCGACACGAGGAGGGTGGCCAGGAGGTTGCGCTGGGAGCGCTGCCGGGCCGGGAAGAGGTCCTCGACGAATCCCGTGGCGTCCGGGGAGTCGCTGGACGCCGTCGAGGAGGCGGAGACGACGGCGCCCTCCAGCCCGTGGTTCCACGAGAGGTTGTGGGCCGACCCGTCCCGGTTGCCCTCGAGGTTCGCCGTGTTGTGCTTGTGGTCGTAGGCCGTGAGGTCGGCCAGGGTGAAGCCGTCATGGGCGGTGACGAAGTTGATCGAGGCGCGCGTGCCGCGCGAGACCGCGGATCCCCGGGAGAACAGGTCAGCGGATCCGGACAGGCGGGTGGCCAGGTCGCTGGGGCCCTGGACGGGGCGCCCCCGGGAGAGGTCACCCATGTCGGACAGCCAGAAGGAGCGCGCCGAGTCGCGGAAGCGGTCGTTCCACTCCGAGAACGGGAGGGGGAAATTCCCGGTCTGCCACCCGCCGGGCCCGACGTCCCAGGGCTCGGCGATCATCTTGTCCACGGTGAGGTCCTCATCCGCCCCGATGGCGACCAGCAACGGATGCATCGGGGTGTATCCCGTGGAGAAGCGGCCGAGCGTCGTCGCCAGGTCGAAGCGGAAACCGTCCACGCCCATGTCGCGCGACCAGTGGCGCAGCGAGTCCAGGACCATCTGCACCGTGCGCGGGTGATCCATGTTGAGCGTGTTCCCGGTGCCCGTCACGTCGACCATCTGCGTGGGGCGAGACGGGGTGTGGCGGTAGTAGAGCTGGGAGTCCATGCCCCGCCAGCACAGGGAAGGACCGGAGTCCGACCCCTCGCAGGTGTGGTTGTAGACGACGTCGAGGATGACCTCGATGCCGGCCTCGTGGAGCAGGGACACCATGCCGCGGAACTCGTCGACGACGCCCTGGGCGCCGCGCGCGCGGGCCGCCGCGGTGGCGTAGGAGGGCTCCGGCGCGAAGTAGGACAGCGTCGAGTAGCCCCAGTAGTTCGTCAGGCCGCGATCGGTGAGGAAGGACTCGTCGTGCTTGGCGTGGACGGGCAGCAGCTCGACGGCTGTGATCCCCAGGCGCCGCAGATAGGAGACGCTGGCGGGATGGGCCAGCCCGGCGTAGGTGCCGCGCAGCTCCTCGGGCACGTCCGGCATCTGCTGGGTGAACCCCTTGACGTGGAGCTCGTAGACGACCGTCGTCTCCCAGGGCGTGCGCGGCTTCGGACTGACGGGGAAATGGCCTCCGGTCACGACGGACACAGGCACGTGCCCGGCGGAGTCCAGGTCGGACTTCACCAGGGGGTACGTCGTGGGGAACAGGTCCTCGTCCACCTGATGGGCGTGGATCTCCGGGCCCACGTCGACCGCGCCCTCCAGGCCGCAGGCATAGGGGTCGAGGAGGAGCTTCGCCGGATTGTGGAAGAGCCCCCCGTCGGGATCCCAGGGCCCGTGGACCCGGAACCCGTAGCGCAGCCCCTCGCCGACGCCCTCGAGGCGCCCGTGCCACACCCCCTGGACGGGGCCGCGCAACGACCAGCGCTGCTCGGCGCGCGGGCCGCCCTGGTTGACGACGCAGAAGTCGACGCGCGTGGCGCGCTGGGCGACGACCGCGATGTCGACGCCGCCCCCGCGCACGCGCACGCCCAGGCGCTGGGGGGTGGGGCTGGGCGCCGGGATCGGCGGCGCGGGGTCCTCCCATGAGGGGGTGGTCCCTGTCCGGCTCGCCATCTGGTCGCTGTCCTTGTCCGCGTCGGTTCGGTCGGTTCGGTCGGTTCGGTGGGGGCGTCGCTGCGGGGCGCCCCCACCGCAGCGTAGTCGCCGGGCCGGGGTTCCCGCTGGTCGTCGGGCATCCATCGACGAGGGCGGCCCGCCGGGCGTGATCCGCCCGACAAATAGGGAAAGGAAGACGTGTGCGAAATGTGGCACCCTGGAACCATGAGAATCGCGGTGTGTGTCAAGCACGTCCCGGACGTCCAGTCGGAGCGGCGCTTCGAGGACGGACGGGTCGTGCGCGGCGAGGACGACGTGCTCAACGAACTCGACGAGAACGCCGTCGAGGAGGCGGTGAGCCTGGTCGAGGCGCACGGCGGGGAGGTGGTCGCCGTGAGCATGGGCCCGGAGGACGCCCACGACGCCGTCATGCGCGCCCTCCAGATGGGCGCCGACCGCGGCGTGCTGATCTGCGACGACCGGCTGGGCGGCTCCGACGCCATCGGGACGGCCGCCGTGCTGGCCGCGGCGGTCCGCCGCCTCGCCGCCGACGCGCCCGTCGACCTGGTCCTCACCGGCATGGCGAGCCTGGACGGCATGACCTCGATGATGCCGGCCGCGCTGGCGGCCGAGCTGGGCCTCCCCCTGCTGGGCCTGGCCCACGCGATGGAGGTCTCCGGCGGGGACGGGGCCTGGCGGGTGCGCGTCGAGCGCTCCGCGGACGGTTTCGACGACGTCCTGGAGGCCCCGGCACCCGCAGTGGTCAGCGTCACCGACCAGATCAACGAGCCGCGCTACCCGAGCTTCGCGACGATGAAGGCCGCGCGGTCCAAGCCCGTGGACCAGTGGGACCTCGACGACCTGGCAGACTTCGAGGGCGGGCAGGACCTGGCCGCGGCTGCCGAGGACGGGCTGTCGGCCATTCAGGTGCTGGAGGCCGCGGAGAACGTCCGCTCGGGCCCGGGCACGATCATCGCGGATTCCGGGGACGCCGGCGAGCGGCTGGCGCGCTACCTGGTCGAGGAGGCGTTGTGACCATGACGCAGACACTGGACCGACCGGTCGTCGTCCTGGTCGACCGCGGGCAGGACGGCGCTCCCACCGCCGTGTCCGCCCAACTGCTCACGCTGGCGCGGACCCTCACCACGGGCCCGGTCGTGGCCGTCGCGCCCGACGGCGCGCCGGACGCGGCTGCGCTGGCCGCCCTGGGCGTCGCGCGGATCCTCGTGCCGGATCTGGCGGGCCGCTCCCCGCGGGTCGGGGCCGTCGTGGCCGATGCGGCGCTCGCGGCGATCCTGACGGTGGCCGATCCCGCCGCGGTGCTGTGCGCCTCCGATTACCGCGGGCGGGAGATCGCCGCGCGCCTGGCCGTGCGCCTGCGCTCGGGTGCGGCGGTGGACGTCACGGCCGTCGAGGTCGCAGGCGGGGAGATCCAGGCGACGAAGTCCGCGCTGGCCGGCACCTGGACCACCCGCTTCCACGTCACGCGCGGCGTCCCGATCATCGCGGTGCGGCCCTCGAGCGTCGAGGCCGCCCCGGCCGCGGAGCCGTCCGCGCCGGAGGTCGTGGCGGTCCCCGTGGTCTTCTCCGCGGAGTCGGTGGCGGTGGAGGTCGTCTCCTCCGCCGCCCAGGAGTCCAGTGGCGGCGTGGCGCTCACCGAAGCGGCCGTGGTGGTGGTCGGCGGCCGCGGGACGCAGGGGGACTTCGGCCCCGTCCGCGAGCTGGCGGAGGTCCTCGGCGGCGCCGTGGGCGCCACCCGCGTGGCGTCCGACGAGGGCTGGGCGCCCCGCTCGATCCAGATCGGCCAGACGGGCGTGTCCGTGGCCCCGAGGGTCTACATCGGGCTGGGCGTCTCCGGGGCGATCCACCACACGGTCGGCATGCAGTCCTCCCAGCGCATCGTCGCGGTGTGCGACGACCCGGACGCGCCGATCTTCGAGATCGCGGACTTCGGCGTCGTCGGCGACCTCTTCGAGGTCGTTCCGCAGGCGATCGGGGCGCTGCGGGCGGAGTTGGCCGGGCGGTGAGCCCGCACTACCTCGACCACGCGGCCACGGCGCCCGTGCGCGACTGCGCCGTGGAGGCCTGGCTGCGCGCGACCCGGGACCTCCAGGCCGCCCCCGGCAACCCCTCGGCCCTCCACGCGGGGGGGCGCGCGGCGCGGCGTCTGCTCGAGGACGCCCGTGAGCGGATCGGCGCGGCCCTGGGGGCCGAGCGGGCGGAGGTGGTCCTCACGTCGGGCGCCACGGAGTCCGACGCCCTGGCCGTGGCCGGCGGGGCCCGGGGAATGAGGGCCCGCGACCCTCGGCGCACGCGGATCGTCGTCTCCGCCTTGGAGCACGACGCCGTCGGCGCGCAGCGGGGCGCGCTGGAGCGCGAGGGCTTCGCGTGGGAGGTCCTCCCCGTCGCGCCGTCGGGCGTCCTGAGGCTCGACGAGGGCGTCCTGGAGGCCCTTGCGCCGGAATCGGCCGTCGTGTCCCTGGCACTGGTCACCTCCGAGCTCGGCACGATCCAGCCCGTCGCGGAGGCGGCGGGCGCGCTGGCCGCAGCGACGGGCGCCGAACTGCCGGTCCCGGCCGACGGCGGCCCGGCGCGCCCACTCGTCCACACGGACGCTGCCCAGGCGGTCGGCGTCCTGGCCGTCGACTTCCACGCCCTGGGCGTCGACCTCCTCAGCGTCGGCGGGCACAAAATCGGGGCCCCCGCGGGGGTCGGCGCGCTGCTGGCGCGGCGCGGCGTCCCCCTGCTGACCGACCGGCCGGGCGGCGGGCAGGAGCGCGATCTGAGGTCGGGCACGCAGGACGCGGCCGGCGCCGTCGCGCTGGCGGCGGCGCTGGAGGAGGCCGTCGGCGAGCGCGGCGCCCTACGGGCGCGCCTGGTGTCCCTGCGCGCCCGGCTGCTGGAGGGCCTTCCCCCGGGTGCGCGCCCGACCCTGCCCGCGGACACGCCGACGTCTCCCGCGCTGGTCCACCTCTCGCTCGACACCGCCCACCCGGAGGCCGTCCTGCTCGCCATGGATCTCGCCGGCGTCCTCGTCTCGGCGGGGTCCGCCTGCCACGCGGGCGTCACGCGGCCCTCGGAGGCGATGCTGGCACTGGGGCGGACCGAGGAGCAGGCGCTCGGCAGCCTGCGTGTCTCGATGGGCGCCGCGACGCGGGAGGCGGACGTGGACGCCTTCCTCGCGGCCCTGCCCCAGGCGTTGCGCGCCGGGCAGGTGCTGGACGGGCGCGACCACGCGGGCCGCCCTCGTCCAGGGTGGGCGGCCCCTGCGGCGCAGGAAGGAGGGCGGGCATGAGGGTGCTGGCTGCGCTGTCGGGCGGAGTGGACTCGGCGGTGGCCGCGGCGCTGGCCGTGGAGGCCGGGCACGACGTGGTCGCCGTTCACATGGCCCTGTCGAGCCAGCCGCAGGCCTGCCGCGTCGGCTCGCGCGGCTGCTGCTCGGTGGAGGACGCGGGGGACGCGGCGCGGGCGGCGGAGATCCTGGGGATCCCGTTCTACGTGTGGGACCTCGCGGAGGACTTCGAGCGCGCGGTCATCACGGACTTCGTCGCCGAGTACCGCGCCGGGCACACCCCGAACCCGTGCGTGCGCTGCAACGAGTTCGTCAAGTTCCGCGAGCTGGCCGAACGCGGCCGCGCGCTGGGCTTCGACGCCGTGTGCACGGGGCATTACGCGCGGATCGTGGGCGGCGCGGGCGGCCCCGAGCTGCACCGCGCCCGCGACGAGGCGAAAGACCAGTCCTACGTCCTGGCCGTCATGGGGCGCGAGGAGCTCTCCCGGGTGCTGCTGCCCCTGGGGGAGGCGCCGTCGAAGGCGTGGGTGCGGGAGGAGGCCGCGCGGCGGGGGCTCGGCGTGTCGGCGAAGCCGGACTCCTACGACATCTGCTTCATCCCGGATGGGGACACGCAGGGCTTCCTGCGCGCCCGCCTGGGGTCGCGCCCCGGGGAGATCGTCTCCCCGGACGGCGAGGTCCTGGGCGTCCACGACGGCTACTGGAATTTCACCGTCGGGCAGCGCCGGGGCCTGCGGATCGACCGCCCGGTCCCGGACGGCGCGCCCCGTTACGTCCTGGAGACGCGGCCGGGGGCGAACCAGGTGGTCGTGGGCGCCTCGGAGCTGCTCAGCGTCGACCGGATCGAGGCCGAGAGCGTCGTGTGGCTGGCCCCCGAGGACACCGGCACGGTGTCGGAGGCCGCGACGGAGGCCTTCGGGGAGGAGATGGCCGGGCGCGGCCTCGCCGCGGTGCCGGGCGACGTGCTGACCGCCCAGGTCCGCGCGCACGGCACGCCGTCCGTCGTGCGCGGGGTCGCGCGGTCGGGCGCGGACGGCCTGGCGGTCGAGCTGGCCCGGCCGATCCGCGGCGTGGCCGCCGGCCAGTCGCTGGTGCTCTACCGGGGGACGCGGGCCGTCGCGGAGGCGAGGATCGCGGCCTCCGCCCGGACCACCGCGAGGTTCGCCCACGTGTGACGTCGAGGTTCGCCCAAGTGAGACCGTGCGCGTCCGGCGACTTCGGTTCTCTTGTCCGGCGACTTCGGTTCCTGTGACGCGCTCTGGTGTCGGGGTCTGGGTGCTCGTGCCACGCCTGCCGGTCTCAACGAAGGGGCGGCGGCGTCGCCGCGAGGACCTCCTGTGTCGATGCGGGTTACGGGCTCGGTCTGGGCGGTCTCCTGACCGGACTGCGCTCGAGATCGGCACCTATGGCACGGACTGCTGCCACGGGTACCGACCTCAGCTCACGGCCCGTCCACCCCGGCTCCGCCGCCGGGCCTCCCACCAGCACAAACGCCGAGACACTCCTCCTGCCCGGGTCCGTCCCCGCATCGAGATCGGCACCTATGGCACAGACCGCTGCCACAGATACCGATCTCGGTGACGGCCTGTCGACTCCAGCGCCCACGATGAATTGCTGATATGTCGCAGATATCAGCTGTTTTGTAGGAGATGGAGGACGAGCGCCGCCAGCCCCGCGATCAGCCAGCTGGTCAGGCTCCCGATGAGGAATTCCTCGGCGGCGTCGCCGGCGTCGTCCCGGGAGATCTCCGGGAAGCGGACGATGCCCTTGGCGGCGACGACGGCGGCGATGGCCGCCTGAGCGCCCGTCAGGGCCAGGCCGACGACGAGGAGACGCTCGAGAGGACCGATGACGCGCCCGCCGCGCAGGCGCGAGACGCGCCGCTCGGGGCGCTCGCCCAAGCGCAGGGGGGAAGGGCCGACCCGGACGAGGGTCAGGACGGCGCCGACCGAGCGGTTCGCTGCGGGTCCCAGCAGGGCCAGCACGCCCGGGACGGCGACCAGGGCCGGCAGGCCGATCGAGGCCGCGGGCGGGCCGGCGCCCTCGACCAGGC
>JAFAAX010000001.1 GCA_023426345.1 Actinomycetes bacterium
CCCCCGGGACATCCCCATCCTCGACCCTCAAGGAGGGACGGCCATGCCCGCAGACACCGCCAAGGGCCTCGGCGCCGCCGAGACCCCGGTCATCGCGGCCCATTCGCTCCGCAAGCACTTCCCGGTCCACGGCCTGGCGAACCGCGGGAAGTCGGTCCACGCCGTGGACGACGTCGACCTCGCGATCCACCGCGGCGAGGTGGTCGCCCTGGTCGGCGAGTCCGGCTCCGGCAAGTCGACGGTCGCGAAGCTGCTGTGCGGGCTGATCCCGCGCACATCGGGCGGCATCGAGCTGGACGGGCGCGCCGTCCGCCTGCGGGGACGGCGCGCCTACCGGCGCTATGTCGGGGACGTCCAGATGATCTTCCAGGACCCCTTCGCCTCCCTCAACGGCATCCACACCGTGCGCTACATCCTCAGCCGCGCCGTGCGGATCCACCACCGCGGCCTGTCCGGCCGCGAGGTCGAGCAGCGCGTCCTCGGGCTCCTCTCCCGGGTATCCCTGGACCCGCCGGAGCGCTGGATCGACAAGTTCCCCCACGAGCTCTCCGGCGGACAGCGCCAACGCGTGTCCATCGCCCGGGCGCTGGCGGCGGAGCCGCGGGTCCTCCTGGCTGACGAGCCGATCTCCATGCTGGACGTGTCCATCCGCCTGGGCATCCTCAACCTGCTGCAGTCCCTGCGCGACGAGGACGGGATCGCGATCCTCTACATCACCCACGACGTGGCCTCCGCCCGCTACTTCGCGGACCGCACGGTCGTCATGTACGCCGGCCGCGTCGTCGAGGAGGGCCCTTCGGAGCGGGTCATCGGCCATCCGTCCCACCCCTACACCCAGCTGCTCATCGCCTCCGCCCCCGATCCCGACCGCCTGGAGTTCTCCACGGTGGGGGAGGACTCGGGGGAGGCGCCCAGCCTCATCGAGCCGCCGTCGGGGTGCCGCTTCCATCCGCGCTGCCCGTTCGCCTTCGACCGCTGCTCGGCGGAGCTGCCGGCCCTCCTGCCCGTGGGGGCGTCCCCCGGCGGACCCGGCCACGCGGGAAGCGGGGCCGCCCTCGTCGGCGGCATCGATCGGGACGGCCCCGGGGCGGGCGGTGTGCGATCGGCCTGCTGGCTGGTCGAGGAACCGGAGAGGAGCGCCGTGCGATGAGGGGTTTCCTGCGCAAGCTCGCCTTCTACGTGTTCACGGCCTGGGCCGCGATCACCATCAACTTCCTCATCCCCCGGATGGTGCCCGGCGACCCCGTGCAGTCGCTGATCACCCGCTACCAGGGGCAGCTGAGCACGGACGCGATCCAGTCGCTGTACGTCCTGTTCGGGCTGGACAAGGACATGTCGCTGTGGGACCAGTACCTCCAGTACTGGGGCCAGCTGTTCCACGGCGACATGGGACTGTCCTTCACGTTCTTCCCCACCCCGGTCGTCGACGTCGTCGCCCAGTCCCTGCCGTGGACGATCGGGCTGGTCGGCGTCTCCACGGTCATCTCCTTCGTGCTGGGCACGCTGGTCGGGGTGTTCCTGGGCTGGCGGCGCGGCACCTGGGCGGATGCGCTGATCCCGTTCACGACGTTCTTCTCCTCCGTCCCCTACTTCTGGATCGGGCTGATCACGATCGCGGTGTTCGCCGTCGCCTGGCCGGTCCTGCCCGCGGCGGGCGGCTACGACAACGCCCTGATCCCGGCGTGGAACGGGGCCTACCTGGGGTCCGTCGTCAGCCACGCGATCCTGCCGGCCTTCACGATCGTCCTGAGCTCGATCGCCGGATGGATCCTCGGGATGCGCAACATGATGGTGACCGTGTCCTCGGAGGACTACGTGACCGTCGCCCACGCCAAGGGCCTGTCCGACCGCCGGGTGATGATGCGCTACGCGGCGCGCAACGCGATCCTCCCCCAGGTCTCCGGCTTCTCCCTGTCCCTGGGCTTCGTCGTCGGCGGCACGCTGGTCATGGAGATGGTGTTCTCCTACCCGGGCGTCGGCTACGTCCTCTATCAGGCGGTGCAGGCCAAGGACTACCCCCTCATGCAGGGCGTGTTCCTGGTCATCACGTTCTCCGTCCTGATCGCCAACATCCTGGCCGATGCGCTGTACGCGGTGCTCGACCCCCGCACGCGAAGCGAGGCCTGACATGAGCGTCACCCAGGTCGCCGACGCCCCGGTCGTCGCCGCCACCGCCGCCAACGCCGAGGAGCACAAGCGGGTCCGGTTCGTCTTCCTGCGCAACGGGAAGTCCGCCACCGGCGTCGCCATCCTCCTGTTCTTCACCGTCCTGGCGGTCATCGGACCGTGGATCGCGCCCTACGACCCGAACGCTCTGGGCCCGGACACGATGCAGGGGCCCTCGGGCGCCCACTGGCTGGGCACCACGAACACGGGGCAGGACATCTTCTCCCAGATCCTGGTCGGCACTCGCGGCGTCATGATCGTCGGCTTCACCGCCGGGATCGTCGCCACGACGCTGGCCGTCCTACTGGGCATCACCGCGGGGTTCATCGGCGGCATCGGCGACGACCTGCTGTCCGCGCTGGCCAACGTCTTCCTGGTGATCCCCCAGATCCCCCTGGTCATCCTCATCGCCGGGCAGATGACGTCGTCCTCGCAGCTGGTCATCGCCCTGGTCATCGCCCTGACCGGGTGGGCGTGGGGCGCGAGGGTGCTGCGCGCCCAGACCCTGTCCCTGCGCCAGCGCGACTTCGTGGAGGCGGCCCGGGCGTCGGGGGAATCCATGCCGCGCATCATCGTCTTCGAGATCCTCCCCAACCTCACGGCCATCATCGCGTCGTCCTTCATCAACACGGTGACCGCCGCGGTCCTGGCGGAGGTGACGCTGGCCTTCATCGGCGTCACGTCGATCTCGGACTGGAACTGGGGGACGATCCTGTTCTGGGCCCAGTCCAACCAGGCCCTGTTCCGCGGCGCCTGGTGGTGGTTCGTCCCCGCCGGCCTGTGCATCGCGATGCTCGGCATGTCCCTGGCCCTCATCAACTTCGGCATCGACGAGTTCGTCAACCCCCGCCTGCGCTCCACCGGCATGAACGCCCGCGCGCTGCGCCGGCGCGGGATCCGCCCGCGCATCGGCTACACGCCCGTCGCCCACGCGAGGCCCGCCCATGCGGCGACCGCGCTCCCCTCCCGGGAGGCCACCCAGGACCGGACGGGGACGCCCTCGTCGCGCATGGAACCGCCGGAAGGCACGCACGGGAAGGAGGGGAGCCGTGGCTGAACGACCGGCACCCGCAGGCAGCAACGACGACATCGTCCTGGACATCCGCGACCTCCGCGTCGACTACGGGTTCGGAGAGGATCCCTCCCACGTCCTCAAGGGCGTCGACCTGCAACTGCGGCGCGGGGAGATCCTGGGCCTCGCCGGGGAATCCGGGTGCGGGAAGTCGACGCTCGCCTACGCGGCGACGCGCCTGCTGCCGCCGCCGGGCATCATCACCGGCGGGCAGGCGGTCTTCACCGGACGCGACGGGACCAGCTACGACATCCTGACGCTCAGCGACAAGGACCTGCAGCGCTCGCGATGGGAGGAGACGGCGATCGTCTTCCAGGGGGCCATGAACTCTCTGAATCCGGTGCACCGCATCGGCGACCAGATCGTCGACGGCATCCTGGCCCACCGCCCCCAGATGGGCCGTCGGGCCGCTGACGAGCGGGCGCGCGAGCTCCTGGACCTGGTCGGCATCGCGCGCGACCGCGTGCGCGACTACCCCCACCAGCTCTCCGGCGGCATGCGCCAGCGCGCGATGATCGCGATGGCGCTGGCCCTGGACCCCCAGTTGCTCATCATGGACGAGCCGACGACCGCCCTGGACGTCGTCATGCAGCGTCAGATCATCGCGCGGATCCTGAAGCTGCGCGAGGAGCTCGACTTCTCGGTCATCTTCATCACCCACGACGTGTCGCTGCTCATCGAGATGGCGGACCGCATCGCCATCATGTACGCCGGCGAGATCGTCGAGCAGGCGGACGCCGACGACGTCTACCGCCGTCCGCGACACCCCTACTCCCGGGCGCTGCTGTCCTCGTTCCCGCCTCTGCGCGGACCCCGCCGGGCGCTGACGGGCATCCCCGGATCGCCGCCGGACTTGTCGCGCACGATCACCGGATGCCCCTTCGCGCCGCGATGCCCCTACGCGTTCGACCGCTGCCGGGTGGAGGACCCCCGCCTGGTGCGCCCCGTCGTCGGGCGCGTCGGAGGTGGCGGAGGCGGCGGCGCGGGCGCGCCGGAGGACCGCTGGGTCGCCTGCCACCTCCAGGACCCCGCCGTGGTGGACGCGCCCGTTCCCCCGGAGCTCGCGCTGGTTCCCGGGCCGGTGCCCCCGGACCGCTGATCACGGGAACGGATCCGTCGGTCGCGGGGGGGTCGCGGGTGGTGCGGGTGGTGGATCGGGTGTGGGCGGTGCGGTGGTCGCGGGTGGTGCGGCGGGCCTGGGGTGCGGGTGGTGCGGTGGTCGCGGGTGGTGGATCGGGCCTGGGCGGTGCCGCCCCTCCCTCCGGAACTCGCCCCCCTCCCGCGACTTCGGTCCTCTTTCCCCGCGACTTCGGTTCCCTTCCGCCGTGAGTTCGGTCCCTGACTGAATCGACGAGGGCGACGCCCCCTCGCGGGACTTCTGGGTCTCGTGGGGGTCGCCCTCGTCACCCGCCTCCTCCGAGATGAGGACGAGGCGACCGCCACCGAAGTCGCGGGAGAAGGGAACCGAACTCGCGGCCGAACAGCACCGAAGTCGCGGGGAAAGAGCACCGAAGTCACGGGCGGGGGAATGAGGACGCTTCGACCGGTTCGGGCAGGCGCAGCGCGCGCATGAGCGTGGCGACGTCGCGGCGCGCGGCGGCGGCATCCGGGGCGGTCGCCGTCACGCCGTAGGAGGCGCGCAGCGCCAGGAACAGGTCCGGCACGGCGAGGCCGGCGTCGGCCCCGCCGGTCTGCTGGGCGTCGGCCAGGAGGGGGGCGATCAGCGCGGTCAGTCGGTCGGCGGCCTGTTCGGAGCCGGGGTGCCGCGCCGACTCGGCGGCCGTCTCGATGAAGGCGGCGTTGGACAGCGTGAGGTCGAGGAGCTCCCTCCAGACGGCCTCGAAGGGACTGGCCGAGGGCGTCCCGTCCGCGAGGTCCGCGGCTCCGGCGGGCTCCGCCGCGGTGCTCGCGGCCTCCGACGGGGCTCCGGCCGCTCCCGCGCTCCGGCCGTCCGGCGTCGCGGCCCGGGCGGCGACCTGCTCGACGCGCGTGAGGTTCTCGTCGAAGACGGCCAGCGCCAAGGCCATGCGCGTGGGGAAGTGGCGGTAGAGGACCCCCTGCCCGACACCGGCCTCCCGGGCGATGGCCGTCAGGGGAACGAGGAATCCCTGCTCGGCGAACAGGCGACGAGCCGATCGCAGGATGGCCTGCCGGTTCCCGGCCGCCGCGGCGGGACCGCGGTTCGTCCGAGAGCCCGGGCCGGCGGCCGCTGCGGGGCGGAGCGCGGATTCGGACCGTTTCGACTGTCGTGTGATCACCCGCACAAGTATACTGAACCGGACAGCACCATCCGGTTGCTGGGGAGTCGATTGTCGCCCGCCGTCGGGCGGTGGGCGCGCCGCCGATCGCGGCGCAGGACGACGAGCTGGGAACGGAACGAAGAACAACGAGGAACGGGGTGGAGTGGGAATGACGGACCAGACCTACGACGTCGTGGTGGTGGGCAGCGGCGCTGCCGCGTTCGCCACGGCATTGGGCGCGGTGGACGAGGGCCTCAGCGCCCTCATGGTGGAGAGCACGGACCAGTGGGGCGGCAACACCTCGATGAGCGGCGGCGGCATGTGGCTGCCGAACAATCCGCTGATGAAGCGCGAGGGCGCGGCTGACTCCCGCGAGGAGGCCCTCGACTACATGGAGCAGACGGTGGGCGAGCCCGGTCCGGCCTCGTCGCGGGCCCGCAAGGAGGCCTTTGTCGACGGGGTGGAGGACCTGGTCCTCACGGCGGAGCGCCATGGGATGCGCTTCATGCGCGATCCCGAGTACGCCGACTACTACCCGGAGCTGTCCGGCGGCAAGATCGGGCGGCTCCTGGAGGTCCCCGGCTTCGATGCGAAGCAGCTGGGCGAGTGGGGCGCCAGCCAACGGGGCGTCGTCCCGCTGCCGGTGCGCACGAACGACGTGTGGCTGTTGGGCCGCGCGTGGTCCACGCCCGGCGGATTCGCCCGCGGCGCGGAGTTCGTGTTCCGCACGATCGCGGGCCTGGCCAGCGGCAAGAAGATGATCGGCCTGGGCGGCGCGCTCGCGGGCAGCTACGCGAAGGCCGTCCTGGTGGACGGGCAGGTCCCGCTGCTGCTCAACACGGCCGCGGTCGGCTTGGAGGTCGAGGGCTCGGGGGCGGACCAGCGCGTCGTCGGCGTGCGGGTCAAGGACGCGTCCGGCCAGGAGCGCGTCCTGCGCGCCCGGCGTGGCGTGATGCTGGGCGCCGGCGGGTTCGAGTCCAACCAGGAGTGGCGCCACCAGTACCAGGACGTCACGGGCTACACGTCCGGCAATCCCGGCAATGTCGGCCTGCCCATCGAGTTCGCGCGCGACCAGGTGGGCGCCGCGCTGGACTACATGGACGACGCCTGGTGGGGCGCGACGCTGGCGCCGTTCCAGGAGGGCCCGGCCGGCGGGTTCCTGGTGGGGGAACGGGCCCTGCCGTTCTCGATCATGGTGGACGCGAAGGGCGAGCGCTTCGCCAACGAGGCCGAGTCCTACATCGACCTGGGCCACCACATGTTGGATCACGACCGGCACGGGGCGTACTGGCTGATCACCGAGGCCCGCTACAACCGGCGCTACTTCCGCACGTTCTCGATCCAGCCGGGGCTGACGAAGGGGATGGCGGCCAAGGGCGATCTCCACAAGGCCGCCACCCTGGACGAGCTGGCCGGGAAGATCGGCGTGGACCCCGCGACGCTGCGGTCCACCGTCGCGCGCTTCAACGGCTTCGCCCGCACCGGCAAGGATCAGGACTTCCATCGCGGCGATTCGGCCTACGACCGCTACTACGGCGATCCGACGATCCGCCCGAACAACAACCTGGCCCCCCTGGAGCACGGGCCGTTCACCGCGTATCGCATCGTCCCCGGGGACCTGGGGACGAAGGGCGGCCTGGTCACCGACGAGCACGCCCGCGTCCTGCGCGAGGACGGCTCCGTCGTGGACGGCCTCTACGCCGCCGGGAACACGACGGCCGCCGTGATGGGCCACACCTATCCCGGTCCGGGATCGACGATCGGCCCGGCCTCGGTCTTCGGCCTCATCGGCGCGCGCCACATGGCGACGACTCCGCCGACCCGCTGAGTCCGCTCCATCCCGCCCATTGACGAGGACGGCCCCGCTCGCGCGGGGCGACCCCCTCGCGGAACCCTGGGTTGCGCGAGGGGGTTTCCCCGTCGCCGGGTGGGTTCCCTCGCTCCGCTGGAACGGTCCGCTTGCGCGTGAAGATACCCCTGGGGGTATAGTCCTGAGCATGACCGCGACCCAACGCTCCGAGGCGACGCCCTCGTCCATGTCCGCGACCGCCCCCGGGAGCGGCCCGGCCAGCACCCCCTCCATGCCCGCCGAGCCCGCGACGCCCGCCGGACCCGACCGCGCGGCGAGCGCGCCCCGCCCTCGTCGGATCGTGGTGGTCGGAGGCGTCGCCGGAGGGATGAGCTGCGCGGCCCGCGCGCGGCGGCTCGACGAGTCGGCGAACATCGTGGTCCTCGAGCGCGGCCCGCACGTCTCCTTCGCCAACTGCGGGCTCCCTTACTTCGTCGGGGGCGAGATCGAGGAGGCCGACCGGCTCCTGGTCCAGACCCCCTCGACGCTCGGCGCCGCCCTGCGTCTGGATGTGCGCACCGGCCACGACGTGGTCGGGCTGGATGCCGCGGCCCACGAGGTACGGGTGCGGACCGCGCAGGGCGAGCAGCGGATTCCCTACGACGCGCTGGTCCTCTCCCCGGGAGCCGGCGCCGCGCGCCCGCCGATCGAGGGCCTGGAGTCGCCCCGCGTGCGCACGCTGCGCAGCGTCGAGGACGCCGTGGCCCTGTCCGAGCGCGTGGCGGACGGGGCGCGCCGGGCCGTCGTGCTCGGCGCCGGCTTCATCGGCCTGGAGGCCGCCGAGGCCCTGGCCCGCCGGGGCGTGACGACCACCGTGGTCGAGTTCGCGCCGCACGTCCTGCCGCCGCTGGAGGCCGAGCAGGCCTGGTGGGTGGAGCAGGAGCTCCGCCGGCTCGGCATCGACGTGCGCACCGGCGTGGCGGCGCAGCGGATCGTTCCGGTCGGTGGCGGTCTTGGCGGCGGGGGCATGGACGAGGGCGGCGCCGCCTCCGGCGGCGCGGACCTGGTCGAGCTGTCGGACGGCAGCCGTGCGGAGGCGGATCTCATCGTCCTGGCCGCGGGCGTGCGTCCGGACACCGGCGTCTTCGAGCAGGCGGGCGTCGCCTGCGAGCGCGGGGCGATCGTCGTCGACGGGCATGGGCGGACCAGCGTTCCTGACGTGTGGGCAGTGGGCGACGCGACCCTCAGCGTCGACGCCGTGACGGGGGCTCGACGCCCGGTCGCCTTGGCCGGGCCCGCGAACCGCGCCGGGCGCCAGGTCGCCGACGACATCGTCCGCGGGGACCGGGGAGCCCGTCGCGTCCCGCGCCCGCTCGGCACCGCAATCATCCGCGTCGGCCGGCTGACGACGGCGATGACGGGGGCGAACCGCGCGTCCCTGGAGGCGGCGGGCATCGAGCACGTCACCCTGCGCCTCCACCCCAACGACCACGCGGGCTACTTCCCCGGCGCCTCGCCGATCCACCTGGTCGTGCACATCGGCGCGGAGGACGGACTGCTGCTGGGCGCCCAGGCGGTGGGGGCGGCCGGCGTGGACAAGCGGATCGACGTCCTGGCCACGGCCATCCGCGCGGGGATGCGCGTCGGCGACCTCATCGACCTCGACCTGTGCTACTCCCCGCCCTACGGGCAGGCCAAGGACGCCCTCAATCTGGCGGGGATGGTCGGGTCCAACGTGCTCGACGGGACGCTGCGGCTGTGGGACGCCCATGACCTGGACGAGGTCCGCCGCACCGCGCTCATCCTCGACGTCAGCAGCCGCCGGGAGTACGCCGCCGCCCATCTGCCGGGGGCCCTCAACATCCCCCACACGGAGCTGCGCGAGCGCCTGGACGAGGTCCGGGCCGCCGCCGCCGGCCGGCCCGTCCGCGTGCACTGCCTGTCCGGCGTGCGCTCGGCCATCGCCCACCGCGTGCTCGCCCAGGCCGGTTTCGACTCGGCGTCGCTGTCGGGCGGCATGCTCACCCTGCGCGCCGTGCTGGGCGCGCGCGCCGGCGACGTCCTCGTCTCCGGCGACGCCGAACCCGGGAAGGACCACTGATCGTCATGACCGCGCCTGACCAGGACGCACAGCGTCGTATCCTCAACCGTCTCAAGAGGGCGCGCGGCCAGCTGGACGGCGTCATCGCCGCGGTCGAACGCGGCGGATCGTGCCGGGAGGTCGTCACCCAGCTCTCGGCGGTGTCCTCAGCGCTGGACCGGGCCGGATTCGCGATCATCGCGACCGCCATGAAGGACTGCGTGGCCGACCAGGCCGACGGGGCGGAGGCGCGCGGGACCGGATCGGGAGGCTCCGACGACGCCGGGGCCTCCGGGGACGACCTCACCGTGGCGGAGCTGGAGAAGCTCTTCCTCTCCCTGGCGTGATGGGGCGCATCCCAGCCCGCGCCCCCATCCGCGCCCGCCCCTTGTCCCTTGCAAGTAGCCCACCCCACCAGAGAAGGAATCCCCATGTGTCGAGCAGTGACGTGCAAGGTCTGCGGCAAGACCACCTGGGCCGGATGCGGCCAGCACATCGACCAGGTCCGCGCGACCGTGCCGGCGAGTCAGTGGTGCCCCGGACACGACAAGGACGCGGACGCGGCAAAGGGCGCGGCCTCCGTCGGCGCGGGCCGGGCGTCCTCGGGCTCGGGCGAGAGCTTCTTCGCCCGCCTCTTCGGGCGCTGACCCGGCGGGGGGCCCGATCGACCGGGCCCCGGGTGGGCGGGCCCCGTCGCCGTCAGGCGGCTCCGTGCACCGTCACGGCGTAGCCGTCGGGATCGGCGAAGGTGAAGGCGAGCCCGAACGGGCCCGGTTCGGGTGCGCGGAGGATCGGCACGCCGTCCGACGCCAGCGAACGATGGAGATCGTCCACCGCGTCGCAGGACATCCACAGGGCGACGCCGAGGCCCGGCCGGGGCGTCGCGTCCAGGTCGACGCCGGGCAGCGGCTCGCGCACCGCGAAGGCGATGGGGGCGGTCTCGAAGACGACGGCTCCCGGAGGCCCTGCGGGAGCGCGGCGCAGGCCGATCCGTTCCTCGTAGAAGCGAGCGGAGGCCTCCAGGTCGCGGACCTGCAGGGCGATGAAGTCGGGGCCGGTGACGGTCATGGGATGTCCTCTCGATCATTGATGTCAGGATACTGACATTCGCAGCCTATGTCAGAATACTGACATGAGACAAGCGGGAGACGCCGGCGATCCGGGCATGCGGGTGGGGTATGAGCTCAAGCGCGCGCAGGCGGCCTTGCGATCGCGGATGGACGAGGCCCTGCGGCCCCTCGGGCTGACGACTCCCCAGTACTCGTGCCTCGACTCGCTCAGCCGCGCTCCGGGCCAGTCGAACTCCGACCTCGCGCGCAGCGTCTTCGTCACGCGGCAGACCATGAACTCCCTGCTGCGGTCCCTCGCCGACCGGGGCCTGGTCGAGCGCGCCGAGACGGCGCCCCGCGGCCGGGCCCGTCCGACGACGCTCACCCCCGCCGGCCGCGGGCTCCTCAGCCGCGCGTCGGGCCAGGTCGAGGCCGTGGTCGGACAGATGCTCCGCGGCCTCTCCACCGACGAGGCGGAGGTGCTCGGGCGCGCCCTCACCCGGTGCGCCGACTCTCTGGACGAGGGCGTCCCGCGCGGTTGAGTATGACTGGTATGATTTATCATGTGGATATGAATCACATGTCGGATGGGGCGTCGGATGCCCCAGACCCCTCGGACGCCCCGGAGGGCGCGGCGGCCTCCCCGTCCGAGAACCGCAAGTTCTATGGCGCCGTCAAGGTGGGGGAGCGCGGGCAGATCGTCGTGCCCGCCGACGCCCGCAGCGACTTCGGGATCGCCGCCGGCGACCGTCTGCTGGTCTTCGGCGATTTGGAGAGCGGCCTGTGGGTCGCTCCGGTCAGCGTGCTGCAGCGTTCGATGGAGGGCCAGCAGGCGTTCTACGAGATGCTGGCCCCGCTGCTGGGCGGCGACCATGAGTGAGGCGGAGCCGGCCATCGTCGCGCGCGACGTCCTCGTCCGCTATGGGACGGTGACGGCGGTCGACGGGATCTCGTTGGAGGTCCGCTCCGGCGAGATCCTGGGCCTCATCGGCCCCAACGGAGCCGGCAAGACGACGCTGGTCGAATGCCTGGAAGGACTTCGGCGCCGGGACGCGGGAGATGTCCGCGTCCTCGGGCGCGACCCCGCGCGCGCCGACTCCGACTTCTACCGCCGCGTGGGCGTGCAGTTGCAGTCGGCCGCCCTGGTCCCCGGCCTGCGCGTTCGAGAGACGATCCGGCTCTTCGCCTCCTTCTTCGACGACCCCCGTCCCGTCGACGAGCTCATCGCCGCTCTGGGACTGACCGGGCTGGAGGACCGCCGGGTCTCCCGGCTCTCGGGCGGCCAGCGTCAGCGCGTCCTCATCGCGACGGCGTTGGTCGGACGCCCCGCCGTCGTCTTCCTCGACGAGCTGACGACCGGCTTGGACCCCCAGACGCGCATCGCCATGTGGGATGTCGTCGAGGGCATCCGCCGCGCGGGCGCCACGGTGGTCCTCACCACCCACTTCATGGAGGAGGCCCAGCGCCTGTGCGACCGCGTCGCCGTGGTCGACCGCGGGCGGATCGTCGCCCTCGGGACCGTGGCGGAGCTCGTCGGGGCGCACGCCCCGGGGATCCGCATCGTCTTCACGGACGAGGGCGACGCCCCCTTCTCCGCGGTGCGCGCCATCCCGGGGGTGACGGCGGTGCGTCGCGAGGGGAGGTCCGTCCACGTGGACGCCGATTCGGCGCAGGCGGTGCCTGCGGTCGTGGCGGCCCTGAGCGGGGCGGGCGCGGGGTTCTCGGACCTCCAGGTCCTGCCGGGCACGCTGGAGGACGTGTTCCTCGCCCTCACCGGGCGGGCGATGCGGGAGGAGGCCGCCTGATGCGCGCGTACCGGGAGATGACGCGGGCACTGGCGCTGTCCGCGCTCCGTGAGCCCGTCAGCCTGTTCTTCACCGTGTTCCTGGCGCCCTTGATGGTCCTCATCCTGGGCGTGATCTTCGGGAACGATCCGCGTCCGGAGTTCGGCGGCCAGGGCTTCATCGGGATGCAGATGCCGGCTCTGACCTGCGTCGTCGTGGCGATGATGGGCGTCCTCACCGTGCCGCTGGACGTCGTCGGCCTGCGCGAGCAGGGCGTTCTGCGCCGTCTCCGGGCGACGCCCCTGCGACCGGGCGTGATCATCGCCGCCGACCTCACCCGCCACTTCGCGATGGGCGTCGTCGGCATGGGCCTGGCGCTGGCCGTGGGGGCGGCCGCCTTCGGGGTCGGCGCGGGCGCCCACGTGGCCTCCGTCGCCCTGGTCCTGGTCCTCGGGCTCCTCGCTTTCACAGCCCTCGGATACCTGCTGGCCGCGATCATGCCCTCCATGGGCGTGGTGACGCCCGTCGGGAACATCCTCATCATCGTGCTCCTCATGTCCTCGGGCGCCACCGTGCCGTTGGCGGTCCTGCCGGCAGGCGTCCGCGCGGCGGCGGACTGGTCGCCTCTCACGCAACTCGTCACCGCTCTCACGGGCGTCTGGTCCGGCGACGGCCTGGCCGCCCATGGGGCCGCCCTGGCCGTGATGGTCGCGATGACGGCGGTCTGCGGCGGCCTGGCGGTCCGGTTCTTCCGCTGGGAGTGAGCGCCGCCGCCCTGTCGGCTGTTGATCCGCCCCTCACACCGATAGGGGATCCTCCTCACGTCGAGTCGTCGCGCCCGTGGGCATTCCCAGGCGACGCGTCCAGGATGTGAGCTCCGGCGGGACCGGGCGGTAGAGGGCCCGCCGGTCGGCGGGGACGGCGGCGCCGTGCCAGTGGAGTTGACGAACCAGCCAGTCGCGCAGGGCCGCGAAGTCGTGGAAGTCGCCCCATCCGAAGTGGTAGACCCGCCATCCGGCGTTGATCAGGGCGTTGTCGCGCTCCATTTGGTCGCGCTTGTACTTCGAGAAGGCCGCCTGGTCTCGCCCCGTCTTGCCGACGCCGTCGAACTCCAGGGCGATCTTGAGCCCCGGGAACGCGATGTCGATGAAACGGATCCGGCTGCCCGCGACGACCTCGTACTGGGTCTCGGGCATGACCGGGCACACTGAGAGCACGAGCCACAGCAGGGCGGCCTCGCCGGGTGATTCGCACCGGGCGTCGGCATGGATGAGGATGCGACGCGCGGTGCGGATTCCCCTGAGATCGTGCGCGTCATCGAGGGCTGCGAGCAGCTTGAGGCGTGCGGACTCGGCGAGGTCGCGTTCGCGGCGCAGCACGAATTTGTCGGCGACGCCGGTCATCTTGCGAAGGATCGCGCTGACGGCGACGAATGCCTCTAGCGGGTGCCGAGACATCGCGAAGAGGAGCGCGGTCGTCTCAAGTCCGTCGACGAGGATGTCTCCCAGACGCATGATGTGCGGCGCGAGGGCGGTTGCCCGGATCTGGCGAGCCCGGACCGCCGGGACTGCAGTCCGTCCGATTTCGACAGTGCGCAGGCCGGTGCCTGTGTAGCGAGACGGGTATCGGAAGGTGACATCGGGATTGTCGATCCATCCCACGATGCCCCAGATTGCGAGCGCGGAGTACAGGGCAAAGACAACAGAGCCACTCAGGGTCCCCGCGACAGCGAAGAGACGGGCCCGTGCGATCATCTCGCGCGTCTGCCAGGGAGGAGCCTCCTGGTCCGCTGGACCTGTTCGGAGTCCGACGCCGCGTCTGAGGCGGACGACACTCGCGTCGTTGGGAAGGGATTGGGAGCGTCCCAGGGGAACCAGGCGAGTGTCGATGAGCGTCATGGGACCCACACTGGCGATGATCGTGGCAGCGCGCCGCCGCGGCTCGGGCAGCTGTGGACAACTTCGCGCGCTCTTTGCGGCCTGTGGATGGCCGCGGCCTGGGTGGATGATGCCCGGGCTGCCTTCACACTCTCGGGAGTCGGTGTCGATGTCGGGAGTCCTTGTCAGTGTGAGGAGCCGCCGTATCAGCTCCCGACGTCGACGTTGGCTCCTCACGTCGACAATAGCTCCCCCCGCATGGAGACCGAGCCTCACGAGGGCGGACGACGCGGGGCAGGGAGGAACGTTGGCCGGCGGGGCCTGAAAGAACGCGGCCCCGCGGGACCCGGCGAACCGGGCCACGCGGGGCCGCCCTCGTCAATCGGCCAGGGCCGCGCGACTGAGCCGGACCGCCACGGGCGGCGCGCAGTCGCGGAAGACCCCGAACCGACGTCACATCGAGATCACAGGCTCTTGATGATGTCCTCCACGCTCGCCTTCGCGTCGCCGAACAGCATCTGCGTGTTCTCCCGGAAGAACAGGGGGTTCTGCACGCCCGCGTAGCCGGTGGCCATCGAGCGCTTGAACACGATGACGTCCTGGGCCTCCCAGACCTTGAGGACCGGCATGCCGGCGATCGGCGAGTCCGGCTCCTCGGTGGCGGCGGGGTTGACCGTGTCGTTCGCGCCGATGACCAGGACGACGTCGACCTCGGGGAAGTCGTCGTTGATCTCGTCCATCTCGAGGACGATGTTGTAGGGCACCTTGGCCTCGGCCAGCAGGACGTTCATGTGCCCGGGTAGGCGGCCGGCGACCGGGTGGATGCCGAACGTGACCTCGATGCCCATGTCGCGCAGCTTCTGGGTGAGGTCGGCGACCGGGTACTGGGCCTGGGCGACGGCCATGCCGTAGCCGGGCGTGATGACGACCCGGTGGGCGTCCTTGAGCAGCGTCGCCACGGAGGCGGCGTCGGTCTCCCGGTACTCGCCCTGCTCCTCGGGCGCGCCCGCCGCGCCGGCCTTCGCGCCCTTCTTCGACGCTCCCGATCCGAATCCGCCCAGGATGACGGAGACGAACTTGCGGTTCATCGCCTTGCTCATGATGAAGGACAGGTAGGCGCCGGAGGAGCCGACCAGCGCGCCGGTGATGATGAGCAGATCGTTGTCCAGCATGAAGCCCGCGAAGGCCGCGGCCCAGCCGGACAGCGAGTTCAGCATCGACACGACCACCGGCATGTCGCCGCCGCCGATGGCCCCCACCAGGTGCAGGCCGACCAGCAGCGCGATCACTGTCATCGCCGCCAGCGCGATCCACGCCGCCCCGGACTTCTCCGGCGCGTTGATGAACCACACCATGAGGCCCAGGGAGATGAGGACCGCGACCAGGTTGATGAGGTTGCGGTTCGGCAGCAGCAGCGGGCGCCCGCTCATCTTCCCCGACAGCTTGAGGAACGCGATGATCGAACCGGTGAAGGTGACGGCGCCGATGAAGACGCCGAGGAAGATCTCGCCCAGGTGGAAGCCGCCCAGGGCGTGGGCCTCCTCGGTGGGGGCCAGGAACGAGTTGTAGCCGACCAGCACGGCGGCCAGGCCCACGAAGCTGTGGAGCATGGCGATGAGCTGGGGCATCCCCGTCATCTCGACTTTGCGGGCCACCGTAGTGCCGATGGCGGCGCCGATGATCATCGCCAGGGCGATGAGCAGGGCCGTCACCCACACGCCGCGCCCCGGGTCGGACGTCAGCGCCAGCGTGATGGTGGCGACCAATGCGATCGCCATGCCGACGATGCCGAAGGTGTTGCCCCGCTGGGCCGTCTCGTGCTGGGACAGTCCGGACAGGGCCAGAATGAACAGGAGCGCGGCGACCAGGTAGGCGAGGACCGTGAAGCGGTCGACGAAGGTCGCCCCGGTGCCGGTGAGGCCGGCTGCGGGCAGGACGCCCGGGAGCGCGGGCAGGAACGCGGACAGTGCCGATGCCGTCATGGTTCAGTCCCTCCTGAACATGGCGAGCATGCGGTGCGTGACCGTGAAGCCGCCGAAGATGTTGATGGACGCGATGGTGATCGCGATGAAGCTGAGGATCGTCACCACCAGGTTGGAGGAGCCGACCTGCAGGATCGCGCCGACCAGGATGATGCCCGAGATCGCGTTCGTCACCGACATCAACGGGGTGTGCAGGCTGTGCGTGACGTTCGTGATGACGTAGAAGCCGACGACGACGGCCAGCATCAGCACGATGTAGTGCCCGGCCGCCGCGGTGGGCGTCACCAGGACCAGCGCGATCAGCAGCACCGCGGCGACGATCGCGCCGATCGTCGTGTTGCGTTTCTTCGCGGCGGCCTTCTTCGCCTCCGCCGCGGCCTGAGCCGCCTTCTCCGCCGGAGTGGGTTGGCTGAGGGACGAGGGCGGGACCTGCGGCGTCGCGGCCGAGACCTGCACCTTCGGCGGCGGCCACAGGATGTCGCCGCCGTGGGTCACCGTGATGCCGCGGACGATCTGGTCCTCGAGGTCGAGCGCCAGCTGCCCGTCCTTGGCGGGCGTCATCAGCTTGAGCAGGTTGACGATGTTCTGCCCGTACAGCTGGGAGGACTGGGTGGGCAGGCGCCCCGCCAGGTCCGTGTAGCCGATGATGATGACGCCGCCGGGGGTCGTGTGGACCTCGCCGGGCACCGTCATCGTCGTGTTGCCGCCGTTGGCGGCCGCCATGTCGACGATCACCGAGCCGGGCGCCATCGCGTTGATCGCGGCGTCGTCCAGGAGGATCGGGGACTTGCGCCCGGGGACGTTCGCCGTGGTGATGACGATGTCGGACTTGGCCGACTGGAAGGCGTAGAGCCGGTTCGCGGCCGCCGCCTGGTCGGCGTTCATCTCCTTGGCGTAGCCGTCCTCGGACTTCTCCTGGGCGACGGGGACCGCCAGGAACTCCGCGCCCATGGACTCGACCTGCTCGGCCACCTCGGGGCGCACGTCCGTGGCGGCGACCTGCGCGCCCATCGAGTGGGCCGTGCCGATGGCCGCCAGGCCGGCGACCCCGGCGCCGATGACGTAGACGTCGGCGGGCGGGACCTTCCCGGCCGCCGTGATCTGCCCGGTGAAGGGGCGCCCGAACGCGAAGGCGGCCTCGACGACGGCCCGGTAGCCCGCCAGGTTCGATTGGGAGGACAGGACGTCCATCGCCTGCGCGCGCGAGATGCGCGGGACCGTGTCCAGCGCCAGGGCGGTGATGCCCGCGTCGCGCATCTTCTCCAGCATGTCGGGGTTGCGTGCGGGCGCCAGCCGGGCGATCAGCGTGGCGCCGGGCCGCATGAGGGCGAGATGGTCGGGGGTGGGATCGTCCAGGGAGAGCACGATGTCGGCTCCCCAGACCTCCGTCTCTCCGCCCAGCACGGCCCCTGCGGCCTCGTACTGGCTGTCTGGATAGCGGGCTTGCGCCCCCGCTCCCGCCTCCACGGACACGTCATAGCCGAGCTTGACCAGCTTGGCGACGGTGTCGGGCGTGGATGCGACGAGCGGCTGGTCTGCGCCCTCGTGGGGCACTCCAATACGCACGTGGACTCCTTCGTTGGACTCGGTCGCGCGCCGCGGGCTTCCGCCGACGACGCGCTCCCAGCGTAGGCGGGTCGCGGCGCACCACCCGACGTCCGCCGCAGCGTGGTCCCTTCGTCCCTGGAAACGGGCGCATTCAGGCCCTTCGCTCTGGGACCTCCGACCCAGGACGCCGCGCCGCCCCCCGCGCGGCGCGCCGCGTTTTCGTCCCGGCCCCCGTTCAGAAATCCCCGGGAACGAACGCTTCCGCGGGACTCCCGGTCCCGATACCGTTGTCCCATGGACATCATCGACGACGGAGACGATCCGGAGACCCGCCAGGACTACGACACCATCGAGGCGGACGTGGTGATCGACGCCACGATGGAGGACGTGTGGCGGCTCGTGAGCGAGCCGGGCTGGTGGATCAACGACGGGCCGCTGGGCGATCACGAGGTCGACCGCGACCAGGACGGCCTCTACCACGTCAGCGATCCGGAGGCCGGGACCTGGCTGGTCGAGCACGAGGACGAGGACCCGATGGACGTCGTCTCCTTCCGCTGGTATCCGGTGGCCGGCGACGAGTTCCCCGAGGAGCACACGACCCGCGTCGAGTTCTCCCTGTCCGAGGAGGACGGCGGCGTCGCCCTGCATGTCGAGGAGTCCGGCCTGTCCGGCGTCTCCGACGACGCCGAGGAGGCCCGCCAGGTCTGGGAGGACAACTCCGGGTCCTGGGAGCAGGAGCTCCAGGCCGCCAAGGAGTACCTCGAGTCCCGCTGACCTGCGCCCCCGTCGCGGGACCCGGCCCCGCGCGGAGGGGGCGGCCTCGTCAATGGGGGAGGAGGTCCGCCGTCGGACGGGGCCGAGCGTCCATCCCGCGGTGGCCCGCCCGGACGCCCTCCCGGCCGCGCTACCGTGGGTGGGCGCCGTTCCCGGCGCTCCCCGTCATCGACGAGGGCGTCCCTCGATCTGAAGAAGCCGATGCCCGACGACCACTCCGCGGCCCGCACCGCCATCGGCGCGCCCGAGGCGCCCCCGCGCGGGGCCGGCGCCACCGACGATGCCGGTCGCACCCTCCACCGCTCCCTGCAGAACCGCCACATCCAGCTCATGGCCATCGGCGGCGCCATCGGGACGGGCCTGTTCATGGGATCGGGGAAGACGATCGCGACGGCCGGACCGTCCGTGCTGCTCGTCTACGGCCTGGTGGGCGGGGTCCTCTTCCTCTTCATGCGCGCCATGGGCGAGCTGCTGCTGTCGGACGCGCGGTACGCGACGTTCGCCGACATCGCGCGCGACGTCCTGGGGCCGTGGGCGGGGTTCGTCACCGGGTGGACGTACTGGCTGTGCTGGGTCGTCACGGGCGTGGCCGACATGGTCGCGATCACCGGGTACGTCCGCTACTGGTGGCCGGGGCTGCCCGCCTGGGTCCCGATCCTGGCGACGGTCGTCCTGCTGTTCGCCCTCAACGCGATGACCGTCCGGGCGTTCGGGGAGACGGAGTTCTGGTTCGCGTTGATCAAGATCGTCGCCATCCTGGCGCTCATCGCCGTCGGCGTCGTGCTGGTGGCGGTCGGCTTCCAGGACCAGTCCGGATCCCGCGCCGCGGTGTCCAACCTGTGGAGCCACGGCGGGTTCTTCCCCACGGGGCTGTCCGGGTTCCTCGGCGGATTCCAGATCGCCGTGTTCGCCTTCGTCGGCATCGAGCTGGTGGGGACCACGGCCGCCGAGGCGGCCGACCCGGCGCACGCCCTGCCCCGCGCCATCAACTCCGTGCCCATCCGGGTCATGCTCTTCTACATCGGGGCCCTGGCCGTCATCATGATGGTGACGCCCTGGGATCAGGTCGATCCCGGGACGTCGCCGTTCGTCACGATGTTCGCGATGACGGGGCTGGGGGCGGCCGCCTCCGTGGTGAACCTGGTCGTGCTCACCTCGGCGGCGTCCTCGGCCAACTCGGGCATCTACTCGACGTCGCGCATGGTGTTCGGACTGGCCGGGCAGTCGGATGCGCCGCGCGTGTTCCACCGGCTGTCGGCGCGCGGCGTGCCGCGCAACGCTCTGTTCCTGTCGTCCGTGCTGCTGCTCAGCGCCATCGTCATCCTGGCCCGAGGCGACTCGATCATCGAGGCCTTCACCCTGGTGACGTCCATGTCGACGACCCTGTTCATGGCCGTGTGGACGATCATCGCCGTGTGCTACCTGGCGTGGCTGAGGCGCCGCCCCGAGCGGCACCGCGCCTCGCGGTTCCGCGCGCCCGGCGGCGCGGCCTCCGGATGGATCATGCTCGGGGCCATGGCGGCGCTGGTGGTCATCCTGTGCCTGAGTCCCACCACCCGCGCGGGCCTCATCGCCGCCGCGGTGTGGCTGCTGGGGGTCACGGCTGCCGCCATCTGGCACCGCCAACGGCTGCTCTCCCGCGCTTGACGCTCCTCCTCTTCCTCCCGCGCGAGGTTCGCCCATCTCGGGGTGGCAGTTGGGCGAACCTCGCGGGGGCGGGGTCGCTTATACTGGCGTCCAGTGCCACGGGAACCCGGGAGACCGGGTTGAGAGGAGGGCTCGGAGCCCTCGACCGTAGAACCTGACCCGGCTCATACCGGCGGAGGAAGGCTCTTTCTCGTGCGCACCAGTGTTGCTCAGCATGGGAAAGGACAAGCTGACATGGCTGGTACGACTTCGGCCTCCACCACGACCGCCGCCGCCCGAGGTGCCGCGCGCCTGCATTGGCGGGTCGTCGACATGGTGACGGCGGCGATCCTCGGCGTGGCCTGCGGGCTGATCTTCGTGGTGTGGAACCAGATCGGCGGTGCGGGATACGCGGCGATCGACGCGCTCACCCCCGGCTTCGGCGGGCTGCTGGCGGGCATCTGGTACCTGGGCGGGGTGATCGGGGCGCTCGTCATCCGCAAGCCGGGCGCCGCCATCTTCGTCGAGGTCCTGGCCGCGGCGGTGTCGACCGCGTTCGGGTCGCAGTGGGCGATCTCCACGCTGTACTCGGGCATCGTCCAGGGGCTGGGCGTGGAGCTGGTCGTCCTGCTCTTCGCCTATCGGCGGTTCTCGCTGGCCGTCGCGATGCTCGGCGGGATCGGGGCCGGCGTCGGCGCCTGGGTCTTCGAGGGCTTCTACGGCGCCACGCCGAACTTCGCGAAGGGGACGACGTACAACCTCATCTACCTGGGCGCGCAGGTCGTCACGGGCGCGGTGCTGGCCGGCCTGGTCGGTTGGCTGCTGGTGCGGGCGCTCGCCCAGACGGGCGCGCTCGACCGCTTCGCCGCCGGCCGCGAGGTCCGGGCGCGGGTGTGAGCGGCGCGCGCGTCGAGGCGCGCGGATGGGGCTGGCGCCACGCGGGACGGCGGGCGTGGGCGCTGCGCGACATCGACCTGGACGTCGAGCCCGGCGAGCGCGTCCTGCTGCTCGGCGCGTCCGGCGCGGGCAAGTCCACGCTGATGGGCGGCCTGGCGGGGGTGCTCGGGGGCGAGGACGAGGGCGACGCCGCCGGCACTCTCACGGTCGACGGCGAGGCGCCCGCGGACTGCCGCGGCCGGGCCGGACTGGTCATGCAGGACCCGGAGGCGCAGGTCGTCCTGGCGCGCGCCGGCGACGACGTCGCCTTCGGGTGCGAGAACCTCGGGGTGCCACGCGATGAGATCTGGCGGCGGGTCCGCGCCTCCCTGGACGCGGTGGGCCTGGAGGACTTGGCGTTCGACCACCCGACGTCGAAGCTGTCCGGCGGGCAGAAGCAGCGTCTGGCGCTGGCCTCGGTCCTCGCGATGCGCCCGGGGCTGCTGCTGCTGGACGAGCCCACCGCCAACCTGGACCCCGAGGGCGTGCTCGAGGTCGTCGACGCGACCCGCCGCGTCCTCGAGCGTACCGGGGCGACGCTCGTCGTCATCGAGCACCGCGTCGACATCTGGGCGGACCTGGTCGACCGCGCGATCGTCCTGGGGGACGCGACCGTGGCCGCCGACGGCCCTCTGGAGGAGGTCCTGTGCGACCGCGGCGGCGAGCTGCGCGCCTCCGGCATCTGGCTGCCCGGTGACGACACGGCGGTGGTCGAGGAGGCGCGCGCCGCCCGGCTCCTCGTCGGGCGATCTGACTCGGCGGAGGCGGGCGCGCCGTCGCTCCCGTTGGCGACCGCCCCGGCGCCCCCGCCCGCCGCCGGGGC